>NZ_JACHDR010000001.1:1257612-1572015 GCF_014201135.1 Neomicrococcus aestuarii | reverse complement strand
TGGAAGTCGGGGTCAAACCAACTCAACTTGATTCACCATCCACCTTCGATGCCACCGAGTATTCGGTCACTGCGCTTCGTGAGCACGCGCTGCTCTTGCAAAGCCATCTCGCTTTCCTCGCGGAAGTAGCCACAGTTGTCCCGGGGTCTGCCTCTGAACTGGATGACGTTGGGCTCGCGTTTGAGCGCCTGAGTCATCAGGTGGGCCGTCTGCAAGTCAACTTCGCGGCCCGCATGGAGCAGGCAATTCAGGACTTAAATTCGGACGTGCAACTGAGTTCGGAGCGCTCCAAATTTCGATCCGCCAAAGAGCGGCTCTCGCAAGTTCTCCACGTGAATCCCGGGGAAGTGCAGAAGCGCCTGGACATTGCCCATGCTATTACTCCCGTGGAGTCGCCAGAAGGGGATGTGGAAACCGCGCATCCGTTGATTGGTAGGGCGTTTGAGGACGCTGCGTTGCCCGTGAGTTTGGCGGCAAAGATGATCGGTGCCGTGGATCGACTTCGGGAGCCTATTGAGCAAGTCACCGGCAGCGCGGAAGAAGCGGATCTGCTTTCCGACCGCATGGAAGCTGACCTGCTTAAAGCGGCGACGAGTTCCATCCCCAAAGCCGTAGATCGGCGCGTCAAGGACTGGGAGAACCGCATCAACTCCATGGGTGTTCTGCCAACGCAGCAGGTCAAACAGGAGATTCAGGGAGCGTTCTATTTGGGGCGGTTCATGGGACTTCATCGGTGGAGCTTGCTAGCGGACGATCTTCAGCATGAGACCCTCCTGACCGTCATGGCGCCTGAAGTGAGCCCGCGGTCGCGGAACCAGGTGTCTGAGGATGCGGGTTCTGGGCTGGGAACGCAACTGGGCTCGGGTGCGGGACTGGACTCCGGACCAGGATCTCGAGCCGGAGCGGAGGGAGGCGAGGTCTCGGAAACCGTCGCCCTCGACGAGAACGGAAAACCGCTCGAAGCGCCAAAGGACGGACGATCCCTTGCCCAGAAGCGCCTGGACGGCGTTCTCCACGCACTCTCGGCCGGGTTGAAAGGCGGAAATGTGTCTTTGCACGGCGGCTACCACCCGCAAGTAATCGTCAACATTGATCAGAAGAGCCTCGAGCGGGATCTCCTAGCCTCGGATGTCGAGTTCCGCTCGGACGCTGTTCACTCCGGCCCCATCAACCCTCGTATCATCCGGCAACTAGCCTGCAACGCTGAACTCTTGCCAGTGGTGTTGGGTGGAGATTCTCAAGTGGTGGACGCAGGCAACCGAAGGCGACTCTTTAGCGCCGAGCAGCGCAAGTTGCTCTACGCGAGGGACCGCGGATGCACGTTCCCCGGATGCACCACGGGGGTGGATCGGTGCGAAGCCCATCACGTGCTCGAGTACTCGAAAGGCGGCGTCACCACTTTAGAAAACGCGGCGATGGTGTGTTCGCACCACCACCATCTGGTTCATGAGACGGCGTGGGCGATTGTCATGCGCAATGGCGTTCCTTTCTGGAAACCGCCCGTGCAGGAGGATGCCCAACGACCCCTCATGCGAAACGCCTACTTCCATCCGGAGAAGGCGCAACAGCTAGCGCTTTCTGTCTAGATCCACATCCGAAATCGTCCTGTTCGTCCGCGCTTACTCTGGCCCAACGCCCGAGTCCGCACGGCTATTCGGGGTACCCGGGCGACTGTTCCTTGAACATTTCGCAGCTGTTTGAAAACTTCACAGTGATCGAGTGCGGGATCGCCTCACGATTCCCACCACTACGGCAATGAGGAGGGCAGTACCCACAACCCACAGCTGGGGGTTATCCAGACGCATCTGCGCGCGGAAGACCTCAGAGCCGTAATCCAACATGTCCCTCACGTTGCCATTCAGAACACGCATGCCTGCCGCGCTCTGTGTGGCTGTGGCGAGCACAGGGATGAAGAAAAGTAGGGCAAGGTCAACGACCCAGATTGCTAGTCGACCAAGCGGCTTCCAGCCGTACCAAGCCAGCGCCAATCCCACGATGATCGCGGGCAAGAAGCGGTAGACGTAATTGAGGAACGTTGAGTCGCCGGAGAAAGGGTCAGGGAGGGGACCGGTGAACGACTCAATCAGTGGCATCAAGAATGGGCCCGAAAAGGGTCCGCTGGGGGAGGTCCATGAAAGGATCCACGAGGTCACGGGTACGGCGACGAGGGCCCACATCAGGGCACTCCACGTGGGCGTGCCGGAAGCGAAGACCATGGTCACCAGCGCAGCAAGAGCTGCAAAGAGCACGAAGCCAGCGAGTAGACCCCAAAAATACAACTGGGCAGTCGACGAAGCACCGGCGCCAATGCCCAGTCCTTTGGCCATCTCCCAGAAGGATTGGCCGATCGAAATCAGTAAGCCCAACGCAACGCCGAGCGAGGCACCCAAGGTGACGCTGCGTCGTCGTGCTGGCATCACAAAGTACGGAAGGCAACCGGTGATCGTCGCCGCAACCGCGAGAATGCCCACCAATTCCAGCAGCGCGTACTGGCTGAGAGGAAGCATCGAAAAGGGCATGTCCTCGGGCAGGGTTTCGCGGATCCACAAGTTCTGTAGCAGCATGAGTCCGCCGCTGAGAAGGTGGGGTAAGAGGGCTATCGTGGTTCCGATTTGGCCCAGAACTAGGCCGGTGAAAATGGCAAGACCGCGAGAAGAGGTGGACGCTGCGGTGGACGTGGAGGTGGGGCTCAACGGAAACCTTTCGTGGGTTCGTCTTACAGACTACGCAACTGAGGGAATCGTCATGCGCTACGCCGAGAGGGAACTTTTTGGGCCCGTGGAGCGTGAAAGGTTCGTGAGGTGTAATGCTTGAAACTAAACTTTGTACTTCACGTACGTCTCGCGCGCGTAGTTTTTAGTAGCTTGTGAGCGGGATTGACGAATGGCGTCGTACTTTTCGACCAGAAGGGACGGGGAGATATCTCCCCAGCGAATGAACAAGAAGATCTTCAATAGTTGGCCGTTTTGGGTGTTGATCGGCGCTGTCGCGCTGCTTATCTTCCTGCCTTCACTGACTTCCACAAGCTCCGGACGCGTCGACACGAGCGTCGGCATGGAGCTTTTGCAGGACAAGAAGGTTGAAGAGGCCAAGATCTTTGACGCTGATCAACGAGTAGACCTCCAGCTCAAGGAAAGCTTGACGCTTGACGGTGCCGACAAGGGCAAGAACGTGACCTTCTACTACTCGACGGCGCGCGCGCCCGAGGTAGTGGATGCCATCAATTCGGCTGAATTGAACGGTTACACGGATCAGCCCGTTGAGAGCAACTGGCTGCTGTCCATGCTGGGATTCATCGTCCCGTTTTTGATCATCGCGCTGCTCTTCTGGTTCCTGATGTCCCGCGCTCAAGGCGGCGGCAGCAAGGTCATGCAGTTCGGCAAGTCCCGCGCCAAGCTCATCACCAAAGACATGCCACAGGTGACCTTCAACGACGTTGCAGGTGCCGACGAGGCCGTGGAAGAACTCCACGAAATCAAGGAATTCCTCCAAGAGCCAGCGAAGTTCCAGGCAGTGGGCGCCAAGATTCCTAAGGGTGTTTTGCTCTACGGTCCTCCGGGAACCGGTAAGACCCTGCTGGCGAAGGCTGTTGCCGGTGAAGCTGGCGTGCCTTTCTACTCGATCTCGGGTTCTGACTTCGTGGAAATGTTCGTCGGTGTGGGTGCATCTCGTGTGCGCGACCTCTTCGAGCAGGCCAAGAACAACTCCCCAGCCATCATCTTCGTGGACGAAATCGACGCCGTGGGCCGCCATCGTGGCGCCGGCGTGGGCGGCGGTAACGACGAGCGCGAACAGACTTTGAACCAGCTCCTCGTGGAGATGGACGGCTTCGACGCCAACACCAACGTCATCCTGATCGCGGCAACCAACCGTCCAGACGTCTTGGACCCGGCGCTGTTGCGTCCTGGTCGTTTTGACCGTCAGATCCCGGTTGAAGCACCGGACCTTGCCGGCCGCGAGAAGATCTTGCGCGTTCACGCTCAAGGTAAGCCGATGGCCAACAACGTTGACCTCAAAGCAGTTGCCAAGAACACTCCCGGCTACACCGGTGCCGACCTTGCAAACGTCTTGAACGAAGCTGCACTGTTGACGGCTCGTTCCAACGCGCAGCTCATTGACGACCGTGCTTTGGACGAGGCAATCGACCGCGTTATGGCCGGACCTCAGAAGCGTTCGCGCCTCATGAAAGAACACGAGCGCAAGGTCACCGCATACCACGAAGGTGGTCACGCTCTGGTGGCTGCGGCTCAGCGTCACTCGGCTCCGGTCACGAAGGTCACCATCCTTCCGCGTGGCCGCGCACTCGGCTACACCATGGTGGTTCCGAGCGAAGACAAGTACTCCATCACCCGCAACGAACTGCTGGATCAGCTGGCATACGCCATGGGTGGTCGCGTGGCTGAAGAAATCATCTTCCACGATCCCTCCACCGGCGCCTCGAATGACATCGAGAAGGCCACGGGTACCGCTCGCAAGATGGTCACTCAGTACGGCATGAGCGATCGCATTGGATCCGTGAAGCTCGGCAACGGTAACGCCGAGCCATTCATGGGCCGCGATATGAGCGGTGACCGTGACTACTCTGAACGCGTCGCAGCGATTGTGGATGAGGAAGTTCGCGGACTCATCGACACGGCTCACGACGAGGCGTACTGGATCCTCACCGAGAACCGTCACGTATTGGACCGTCTGGCCCTCGCTCTGCTTGAGCGCGAGACCTTGAACCAGAGGGAACTCGAAGAGGTCTTCCACGACATCGTGAAGGCTCCTGCGCGCGAAGTCTGGCTTTCCAAGGACAGTCGCCCCGTACACACCGAACCTCCTGTGCAGTCGCCGAAGGAGCATGCCGAAATTGAAGCGCGCGAGAACGCCGAACGCAACGGAAACGCAAACGGAAACGGACAGGGCACGTCGCCTAGCGACTCAGACCAGAACGCACCAGAAGAGCAAGAAGGTCACGAGGATGTCATGATCGATCCAAGTTCAGCTCCAAAACTTCCGGGCTCTCGTCCGGGTGACGGCGCTGGATTCCCAGGAGCTGAAGGCACCCCCGGCCCCGGTATCGGTGGACCCGGTGCAGGCGGTTCTGGCAGTGGAGAACACGGCACCACGGGTGGCCCCATGACGTCGGATAACCCGGAATCGAAATAGTCTGTGACCCCGAGAGGGGCCTACCGGTAGGATCGAAAAGTGAGCGAAATCGACGACGACGTCATGCGTGGCCAGTACATCGCCCCGCAGATAGATCAAGAACGTATTGCCAAGGCAGTACGGGAAATCCTTGAGGCGATCGGGGAAGATCCAGATCGTGACGGGCTTCAGGAGACCCCTAAGCGCGTCGCGAAGGCCTACGCGGAAATCTTCGCCGGGCTGCACATGGATCCGAAAGAGATTCTGTCCAAGAGTTTTGACATTGACCACGAAGAAATGGTCCTCGTCAAGGACATCCCCTTCTACTCGACGTGTGAGCACCACTTGGTGCCCTTCCACGGACGAGCACACGTGGGCTATATTCCGGGCAATGACGGTCGAGTGACCGGATTGTCCAAGTTGGCCCGACTGGTTGATATGTACGCACGTCGCCCGCAGGTTCAAGAGCGCCTCACCACGCAAATCGTGGAGGCTATCGAGAGCCTGTTGGAGCCGCGTGGGGCGATCGTTGTAGTGGAGTGCGAACATCTTTGTATGTCGATGCGTGGCGTGCGCAAACCAGGCGCAATGACCGTCACGAGTGCAGTACGTGGGCAATTGCGGCAACCCGCAACCCGCGCTGAGGCCATGAGCCTCATTCTTGGAAAGTAGGTATTACATGTCCCTCGGCGCCATCCCCGGAACCGGTCCAGCAACGAGCCCCCTACCCGTCATCAAGAAATCTACGGTCAAGACGTTCGATTCTTTACCCAAGGATCGAACGCTTGTCATGGGTATTCTGAACGTCACGGAAGATTCTTTTTCCGATGGCGGAAAGTACTTGAATTTCGACGACGCCATCCAGCATGGATTGCGCATGATGTACGCCGGCGCAGACATCATTGATGTGGGTGGCGAATCCACCCGACCAGGCGCCGACTTTGTGGCACCCGAAGACGAAGCCAAGCGAGTAGTCCCGGTAGTGGCGGCCCTCGTGAAGGCTGGCGCAGTAGTCAGCGTTGACACGGTCCACACCTCTACTGCCCGCGCGGCGCTCGATGCCGGCGCGCACATCATCAACGACGTTTCCGGTCTCACTCACGAGCCAGACATGCCAGCGCTGATCGCTGAACGCGGTGTTCCCTATGTATTGATGCACCGCCGCGGGGACCAGCAGTCCATGACTGGTCTGACGGAGTACACGGATGTTCTTGAGGACGTTGTCGCTGAGCTCAAGCAGGTTCGCGAGACCTTCCTTCAGGCTGGCGTGAAGCCGGAGAAGATCATCATCGATCCAGGCCTGGGCTTCGCAAAGGACGCTCGCCACAACTGGGAGCTCTTGAAGAACTTGGACAAGTTGCAGGAACTGGGTCACCCGGTTCTGATTGGCACGTCCCGTAAGCGTTTCTTGGGTTCCTTGCTGGCTGCTAACGGCAAGCCTGCAGCCCCGGCCGAGCGTGATCACGCAACCGCTGCCACCACCACGTTGTCTGCCGCGCAGGGAGCGTGGGCTGTCCGCGTTCACAACATTGAAGAGTCGTTGGACGCGGTGAAGGTTGCAACTGCGTGGACTAAGCCTGAGACCGTCGCGCTAGCGAAGCAGTAGTAGGTGTCCCACGTGAGCAACGCACGCGATGCCATCACGGTCACGGGCATGTCCGCCACGGGCTACCACGGCGTTTTCGATCATGAGAAGCGTGACGGCCAGGAGTTCACCATTGATGTGACCCTGTATACGGACATCCGCCCGGCCGCTGCCACGGATGATCTTGCCCTCACGCTGAACTATGGCGAGCTGGCCGAAGTGGTGGTTCGCGAGATTCAGTCCGGTCCGTACGATCTGATTGAGACTCTTGCGGAGCGCACCGCTGCCGCGATTTTCTCTCATTACGACGACGCCGCAGCCCGCTTAGTTGCGCTGGATCTGACGGTTCACAAGCCCCAAGCACCGATCACCGTTCCCTTTCGGGATGTCACCATCACGATTCACCGGGAGAGACCATGACCGAATCCGCACCAGTCAAAGCGATTCTTGCTTTGGGATCAAACCTGGGCGAGCGCGCAGATACCCTGTCTCTCGCCGTTGCAGATCTGGTGGACCGCAACGATGTGCGTCTTTGCCAGGTCTCCCAAGTGGTCCAGACGAAGGCTGTTGGCGGTCCTGCCAATCAGCCGGACTTCTTGAACATGGTGATCGAAGTGGAAACCACGTTGAGCCCGTACGAGCTCTTGGCGCACTGCAACGCGGTGGAGAACAAGCATCACCGTGTGCGTGAAGTGCACTGGGGTCCTCGCACGCTGGACGTCGACATCATCACGTACGGCGATCTGGAAATGGACGAAGAGCGCCTCACGATCCCGCACAAGCTCGCGGGCGAACGCGCCTTCGTTTTGCAGCCGTGGGCCTGGATGGATCCGGATGCAACGCTTCGCGGGGAGTCCGTCGTGGACCTCGCCCAAAAAGCCGTTGACGCCGAGGACCTTCAGCCGTATTCCCCTCACAACGATGCGTGGGACGAGGGGTCCTAGTGGCCACGCTCAAAATTACGTGGTTGGCGATTGTGGTCGCCGTTGCCGCGCTCGGTGGTTGGATCGCTCAACGTTTCGCCTCCGGTGCCGGCTACGGCGCGCCCGTACTGCACTGGACTTCCTTAATCACCATGGGCGCGGTGTCCTTGCTGGCGCTCGTGCTGGGAATTCGAGTGTTGCGGTACCGCCAGGGCAAGTCGAAGAACCCCATCGACCCCATCATGGCCGCCAGAACACTGGTGTTGGCGCAGGCCGGAGCCTACGGTGGGGCCGTCATTGGTGGGTGGCATTTAGGTATTCTGGTTGACTTTCTAGCTGTCGGATCTACTGGTAGCCCCGCACTGGTTTCGTGCATCGTGATGATGATTGGCGCGCTAGTCATGGTTATTGTTGGTTTTGTGGTGGAGCATTTTTGCAAGATTCCGCCGGAGGAAACTGACGGACCAAGCACGCCTCATCAGCGGCGTGACACCAAGGGGGAGACCGAAGGATATGCCACACGAGCCCATTGATCCTGCAGGAATCGAATGGTTACGCGTCTCACCGAAATACTTGAAGGTCCGCATTCTCAACGGGCTGATCGGCCACTTCTTCTTTGTGCTTTTCTTGGCCGTCCCGCTCATTCTGAGGCTTCTGGGCGTTTGGACATGGCCAGCCGAGTGGCTGGTCTGGGCGCTTCCGGCAGCTGGGTTGATCTACGCCCTCGTTGACATTCTCTTCATCATGCCCCGTCAGGTCAGGGCCATCGGCTACGCAGAGCGCGAAGATGATCTGCTGATTCGAGGGGGCGTGATGTTCCGCAAACTCATGGTGGTTCCTTACGGACGCATGCAGTACGTGGATGTTGAGGCCGGGCCCATCGATCGTGCTTTTGGTCTGTGCAAGGTGAAAATGCATACCGCGAGCCCTAGCGCTAACCCGGAGATTCCAGGAATCCCGGAGGCCGAAGGCGCACGATTGCGCGAACAGCTGTCGGCGCGCGGCGAAGCGAAGCTCGCCGGACTGTGAGCGCCGGATCATGACTGAGGAAAACTGGAACCGAGTTCATCCTGTCTCCCCGTTCGTTCGCGGCTGGGTGCTCGTGGCCGGCGCGATCTACATTTATGTACAAAATGTGCTGAATTCCGCGATCGATGGTCACGTCAACAGCAACATCTTCGCCCTCCCCACGGAGGTCTTATGGCCCGTGGTGGGCATCGCCGCCGCACTCTTGACGGTGATCGTCGGGGGCTTCTACTTGTCGTGGCGCTTCACGCAGTACCAAGTGACGGATGAACACGTGCGTGTCCGCACCGGTGTTCTTTTCCGCCAAAACCGCCAAGCAAGAATCGACCGCGTGCAAGCGATCGACATCGTCCAGCCGCTGCTCGCGCGCATCTTCGGCCTCGCCGAGTTGAAGTTCGAAGTAGCGGACTCCGGCGATTCCGCCATGAGCCTGAGCTATCTCAAGTACAAGGACGCCCAAGCGCTCCGTAGCGCCATCCTGACCCGGGCAGCGGGCCTTCGCACCCAAGCCACAACACCGGCACCCGACCCAGACGCGACCATAGCGGCCGACGAAACCGGGGCTGCGTCGTCGTACTCCCTGGAAAACCCACTCACGGAACCCGTGCCCGAAACGGTGGTGGCAACTACGCCGGTGGGGCGGCTGATTGGAAGTTCGCTGCTGAATTCCACGCTGCTGTCCGTGGTCGGCGCAATCGGGGTGCCGTTCATTGTGGCCGGCGTGTGGCTCAACGAACCCATCACTCTGGTGGCCCTCGTGCCGGCCGGACTGAGCGCGGGCGCACTGCTGTGGTCGGAGCTGAATAAGGGCTTCGCGTTCACCGCCTCCTCGAGCCCCGATGGACTCCGGCTCAAATACGGGCTCACCGATACCAGCCACCAGACCATCCCGCCCGGCCGCATTCAAGCGATTCGCGTGGAATCTCCGTGGCTTTGGCGTCTCTTTGGATGGCATCGGATCACCGCGAACGTGGCTGGCTACGGGCTGGACAATGCTGTGCAGCGTTCCGTGCTGCTGCGCGTGGGAAGTCTCGATGACGTGTATGCGGTGTTGCCGATTGTCCTCCCGGATCCCGGCACGGAGAATCCGCGCGCGGTCCTTGAGAAGGGGCTCCAAGAAGTACCCGACGAGGGCGGCAGTGATTTCACGCAGTCCCCGCGCCGTGCCGCCTGGCTCTCACCGCTCACCTACAAACGCCAGGGCTACCTCAGCACGGACACCAGCATCGTCATTCGCGGCGGCAGGCTCACCCGCCACGTCACCTACGTTCCGCACGAGCGCACGCAAGGCGTGCTGTTGCAACAGGGTCCCATCGCCCGGCGCGTAGGTGTTGCAGACGTCGAACTCGCCTCGACAATGGGCATGGTGCGGGCGCGCGTCAAACAAATGGATGTCAAAGATGCGCGACACTTGTTCTTGATGCAAGCGGACAAAGCCGCAACGGCGCGGCGTTTGCATGATCGAAATCAGTGGCTGATCGAGGAGCAACACCATGAGTAAACCCGGCCGTTTAGGACTGGGAATCATCGGCGCCGGCAAGGTGGGTGCCGTGTTGGGTGCTGCCCTGCGCGCTGCCGAACATCAAGTGGTGGGCGTGCACGCCGTCAGCGAGGCCTCGAAAGATCGCGCCGAAGCGCTCTTGCCGGGCGCCCCGTTGTTGGACATTCCGGACATTGTGGAGCGCTCCGAACTGGTGCTCTTGGCGTTGCCGGATGATGCGTTGGGCCCGCTGGTTCAAGGACTCGCAGATGCTGGCCACTGGCAAATGGGCCAGCTCGTAATGCACACCGCCGGCCGTTTCGGAACCGGAATTCTGGACCCCATCCGCGCGTCCGGCGCCATCCCGCTCGCCATTCACCCGGCCATGAGCTTCACCGGAACCAGCCTCGATCTGGGCCGACTGCGGGACTGCGTCTTCGGCGTCACCGCGGACAAGATGATGCTTCCTATCGCGCAGGCGCTGGTCTTGGAGATGGATGCCGAGAGCACGGTCATCGAGGAAGCCGATCGTGGCAAGTACCACGCTGCCCTCGCCCACGCGTCCAACCATTTGGTCACGATTGCCGGTCAGTCCGCTGAATTGTTGCGGCAGATTGGGGTGGAACGACCAGACCGCGTCTTGGGCCCGCTGATGCGCGCTTCCCTCGAGAACGCTTTGAGCGGGGGAGAGTCCGCGTTGACTGGCCCGGTGGCTCGAGGAGATGTGGGCACGGTTGAAGCGCATATTGCCGCGCTCGCAACGGACGGCGTTACCCCGGATCTTCGCCGCGCGTATCGTGAGCTGGCGCGGGCTACCGCTCAGCGCGCTCTGGTGCGCGGGCTTCTCACCGAGGCGCAAACTTCGGCGATTCTGGATGCGCTCACCCTCGGAACTGGCGAATCCTCGTAAGATCAGAGCGTGAGTTCTGACGTAAATCCCGCACCTTCCGTTTTCCGTTCCGTTTCCCAGAACGACGACGCAGCCTCGCCTCGGTTGCCCATTGTCACCACAACAGTGACTGAGTTTCGCGCGGCGCTGCGCGAGCTCATTGAAGCGCATCCTCCGGGAGGGGCCGATTCAGGTGATGAGCCCGTGGGCGTGGGCTTTGTCCCCACGATGGGTGCTTTGCACGAGGGGCATGGGACGCTGGTGCGCACTGCGCGGTCCCGGAACGACATTGTGGCGGTGTCTATCTTCGTGAATCGCTTGCAGTTCAACGATCCTGTGGACTACGAACGCTACCCGCGCACCCTGGACGCTGATGTGGAGTTGCTTGCGCGTGCAGGAGCGGATGTGGTGTTTGCTCCGGAGGAGTCTGAGGTGTATCCGGACGGGAACCCGTTGGTAGTGGTGTCCTCGGGTGTGCTGGGTGAAAAGTTTGAAGGCGCTTCACGGCCGGGACATTTCGATGGAATGTTGGCTGTAGTTTCAAAACTCCTAAACTTTGCGCAGCCAAGTTTATTGACTTCCAAGAAAGTGAATTACACCGCATTCTTTGGACAAAAAGATGCGCAGCAATTGGCTATCATCAGACGAATGGTCCAGGACCTCGCCTACAACGTGGAAATTGCGGCCGTTCCCATTGTCCGATCCGACCGCGGACTGGCGCTTTCCTCCCGAAATCAGTTCCTTTCCGAGGCTCAAGCAGAAGCAGCCTTGGTGTTATCGCGGGCGCTCTTCCTTTTGAAAGCGCGGGCCGACGCCCATGAACCGCTCAATATCGACGATGCTGTGGCGCTTATTGACGCGGAACCGCTTGTAGAACTGGACTATCTGGAAGTCGTTGACCCTTCCACGCTTGAGCCTATTGGCGTGAATTGCCAGGACACTCCCTTTACGGGATCCGCTCTAGCGCTGGTTGCTGCACGAGTTGGCGAAGTACGACTCATCGACAACATGCCGTTGGGTTCTTAGCGAGGCTTCCTTGCCCAGGTAGTGCTTGCTTGCTCGAGGTGGGTGCGGAACTCGTCGAGTTCTTCCACGATCTCTGCGACGCTCTGACCCTGGTGAGTGGTGAATGCTGCGGCTTCGCCCGCGTAAATCGGGAGCTTATCTAGGTTGCCGGAGGCTATTGCCTCGTTGACGCTCTGGGTGATGTTGTCGCTGGCCTCGACGGCTTGCAGTAGTTCGTCTTCGCGGCCGACCCATTCTTCGGCGAACGCGTTTTTGAGCGCCCTGCCGCCATATTCGCGCTCCCACGGAAGCTTTTGAGCGATGTCGAATGCGTTGGTATAGAGGGTGTCATCCAAGGTGGCGTGGCCAACTGCAGACTTTTTCGTCGGGTGAGCCAAAGACTCTCGCGCCGTGATGAATCGAGTTCCAATCCAAGCCGCGTCAGCGCCACCGGCTAACACCGCCGCCACTCCTCGTGCCGTACCGATGCCGCCGGCAGCCACCACAGGTTTGTCGGTCGCCGACTTCGCGTACTGCAGGAGGGGGAGAGTGGCGACCTCGTTGCGACCGTGTCCGCCGCCTTCGCTGCCGCGGACTACAACAACATCTACATCTGCGGTGAGGGCTTCGTCCACTTCTCTGGCGGAGCCCGCTTGAATGCTGGTGATAATCCCTAGATCTTTCGCCACCGCGAAGGCTTCTGACATCCGCCGATCGCTCGCGGAGATAAAGCTCGCGGACATGAAGTTTGGCTGGTGGCTCAGGATGTGGCGAAGAAACGCCAGATCTTCGGTAAGGGACCAGCCAATGAATCCAACTCCCCATGGTGTGCTGAGGTTATGGCACCACCGAAACTGTTGAGCGAACCACTCTTTGGTGCCCTTCGGTTCGATACCAATCAAGCCCAAGCCGCCGGCCTTGCTGACGGCAGCAGCCAATTCACCACCAGCCGCACCGATCATGGGTGCATTGATGATGGGGGATTCTAGATTCAGACGCCTGGTAAGTGATCCACTTCTCATAAACCAATTCTGACCGAAACGTACTTTTGCTGCCACCACCGCTCACCGATCCCAGAGCGCTGACATGGAAAACCCGCGCAATCTCGCTGATTTTCTTGATGGTCACCCGAGTGCCAACGGCGTAGGAGCCCCCGATTTTGCAAGTGCCCGAAATCCGTGTAAAGTTTTCATCTGTCGCCGCGAGGAGAACGGGTCGGAAGGCTTGTTGATTCGGGTGGCCAATCCACTAAAAATCTTTGAGGGTTGAGTTCTTGTTGCCTTTTATGGGTGGTGGGGGCGAGATTGTCGGGGTTTTTCGTTGAGGTCAGGCTCACATAAAGTGAATTTGACGGAAACGAAAAAGGGTTGTAAATTAGATAAGTCGCCAAGGCGGAAACGGAAAAAAGAATTATCCGTGGATGTTTGGCTGATGTCTGTTGTTTGAGATCTCAATAGTGTGTCATGTTTGTTGATACCGAAGTTTTTTCGGTAATAACTGCTGATGATGAATCCGTTTTGGGTTTGTTGTTGGTTTTTTATTGCTGGGTTTGAATTTGGTGCCATCGATCACGCGTTTTCCCGTGTGGTGTGGTGGTGTCTGTATTTTTTTACGGAGAGTTTGATCCTGGCTCAGGATGAACGCTGGCGGCGTGCTTAACACATGCAAGTCGAACGATGATGCCTAGCTTGCTAGGTGGATTAGTGGCGAACGGGTGAGTAACACGTGAGTAACCTGCCCCTGACTCTGGGATAAGCCTGAGAAATTGGGTCTAATACTGGATATGAGCATCTATCGCATGGTGGGTGTTGGAAAGATTTTTTGGTTAGGGATGGACTCGCGGCCTATCAGCTTGTTGGTGAGGTAGTGGCTCACCAAGGCGACGACGGGTAGCCGGCCTGAGAGGGTGACCGGCCACACTGGGACTGAGACACGGCCCAGACTCCTACGGGAGGCAGCAGTGGGGAATATTGCACAATGGGCGAAAGCCTGATGCAGCGACGCCGCGTGAGGGATGACGGCCTTCGGGTTGTAAACCTCTTTCAGTAGGGAAGAAGCGAAAGTGACGGTACCTGCAGAAGAAGCGCCGGCTAACTACGTGCCAGCAGCCGCGGTAATACGTAGGGCGCAAGCGTTATCCGGAATTATTGGGCGTAAAGAGCTCGTAGGCGGTTTGTCGCGTCTGCCGTGAAAGTCCGGGGCTTAACTCCGGATCTGCGGTGGGTACGGGCAGGCTAGAGTGCAGTAGGGGAGACTGGAATTCCTGGTGTAGCGGTGAAATGCGCAGATATCAGGAGGAACACCGATGGCGAAGGCAGGTCTCTGGGCTGTAACTGACGCTGAGGAGCGAAAGCATGGGTAGCGAACAGGATTAGATACCCTGGTAGTCCATGCCGTAAACGTTGGGCACTAGGTGTGGGGGACATTCCACGTTTTCCGCGCCGTAGCTAACGCATTAAGTGCCCCGCCTGGGGAGTACGGCCGCAAGGCTAAAACTCAAAGGAATTGACGGGGGCCCGCACAAGCGGCGGAGCATGCGGATTAATTCGATGCAACGCGAAGAACCTTACCAAGGCTTGACATGGACTAGATCGCCGCAGAGATGTGGTTTCCCTTCGGGGCTGGTTCACAGGTGGTGCATGGTTGTCGTCAGCTCGTGTCGTGAGATGTTGGGTTAAGTCCCGCAACGAGCGCAACCCTCGTTCTATGTTGCCAGCACGTTATGGTGGGGACTCATAGGAGACTGCCGGGGTCAACTCGGAGGAAGGTGGGGACGACGTCAAATCATCATGCCCCTTATGTCTTGGGCTTCACGCATGCTACAATGGCCGGTACAAAGGGTTGCGATACTGTGAGGTGGAGCTAATCCCAAAAAGCCGGTCTCAGTTCGGATTGGGGTCTGCAACTCGACCCCATGAAGTTGGAGTCGCTAGTAATCGCAGATCAGCAACGCTGCGGTGAATACGTTCCCGGGCCTTGTACACACCGCCCGTCAAGTCACGAAAGTTGGTAACACCCGAAGCCGGTGGCCTAACCCCTTGTGGGAGGGAGCTGTCGAAGGTGGGACTGGCGATTGGGACTAAGTCGTAACAAGGTAGCCGTACCGGAAGGTGCGGCTGGATCACCTCCTTTCTAAGGAGCAACTAACACCACCAGCATGCTCTAATGGGTTTGTTTGTGTGGTGGTAGAGAATATCCCGATTTCCTGTACTTGTGTTACAGGGTCGTGGTGCTCATGGGTGGAATATCAACAAATAATTTCCTGGCGTAGTGGATGATCACCACCGGTTAGTACGACTGTGAATCTTTCGAGGTTTTCTGGTCTGGAACGCGGGTGGGGGTGGTTCGAGTCGGGGGGTGTATGACACATTATTGGGGCCTGAAACAACAGGCCGGCACTGCGTGAGTGGTGTTGGGTGTTGTTTTTGGTGTCTGCACGCTGCTAACAGCGATTCTCGGGGTTTCCCGGTTCGTGGTGTGGGGTGTGTGGGTTGTTGTTTGGGAACTGTATAGTGGACGCGAGCATCTAACAATCACACTTTTATGTGTGGTTGTTGTTTTCTGCAATAAATCGAGTAAACCATTTTTTGATTGTTTCTTGTGTTTGTTTTGTGTTTGTTCTTTGCTTATGAGCTTTTTGTGTTTGTAAGTTTTTAAGGGCGCATGGTGGATGCCTTGGCATTGGGAGCCGATGAAGGACGTGGGAATCTGCGATAAGCCTGGTGGAGTTGATAACCGAGCGTTGATACCAGGATGTCCGAATGGGGAAACCCCGCACGTGTTATGACGTGTGACCAATACTTGAATACATAGGGTATTGGGGGAAACGCGGGGAAGTGAAACATCTCAGTACCCGCAGGAAGAGAAAACAAAAGTGATTCCGTTAGTAGTGGCGAGCGAACGCGGAAGAGGCTAAACCTGTGGTGTGTGATACCTGACGGGGGTTGCATCATGGGGGTTGTGGGGTTACCACGTACGATCACCGTTTTGGGTCGTGAAATGTGTGTGTGTTGAGGCGAATAGGTTGGGAAACCTGACCGTAGACGGTGAGAGTCCGGTAGCTGGTCTATGCATGCATGTTTTTGTGGTGATACCCGAGTATCACGGGGCTCGAGGAATCCCGTGTGAATCTGCCAGGACCACCTGGTAAGCCTAAATACTACCCAATGACCGATAGCGGATTAGTACCGTGAGGGAATGGTGAAAAGTACCCCGGGAGGGGAGTGAAATAGTACCTGAAACCATGTGCTTACAAACCGTCAGAGCATCCTTGTAGGTGTGATGGCGTGCCTTTTGAAGAATGAGCCTGCGAGTTAGTGCTGTGTCGCGAGGTTAACCCGTGAGGGGAAGCCGTAGCGAAAGCGAGTCTGAATAGGGCGTTTGAGTGGCACGGTCTAGACCCGAAGCGGAGTGATCTACCCATGGCCAGGTTGAAGCGCGTGTAAGAGCGCGTGGAGGACCGAACCCACTTCAGTTGAAAATGGAGGGGATGAGCTGTGGGTAGGGGTGAAAGGCCAATCAAACTCCGTGATAGCTGGTTCTCCCCGAAATGCATTTAGGTGCAGCGTTACGTGTTTCTTACTGGAGGTAGAGCTACTGGATGGCTAATGGGCCCCACCGGGTTACTGACGTCAGCCAAACTCCGAATGCCAGTAAGTGAGAGCGTAGCAGTGAGACTGTGGGGGATAAGCTTCATAGTCGAGAGGGAAACAGCCCAGAATGCCGACTAAGGCCCCTAAGCGTGTGCTAAGTGGGAAAGGATGTGGAGTTGCTTAGACAACCAGGAGGTTGGCTTAGAAGCAGCCACCCTTGAAAGAGTGCGTAATAGCTCACTGGTCAAGTGATTCCGCGCCGACAATGTAGCGGGGCTCAAGCACACCGCCGAAGTCGCATCATTCAATTATTGATTGGATGGGTAGGGGAGCGTCGTGTACGGGGTGAAGCTGCCGGGTAACCGTGTGGTGGACTGTACACGAGTGAGAATGCAGGCATGAGTAGCGAATGACGGGTGAGAAACCCGTCCGCCGAATGATCAAGGGTTCCAGGGTCAAGCTAATCTGCCCTGGGTTAGTCGGGACCTAAGGCGAGGCCGACAGGCGTAGTCGATGGACAACGGGTTGATATTCCCGTACCGGCGAAAAACCGTCCCATACCAATATCGTTTTCTGCTAACCACCCCAAAGATACTGTTGTTCTCCTTCGGGAGGATGGTTGTGTTGGCGGCGTGGGACCCGGGAATGTGAGGTCAGCGTATTAACAGGTGTGACGCAGGAAGGTAGCCGGGCCAGGCAATGGAAATGACCTGGTCCAAGGGTGTAGGCCGAGTCATAGGCAAATCCGTGACTCATAGAGGTTGAGACCTGATAGGCGCCCACATTGGTGGGTGATCCGGTGATCCTCTGCTGCCAAGAAAAGCATCGACGCGAGGTTTTAGCCGCCCGTACCCCAAACCGACACAGGTGATCTGGTAGAGAATACCAAGGCGATCGAGAGAATCATGGTTAAGGAACTCGGCAAAATGCCCCCGTAACTTCGGGAGAAGGGGGGCCCTAACCGTGAAACCCACTTGCTGGGTGGAGGCGGATCAGGGCCGCAGAGACCAGGGGGAAGCGACTGTTTACTAAAAACACAGGTCCGTGCGAAGTCGCAAGACGATGTATACGGACTGACTCCTGCCCGGTGCTGGAAGGTTAAGAGGACCTGTTAGCGTAAGCGAAGCGGAGAATTTAAGCCCCAGTAAACGGCGGTGGTAACTATAACCATCCTAAGGTAGCGAAATTCCTTGTCGGGTAAGTTCCGACCTGCACGAATGGAGTAACGACTTCCCCGCTGTCTCAACCATGAACTCGGCGAAATTGCAGTACGAGTAAAGATGCTCGTTACGCGCAGCAGGACGGAAAGACCCCGAGACCTTCACTATAGTTTGGTATTGGTGTTCGGTGCGGTTTGTGTAGGATAGGTGGGAGACTGTGAAGCGGGCACGCTAGTGCTCGTGGAGTCATCGTTGAAATACCACTCTGACCGTACCGGATTCCTAACTTCGGCCCATCATCTGGGTCAGGGACAGTGCCTGATGGGTAGTTTAACTGGGGCGGTTGCCTCCTAAAGAGTAACGGAGGCGCCCAAAGGTTCCCTCAGCCTGGTTGGCAATCAGGTGTCGAGTGTAAGTGCACAAGGGAGCTTGACTGTGAGAGAGACATCTCGAGCAGGGACGAAAGTCGGGACTAGTGATCCGGCGGCACGTTGTGGAACGGCCGTCGCTCAACGGATAAAAGGTACCTCGGGGATAACAGGCTGATCTTGCCCAAGAGTCCATATCGACGGCATGGTTTGGCACCTCGATGTCGGCTCGTCGCATCCTGGGGCTGGAGTAGGTCCCAAGGGTTGGGCTGTTCGCCCATTAAAGCGGTACGCGAGCTGGGTTTAGAACGTCGTGAGACAGTTCGGTCCCTATCCGCTGCGCGCGTAGGAAATTTGAGAAGAGCTGTCCTTAGTACGAGAGGACCGGGACGGACGAACCTCTGGTGTGTCAGTTGTACTGCCAAGTGCACCGCTGATTAGCTACGTTCGGACAGGATAACCGCTGAAAGCATCTAAGCGGGAAGCCTCCTTCAAGATAAGATTTCCATACACCTAGAGTGTTGAAGGCCCCCAGCTAGACCACTGGGTTGATAGGCAGGATGTGGAAGCGAGAACTAAAGACTCGTGAAGCTGACCTGTACTAATAGGCCAACAACTTACAACACACCCCAAACACCACACACCAGTGTGGACCAAGATTTGGGGGAGAACATTCCAGCAGAAAAGCTGCCGCGTCCACCATACAGCACCGAAACAACAAACCACCCCCACCCCCAAACACACACGTGTGTGTGAACGGGAACCGTGCAAACGATTCAGTGAGGGGTAGACACCACACCATGTGTGAATACTTGAACCCAACACCACAACATGTGGAACGTTGCTGGTTCGCCAAAGTTACGGCGGCCATAGCGTGGGGGAAACGCCCGGACCCATCCCGAACCCGGAAGCTAAGACCCACAGCGCCAATGGTACTGCACCCGGGAGGGTGTGGGAGAGTAGGACACCGCCGGACAACCCTTACAGGAAGACCCCCACAACGACGTGAGGGTCTTCCACACTTTAACAACCAAAACAAGAATCCCGCCGGCCCAACAGCCAGCGGGATTTTTGCGTTCCCAGGATTTCACTGTTCCAGTAGTCCGTCCTCATTCCTCCCTACTGCAGCCCGATGCTGGTAGCCGAATGCGCGCCGTCGTACTGGAAAGTGGGGTTTCTCCTTCAAATCGAGCGGTTCTATAATCTGCCGCAACCCAGACGATCTGGCTCGAAGGTGCGTTTGTTACGAAACTACAATGTTTCTAGTAGGCAAATTTTCGCGGGATTCCAAGGATCTGACCAACTAGGCATTCTGCGGGGTGCCGCATCCTTCATTTGAGACGACAGTTCTTCCCGATGTTCTTCAAACGTATGGAGGATCGGAGGTTCAATGTTGAGGATTCCTCGACATGCCGCGGTTATCGCTAGGTGATCGAACCAGTGTCCATTCTCCAC
The DNA here is from genome assembly GCF_014201135.1 of Neomicrococcus aestuarii. Classification (NCBI taxonomy): domain Bacteria; kingdom Bacillati; phylum Actinomycetota; class Actinomycetes; order Micrococcales; family Micrococcaceae; genus Neomicrococcus; species Neomicrococcus aestuarii. Next base: position 1,552,402 of record NZ_JACHDR010000001.1, on the reverse strand, counting down.
AGTGTTTCTTTCATATCAATCCTCCTGAGTTATCGACGGCGGTTTCGTCCAAGGGGAGTGAAGGAGGGCTTCTTTTTCGGCGCGCAGTGGGGTAGCTGCTGGATAATCAAGCTGGTATTCGGGCTATTGATCGCAGTTTTCGCCAACAAAGCGGTTTTGATGTGATCTTTCTTGCGTAGTATGCACGCACATGGCCATACCCGTGATCGGTGAAAACGTGGTCCTGTCATCGTCAATACCGTCTGTTTCGCTTCACGATTTTGCTTCTCTGGTGCACTCAGGAAGTTTCCGTCGAGTGAACTACGTAAGGAGGGACCACATGAGTCCTATGCAAACCGCGGTTGGTGAATCAACCGACATTCTGGCAGTAGCTAATGCTCCTGTCTTGTGGGCGCTGGCACTGGGCGTTTTCCTGGTGATCATCATCCAGTCTGTGATCTACATCAAGGCTGCTCGCAAAGCTGCGGAGTCGGCTGAGATTACCCAGACTGAACTCAACACCGCTTTCAAGACTGGCGCTATCGCGGCAATCGGCCCTTCTTTGGCCGTTGTTATTGTCGCCATTGCACTTCTAGCACTCTTCGGCACCCCGGCCACGCTCGTGCGCATTGGCCTCATCGGCTCGGTGTCCTATGAAACTGGTGCGGCGAATATCGCCTCGGCCACCATGGGCGCCACCCTTGGCGGTCCCACCTACACTCAGAACGTTTTCGCCGTCGCCTTCTTCGCGATGAGCCTTGGCGGCGCTATGTGGATGCTCGCTACCTTGATCCTGACCCCGCTCCTTCAGCGCGGCGAGCACAAGCTCAAGAAGGTCAACCCGGCCATCATGAGCGTGATCCCGGCCGCAGCGTTGCTTGCTGCCTTCATCTCCCTGGGCATTGCTGAAGTCCCAAAGAGCGCGGTGCACATCGTGACCTTGCTAGCGGCAGGTATCACCATGGGCGTCTGTGTCTTCCTTGCGCAGAAGTTCAAGAAGGATTGGCTCAAGGAATGGGGCCTCGGTATTGCGATTGTGGTGGGCCTCATTGTCGCCTACATCGCGCATTTCTCTTCGATTGGGCCGGCAGCCTAACCGGCGGCTGAGAAAGGACGAATAACTATGGAACAGTCTTCAGCTCCTACGGCTGTCAACGCCGGAATGCAGTAATTCGAGCGCACCACCTCCCGTTGGGGTCGCCTGACGATGATCGCCGGCTTGATTATTTCTCTCGCCGGCCCCATTTACCTCCTCATGTCAGGGTCAATCCAGTTTGAGCAGTCGCAATTGTGGGGCGCGTTCCTCGCAGTTGCCGGCACGTTCTTCTTGATCTGGATCATTGAACCCATCACGTACTTCCCGATTTTGGGCCCTGCGTCCATGTATCAGGCGTTCATGATCGGCAACATCTCCAACAAGTTGCTGCCTGCAGCGATGATCGCGCAGGCCAAGATCGATGCAAAGCCTGGCACCTCGCGCGGTAGCTTGGCGGCAGTCATGGCGATTTCCGGCGCAGCATCCGTTCACTTGGTGTCTTTGCTTTTGTTCGTGGGCTTCTTGGGAACCTGGCTCTTGAGCGTGGTCCCCGCTGAAGTCATCACCGTTGTCCGCTTGTACGTGTTCCCGGCCGTCATCGGCGCCGTGATTGTTCAGGCGATCTTCGCGCTCCGTCAGTACCGTCCAACGATCATCGCGTTCGCGGTGGCTTTGGTAGTGCAGTTCGGCCTGGTTCCGCTCTTCCCGAAGTTGAGCATGGCGACCACCGCTATCTGCGTGATTCTCACGATTCTTGTGGCATGGTTTGCGCGTAAGCGCGCTTAGCGCTTCAGAAGCGAGTCCCGTCCACTGCAGTTGAGTGGGCGGGACTCACTTTTTTGGCGGGGTTTTCAGTACGACGCCGCAGCTCACCACCGGTGGGCAACGTCGATGACCAGCCGGGTTGTGGTGGCATCCTTGATGACGAAGGTTCGGAACGGAAGCCGCGCCCGAACGCCGAGACCAAAGCTGGTCTGTCCCTCGAAGCTGCCCAGATATGCGGCTTGGCGGAACGTGGTGTAGCCGGCCAGATTCACGATGTTGTTCCGGTTGACCGGATTGTAGGTGGAGGCGCCGGTGTTGATGTTGTACGCGGGAGCGTTCACCACAATCTGCAGGTCAGCGGCCCCCAAGAGCGGAACCCGCCGGCCCTCTCCTTCGGTATAGACCGCGGAAACATAGCGGACATCGTATCCACGAAGGTTTCCTCTGATATCGATCACGAGGCGGTCGTAGCACGTGTGTTGTCCGGCGCGGACGTTGCGCACAGTGGCGGAAGAGTAAGCAAAAGTGGTGCGGTCGGCGAGCGAGCCCCACGTGATGCCGCAGTAGGGCGCTGCTTGAGCGCTCGAAGGCACTGCAACGAGCGTCGTGGCAGCCATTGCCACTCCCGCCAGAGCGGTGAGTACCTTTTTCATGGTGGTGTTGCCTTTCGGAGCGTTGCTACGTGGCTCGTAGCAAGCGATGACTCATGGTGCGCCCGCAATCACCCACATACAAGACTTGTTATTCAATCTTGGTGAAATATCCACAGGTGTCTCAATTGGGTCACAGGGTGCACGCCGAGAGCGAATAATGGATATTGCAGATCACCCGAACTGAGACGAACTTTTAGGCTGAAAACATGACGCAATCAATCCGCCCACAAGATGATTTGTTCCGTTCCCTCAATGGCGCCTGGATGAGTTCTGCAACGATCCCCGCTGACAGGGGAACTTACGGATCCTTCGAAGAGCTCCGTGAAAAGGCAGAGGCCAACGTTCACGCCATCATTGAGGAGTCAACGGCCTCCGGAGACCACGCCAATGACCCGAAAGCGCGGCGAATCTCGGATCTTTTTGCATCCTTCATGGACATTGACGGCATTGAAGCCCGTGGCGCCGAACCCATCAAGGCGTACCTCGAAGAGATTGACACGATCTCCACCATTGACGAACTTTTCACCGTCTTGGGGCGTTATCAGCGCGAAGGAATCAGTGGCATCTACGGTGTGGGAGCCTCCAACGATCCGGGCCAGCCGGATCGCAACCTCTTGACCTTCCTGCAATCGGGTCTGGGTCTTCCGGATGAGTCGTACTACCGCGAAGAGCAGTTCGCAGAACTCAAAGGCCAGTATCAGGAGCACCTCGTTCGTCTCTTGAGCCTGGCCGGACGCAACGATGCTGCGGAAGCGAGTGCCGGCGTCGTCGTGCTGGAAGAATCTCTCGCGAGCCACCACTGGGATCGAGTGAAGTCCCGCGACGCCCAAGCCCGCTATAACCTCACTACTGCGGCTGAGCTTTTTGCCTTGCACCCATTGATCGAGAAGTGGCTGGCTGGCGCCGGAATCGAGTCGAAGTACTTCGCTGAAGTGAACCTCTGGCAGCCCAGCTTCCTCGAAGGTGTGGAAAAGGAAGCCCGCGAGCGTCCGCTGGGGCAGTGGAAGAGCTGGCTCATGGTGCAGGTGGTGCGCTCGTTCGCACCGTACCTGTCCGAAGCGTTCGTGAACGAGGGCTTCGAGTTCTACCAAAAGAAGCTCGCCGGCGTGGAGCAGCTCAAGGAACGTTGGAAGCGCGGCGTCGCCTTTGTTGAGGGAGGCGTGGGCGAAGACGTCGGGCAGCTTTACGTTGCCAAGCACTTCCCGCCAAGTGACAAAGCCACCATGGAGGAGCTCGTTGAGCGACTCGTAGACGCCTACCGTGAATCCATTCAGCAATTGCCGTGGATGACGGACGCTACGAAGGAAAAAGCACTCGAAAAGCTGGGATCCTTCCGCACGAAGATCGGCTACCCGGACCAGTGGATCGACTACTCCAGTATCGAAACCACTCCGAACGACGTCATTCAGAACGCCGCGAACGTCAACGAATTCGAATTCAAGCGCGAGCTGCAAAAGATCGACGACGGCGTGGACCGCGAGCTGTGGTTCATGTTCCCGCAGACCGTCAACGCGTACTACCACCCGCTGTTGAACGAGATCGCGTTCCCGGCCGCCATCCTGCAATTGCCGTTCTTCGATGCTGAGCGTGACACCGCCTCCAACTTCGGTTCGATCGGCGCAGTGATTGGCCACGAGATCGGCCACGGCTTCGACGATCAAGGCTCCCAGTTCGATGGCACCGGACAGTTGAATAACTGGTGGACCGATGAGGACCGCGCGGCCTTCGAAGCACTGACAGGCAAGTTGGTGGCGCAGTTCGACGAGCTCGAGCCACCGGAAACCCCTGGCAATAAGGTCAACGGCAAGCTCACTTTGGGTGAAAACATTGGCGACTTGGGCGGCCTGGGCATTGCGTACAAGGCGTACAAGCTGGAGCTTCAAAAGCTTGGTGTTGACGAAGATGAGGTGATTGACGGTCGCACCGGCGATCAGCGTTTCTTCGGTGCCTGGGCGGAGAGCTGGCGCTCGATCACGCGTTCCGAGACAATGCTGACTCGTCTCAAGACGGATCCGCACTCACCCAACGAGTTCCGCTGCAACCAGATCGTCAAGAACCTGGAAGCCTTCCATCAGGCGTACCAGACGCGGCCCGGTGATGGCATGTGGCTTGACCCTGAAGACCGCGTGGTCATCTGGTAGCGACGTCTGATGTCGGCGGCTGATGTCTACGTCTTACATCGACCGCCGGTAGTAAGCGGCTATTACTTGGTGGATTGCCCAGCGGGTTGCTCGGTGAAGTACTCGGCGATGTCGTCAATGAGTTCTTTCATCGCGGCCGGGACCGCTCCGTGCCACAGCTTGGGCGACTCCTCGTAGGTGGATCCTGATACCACCGTGTGGAGTCGCTGCGCTGTCACCCGGAAATACTCGGGGCTGAGAGAGCCAGCCATAAAACGCGTACCCTCGGGGAGGCTTGCGAAATCTTCAGCGTGATCCTCCTCAGTAAGAGCGGCCGAAAGTTCCCCCACGCCTGTTGGTAAAAGAGTCTTGATCCGCTTGCCGAAAGGTGTGGGGCGCGTCAGCAGGACCAGCGCTGCCAGAATTGGTTCGGGCACCTTGGACAACGTGGGCAGAGTCTTCATGTCCCGCTGTACGTGAGCAACCGCGTGATGCCACTTGCCGTCCGCCGCCGCGCTCTGAACCTGAGTCAACCACCCAGAATCGAGCGAACCGTCAATGTTTAACGCCGCGTCGTAGACCGCGAGCTTCGCCGGGATGAGGGTCGGATCCTCGAACGAATCCCCAAAAGCGGCCTTTCCGCCCGGAACCGTCTTCGGCGAGGCCGTCCCGTGGCCGGTAAAGGACTGCACTGCGTTCAGGACCACGGATCCACCGAGCGAATGCCCAAAGAGATTTCGTGCACCGGTCGCCCGCATCATGGTCGCGAGATCTGAGATCTCAAGGTCCAGATTGTAATAAGAGGGCTGCTCGGTAGAACCTCCGCGGCCTCGCCGATCATAGACGTCCACGCCCCATTCCTTACCCAACCGAACGGCTAGCGACTGCGCGAAGGGTCGGTAAATCAAGGCGGTGATGAACGCCCCGCCCACCACTAACACTCGATGATTCCCATCGGCATGCGCATTTCCGTAGCTCGCGAGCGCCAAAACACCTCCATCGGGCGTGACAACGTCGCGTTCAACAACGGGAATACGACGAACGTCTGAAAGGCGCCGAAATACGGTATTGAGGGATTTTCTCATCATGAATAGTTTAGATTTCCCGAAAAGAATTGTGCGTATCGGCGCAACAGCCACCCACCGCCACGAATTGGACCATCGTGCCAATAGCCCGGAGCCACGAGCGTCCGAGTGCTCGGTTCCAGCGCTGAGGCGACCTCGGCACTCCTCCGAAAATACGCCGGACTGAACTGGCCAGTGACCATGAAAACATTGCGTGGAATCGTGAACCTGGGTGCGTCCACAATGGCTTGGACTTCGCGAACCGACGCCGGAACCAGCGCGCGCATGACCTGCCCAGGCGGTGTCTTAGACGTCAACGCCGACAACAGCTCTAGATGACTTTGCGGCGCTTTCGACAGCACGCTCGCGGTCCCCAACCCGCGCACCAGCATGGCCCACGCTTTGCCCGTGTGTCCTTGCGCCGCAACCTCCGGCAAGGTGGGATCCCACAGTTCGTGAAGGCCGGTATCAAAGGGAAGCGCGGCATCGAACGTTGCGATTCTGTTCACGTTGACGCCCGAGTCCTCAGCGATCGCCCCCACCATGAGCGCCACTGAACCGCCAAAACTGTGCCCCAAAATGTTGCGCGCACCCGTTGTCGACAACACTTTGAGCGCATCGCGAGCCTCGGACTCGAGGGACAGCTCGGCGCCTTGTGGGCTCGACCCGCCCCGCCCGCGCCGGTTATAGACGTGCACCGGCGCCTGCAAAAGGTTCGCAAGTCGCAGCGCGGCACGCAGATACACGCGCGCCGTGACCATGGTTCCGTGGATCAGTACGACGCCGCCACTGGGGTCGCGCTGACCAGCTCGCCACCGCTGCCCGCTGGGATGGGCGGTGAAGATCTCAAGGCGAGCTGCGTCGTCGTACTCAAGAACTGACGTAATTCCCCGCATAACTGCCCAATCTAGCGGGGACGTGCGCCAACAGAAGAACGGTAGAATAGCTGATCGTGACTGCCAAAAATTCCACTGCCCCCTCAAATTCCACGATCAACATGAATGATCAGCGTGCCGTTCGCTCAGCGAAACGCGAGGAACTGCTCTCTTCTGGGCGGGAAGCGTACCCCGTTGGCGTGCCACGCACGCACAGCCTCACCGAGATCCGCGCCCAGTACGCGCACCTCGAAGCTGGCGAGGAAACGCAAGACGTTGTCAGCATCGCCGGCCGCATCGTATTCATGCGCAATACCGGCAAGCTCTGCTTCGCAACCCTCCAAGAAGGTGGCCTCAAGGGTGAAGGCGTGCGCTTGCAGGTCATGCTCTCGCTCGCGGAGGTCGGCGAAGAATCGCTCGCTGAGTGGAAGCACCTCGTTGACTTGGGCGATCACGTCTCCATCACCGGTCGCGTGATTTCTTCGCGCCGCGGCGAGCTGTCCATCATGGCGCAGTCCTGGCAGATGGCCTCCAAGGCGCTTCGCCCCTTGCCAGTCCTGCACGCGGACTTGAACGAGGAAACCCGCGTACGCCAGCGCTACGCGGACCTGATTGTGCGCGATGAAGCGCGCGAAATGATCTACAAGCGCGCTGCGATCACGCGCGCTATCCGTCAGACGCTTGAAGCTCACGACTACGTTGAGGCCGAGACGCCAATGCTTCAGCTGGTCCACGGCGGCGCAGCAGCCCGTCCGTTCCACACGCACTTGAACGCGTTCGACCAGCCCATGACCATGCGTATTGCGCTCGAGCTTTACTTGAAGCGTGCTGTGGTGGGTGGCGTTGACCGCGTCTACGAAATTGGACGCATCTTCCGCAACGAAGGCGTGGACTCCACGCACTCGCCAGAATTCACCATGCTGGAGTGCTACGAAGCCTACGCAGACCAGTTTGTGATGGCCGATCGTCTCAAGGAAGTCATCCTGGCCGCGGCCGACGCTGTTGGTGCGAGCCGTCAGATCGAGACGGACAAGGGTGTCATTGACCTCGATGGCGAATGGCGCTGGCTGGGTGTGTACCCGGGATTGTCTGAGGCCGTCGGCGTAGAAATCACGCCGGAGACCCCACTCGAGACGTTGCTCGAGATCGCTGAAAAGCACGAAGTGAAGCTGCAGCCTTCATGGGGCGCCGAGAAGGTCGTCATTGAACTCTTCGGCGAAATTGTCGAGCCGACGCTCTTGAACCCCACGTTCGTTTACGACTACCCGCCGGCAGCTCAGCCGTTGGCCCGTCCGCACCGCTCCGAGCCTGGCCTGATTGAAGCGTGGGACCTCATCATCGGCGGCATGGAACGCGGCACCGCGTTCTCCGAACTCATTGACCCCGTGATTCAGCGCGAGCGTTTGACGGAACAGTCACGTTTGGCCGCCGGAGGAGACGACGAAGCCATGCAGCTCGACGAAGATTTCTTGCGTGCGCTCGAATACGGTGCACCTCCAATGGGTGGCATCGGGCTGGGCATTGACCGATTGGTCATGCTCTTCACCGGCGCTGGTATTCGCGAAACCATTCTCTTCCCGTTCTTGAAGCCCGAGGCCTAAGCATGGAGTACGTAGAAGTTCTACTGCCCACGATTTTTGTTTCCATCATTTTCTTCTTTGTGATTCGCGCATTGTTTAACGCGGACCGCAAAGAACGCGAAGCACAAGCGGAGTCATTAGAGCGCTATGACGGCGAGAATACTTCGGTTTCCAACATAGAAAGAGTTTCTGAAACGGAATCTGAAGATGGTTCTTCAAATACGGCAGACAGAGCAAAGGGCGAATAGCGTTCATATTTGCTCAAAAGCCGCTGTAAACATTCCAAAATCTAGCGACAAACATAAGTTATCAGCGTAGACTTCCCAACGGTTCGGATGAATAAAATCGACTCGGGGGTCGAAGGCGTTCATTTATTATGTGAATTGATTCATCCGAATTTTTGACAACAAATTCCTGGGTGGAAGGTATTCCAAATGGCACGCAAGGTTGAAATTCGCCTCGTGGATGATCTCGATGGGTCGCAAAATGCTGAAACAGTTCATTTTGGGCTTAACGGAATTCATTACGAGATTGACCTCAGTGCGGCTAACCGCACCGAGCTGAAGAAGGCACTCGACAAGTACATCAAGGTAGCGCGTCGCACTCGTGCGCACTCTGCCGAAGATGCGTCTGAGATCCGTTCATGGGCTCGCCGTAAGGGTTACGAAGTCAACAAGCGTGGACGTCTTCAGCAAGAACTCATCGACGCTTACCGCAAGGAAAACGCATAAGTACTGCGTGAGATCTCAGCGCCGCCTCTCGCTCGAGAAAACTGGTGTCTTACCTCGTAAGAGGTGAGGCGCCAGTTTTGCGATTGTGATCGTTATCCCCGTGGCGAACATTCCCCAAAAGCGCTCTCAAGGTGCGTAGCATCGAATCCAAGCGTTAGCGAGGAGTGTTCTCATGTTTGAACGATTTACAGATCGGGCCCGAAGGGTTGTTGTGCTTGCCCAAGAAGAGGCACGCATGCTCAACCACAACTACATTGGCACCGAGCACATTCTTCTTGGCCTCATTCACGAAGGTGAAGGAGTTGCCGCCAAGGCCCTTGAGGCCATGAGCATCTCCTTGGGCGCCGTTCGTGAACAGGTTCAGGAAACCATTGGCCAGGGGCAGCAGGCCCCATCCGGCCACATCCCATTCACGCCGCGCGCTAAGAAGGTTCTTGAACTTTCCTTGCGCGAAGCGTTGCAGTTGGGTCACAACTACATTGGCACCGAGCACATCCTTCTGGGCCTCATTCGTGAGGGCGAAGGAGTGGCCGCACAGGTTCTCGTGAACCTCGGGGCAGACTTGGGCCGTGTTCGCCAGCAGGTCATCCAGTTGCTCTCGGGCTACCAGGGCGGCAAGGAATCCGCAGGAGCTGCAGTCTCCAGCGGTGGACAGGCTGAGGGAACCCCGGCCGGCTCCGCAGTGTTGGACCAGTTTGGTCGCAACCTGACGGCTGCCGCCCGCGAAGGCAAGCTCGACCCCGTGATTGGTCGCGAGTTTGAGATGGAACGCGTCATGCAGGTTCTTTCTCGCCGCACCAAGAACAACCCAGTGCTTATTGGTGAACCTGGCGTCGGTAAGACCGCCGTTGTCGAAGGCCTCGCGCAGTCGATTGTCCGCGGCGACGTCCCAGAGACCCTCAAGGACAAGCAGCTTTACACCTTGGACCTCGGTTCGCTCGTGGCTGGCTCGCGCTACCGCGGTGACTTTGAAGAACGCCTCAAGAAGGTGCTCAAGGAAATCCGCACGCGTGGCGACATCATCTTGTTCATCGATGAGATCCACACCCTCGTGGGTGCGGGCGCCGCAGAAGGCGCTATCGATGCTGCAAGCATCTTGAAGCCGATGCTTGCTCGTGGCGAGCTCCAGACCATTGGTGCCACCACGCTCGATGAGTACCGCAAGCACATCGAGAAGGATGCTGCTCTCGAACGTCGTTTCCAGCCTATTCAGGTCAAGGAACCGTCCGTTGAGCACACCACTGAGATTCTTCGCGGACTGCGCGATCGCTACGAGGCTCACCACCGCGTGTCCATCACCGATGGCGCTCTCGCAGCGGCAGCCCAGTTGGCGCACCGTTACATCTCTGATCGCTTCTTGCCAGATAAGGCCATTGACCTCATCGACGAAGCCGGAGCTCGCTTGCGCATTCGTCGCATGACGGCCCCACCAGTTTTGAAGGAAATGGACGAGCAGATCGCGAACGTGCGTCGCGATAAGGAATCCGCCATTGACGCTCAAGACTTCGAGGGTGCAGCGAATCTCCGTGACAAGGAGAAGAAGCTTCAGGACGCTCGTGCAGAGAAGGAACGCGCCTGGAAGGGTGGCGACCTCGATGAGATCGCGGAGGTCAACGAAGAGTTGATCGCCGAAGTTCTCGCCAACTCCACCGGCATCCCCGTTGTTCAGCTCACCGAGGAAGAGTCCTCGCGACTCATCCACATGGAAGACGAGCTTCACAAGCGCGTTATTGGTCAGGATCAGGCCATCAAGTCCATCTCGCAGGCTATCCGCCGTACGCGAGCCGGACTCAAAGACCCCAACCGTCCGGGTGGCTCGTTCATCTTCGCCGGTCCTACCGGTGTTGGTAAGACTGAGCTCGCGAAGGCTCTGGCCGAGTTCCTCTTCGGCGACGAAGAAGCGCTCATCACCTTGGACATGTCCGAGTACTCCGAGAAGCACACGGTGTCTCGACTCTTCGGTGCTCCTCCGGGATACGTCGGCTACGAAGAAGGCGGACAGCTCACCGAAAAGGTACGCCGTCGTCCGTTCTCCGTAGTCCTCTTCGACGAAGTCGAGAAGGCTCACGCTGACTTGTTCAACTCCCTCTTGCAGATCCTGGAAGACGGACGTTTGACGGACAGCCAGGGGCGCGTGGTGGACTTCAAGAACACGGTCATCATCATGACCACCAACTTGGGTACCCGCGATATCTCGAAGGGTGTCATGACCGGCTTCCAGTCGGCCACGGACACCAAGACCGGCTACGACCGCATGCAGGCAAAGGTTCAGGAAGAGCTTCGTCAGCACTTCCGTCCCGAGTTCCTCAACCGCGTCGATGACGTTGTGGTCTTCCCACAGCTCACCCAGGAAGAGATTGTTCAGATCGTGGATCTGTTCATCACTCGCTTGCAGAAGCGCCTGGACGATCGCGGCATGAAGATCGAACTCACCCCGGCCGCCAAGGTGTTGCTGGCAACGCGAGGCTACGACCCAGCCATGGGTGCTCGTCCGCTGCGCCGCACCATCCAGCGCGAGATCGAGGACCAGCTGTCAGAGAAGATTCTCTTCGGAGAAATCCACTCGGGTCAGACGGTCTTCGTGGACGTCGATGGCGAAGGCGATACTGCAAAGTTCACCTTCCGCGGTGAAGACGGACCGGGTGCGCTCGAGGGCAAGCCTGAGCCGGTGGCCATCGAAAGCTAGTCTTTCGAACCGCGGGTTCGAAAACCACTCCTAAGTAACTGAAGGCTCCTGTCGCAGAAATGCGGTAGGAGCCTTCAGTGCGTCAAGATCAGGGCAGGAGCGGACCAGAAGGCGCGCGTGAAGACCAGAGGGCGTCAAGGGACCAGATCGCCCGCAAGTGGGCCGATTCGAAACAACCTAAGATGGAACCTATGCCACATGACTTTGAGATCCGCCGGGCCACCACCGCTGATGTTCCGGGAATCCGATCCCTCGTCAAGCCTTATGCCGAGGCGCGCATCCTCCTTGAGAAGGAAGCAGTGGCTTATTACGAGTCCTTGCAGGAGTTCCGCGTTGCCGACAACGCGGCCGGCGAACTTGTAGGTTGCGGTGCCGTTCATGTGATGTGGGAAGACATCGCTGAAGTGCGCACGCTGGCGGTTTCCTCGACCGTTCGAGGCTTGGGAGTGGGCCACGCGCTGCTAGAACGCTTGGTGGAGGACGCTCGCGCGCTGGGAGTAAAGCGTGTTTTCTGCCTGACCTTTGAGGTTGAGTTCTTCGAACGTCACGGTTTTTCCGTGATGGAAGATCAATCTGCCGTGGATCCCGCGGTCCTCCAAGAACTCTTGCGTTCTACTGACGAAGGCGTCGCAGAGTTCCTTGACTTGGCACGAGTAAAGCAAAATACGCTAGGTAATACCCGTATGATCTTGAACTTCTAGCTGTCTAAGAGCTTTCATTCAGGATACTCCTAGGTAGTTTTCGCTGGACTATCCACGCAAAGCATGCGTACCGTGAAGTAACGGCACGGCCTTGACGGGCCAACGCTGTGAAAGGTCTGACTGAAGTATTTCGGCAGACGAATCAACGTGAAAAGAGGAACGCAATGGGATTCGCAGATAACCTCGGCGGACTTGGCGAACAGGTTAACAACCTCACCAACGAGCACGGCGATCAGATCAACGAAGCAGTCGATAACCTCCAGGAGCAGCACTCGGACAAGTTGGGCGAGCACGCAGGTGCCGCTAACGACTTCGTCGACAACGCTCAGACCCAGCACCTGGGCGATCAGCAGGCAGAACAGCCAGCTGAAGAGCAGGCTCCATAACAAGACTTTTTATAACGCGGCGTCCCCTGAGATTACTCAAGGAGCGCCGCGTTTTTCGTTAGCTGCCTATTGTTAGCGAGTGGGCCTCGTCTGGGGCTAGCCGTGCAGGCTGATCCGCCCATCCGATTCAAACGCCAGCCCGTCCCGGAGCAGCCCTTCGAGGCAACTTTCTCGCTGCTTCTTATCGGCCGTCAGGGCAGAGAGCTTCTTCCACGCTTCCACAACCCGCCGTTCGGCGAGCTCGCCGATGCTCTCCGGAGCTAAAGCGGGTTCAAAGTGCTCGCCGAGCAGCACTTCGGGTACGGCTTGTCCGTTCGAATGCACCAGATCCATTCGCGGAACGCTCACGGGCGCCTCCCGCAGGACGCCCATGATGGCCCCGCGCACTTGGCGATCGGTCCCGTGCCAGGCTTGGCCCTTCGGCGTGTAATGCGGTTCAGGTTTTCCGGCAGCCACCCACGAGCACAGATCTTGAACGGGACAATCCATGCACTGCGGTGATCGTGCGGTGCAGATCAGCGCACCAAGCTCCATGACGGCGGCATTCCAGATATTGGCTTGCTCCGGATCCGCGGGCATGAGGTCCGCGGCCAACGCGTTCTCGGCGGCAGTAAGCGCAGGCTCGGGCAGCGCGTTGCCGGTGAAGAGTCGGGCGTGAACGCGCCGTATGTTCGTATCCACCACCACCGCCGGAATGCGGAAAGCGAACGATGAAATCGCGGCAGCGGTGTAGCCTCCCACGCCCGGCAGGGACAGGAGGGCTTCGGGGGAGCCGGGGACGGCGCCGTCGTACTCCTCAACGATTGTCACAGCAGCGGCATGCAGGCGTAGCGCTCGCCGCGGGTAGCCGAGCCGCCCCCACGCGCGCACGGCCTCGCCGGACGGTTCTGCGGCCAGTAGGGCGGGGGTGGGCCAGCGGCGCATCCACTCATGCCACACTGGAAGCACCCGCACTACGGGCGTCTGCTGGAGCATAAATTCGCTCACCATGATGCCCCACGGGGTTGCGTCGGGGCGGCGCCACGGCAGATCGCGCGCGGCTTCGGAGAACCAGCCGTTGATGCGTTGGTGCGCTTGAGCGATGCTTGAAGTGTCCACGAATTCCTTACCTTTGTGCATGAATACTGTAGCCGTCCGGCGTGGACGCTCGTGCTGAGAAACCTGCCGGTTTACTCTGTAACGCAAGTAAGTCACGGCAAGAGAGGTTCCCTTGAGTCCTACAAGGCCAGTTAGTCCGGAAGTGTACGCACGACGCCGCTGGGTCGCGCTGATCGCCGCGGTCCTTGTTATTGCTGTGATTATTTGGGGAATTAGCGCGCTGATTGGCTCGCTTTTCCAGCCTAAGAAGGATGCTACTTCCGCTTCTTCTAGTACGACGGCGCCTGCTTCCGTCGCGCCGTCAACTTCGGCTTCCTCGTCGGTTTCGTCTTCAGCTTCGAGCGCGCCTGCCTCTTCTTCCGCAAGTGGTTCGGCCTCCGGGTCTTCCGGTGCTTCCACAAGCGCGTCCGGAAGTGCTTCGGGCTCGGCGTCGACGAGTGCATCAGGTTCAGCTTCGACGAGCGCCTCTGCACCAGCTGCCGCGCAAGAGTGCTTGCCCTCCAATATTCGGGTGTTGAGCAGCACGGACAAGAAGAACTACGCCTCGGGGGAGAAGCCCGTCCTGACCTTGACGGTCACGAACGCGGGAACCGTGCCGTGCGTCTTGAACGTGGGTACTAGCCAGCAAGAGTTCACCGTGACCTCGGGTAACGACCGTGTCTTCTCAACGACCGACTGCTTAGCAAAGCCCTCCGACGTCAACCTCGAGATCGCAGCCGGCAAGTCCGAGACCGCAAAGTTCACGTGGGACAGGGTTCGCTCCACGCCGGGCTGCTCTCCCGTGAACGCCAAGCCGTCGCCGGGAACCTACGTGTTCACTGCGAAGCTGGGCGATGTTGAATCGAACCGATCGGTCTTTGACCTCGACTAGTTCGTGCGCCCAACAATCAGCTGAGCCCGCACTTTAGTTAATGCCCGGGAACGCTGCGGCGAGGGCCTCAACCACGGACTGGACCTCTTTGATAGTGAAGCCTTCGGGCACTTTGCTTTTTGGCAATCCGGTGGCTGGCACGATGGCCTGTCGGAATCCCAAACGGTGCGCTTCCATGATGCGGCGTTGAATATCAGGGACGGGACGGACTTCGCCGGCTAGCCCGACTTCACCGAACGCCACGAGGTCGCGGGGGAGCGCCTTATTCAACGCGGATCCCGTAATGGCGAGGGCTGCGGTGAGATCGGTGGCTGGCTCGGTGAGCCGAACACCGCCGACCGTAGCGAGGTAGCAATCCACCGAGGAAAGATCCACCTTCGCCCGAGCTTGAAGCACGGCCAGAAGCATGGCTGCCCTCGAAGAATCCAGGCCGCTAGTAGTTCGGCGCGGCTGAGCATTGTTGGTTTTTGCGAGCAGAGCCTGAACTTCGGCGACGAGTGGACGCCTACCTTCAATCGTCACCGTGATGCAGGTTCCCGAAACCGGCTGGTTAGTGCGAGTCATGAAGAGACTGCTGGGATCCTCGAGGCCGATGATGCCGTCCTCATTGAGGTCAAAACAGCCCACCTCATCCGTTGACCCGTAGCGGTTCTTGACCGCGCGAAGCAACCGCAGCCGCGAGTGCCGATCGCCTTCAAACTGGCACACCACGTCCACTAGGTGCTCGAGTAAGCGGGGTCCAGCAATGGAACCGTCCTTGGTCACGTGACCCACCAGCAATGTGGAGATGGCACGCTTTTTGGCAACGTTGATGATGGAGGCGGCGACCTCCTTGACCTGGGTGACGCCTCCCGCGGATCCTTCTACTTCTGACGAAGAGAGAGTTTGCACGGAGTCGACAATCAATAGCTGCGGCTCGATGGCATCGATTTGGCCTAACGCAATGGAAAGGTCCGTCTCTGCGGTGACGTGAAGCTGCGGGTGGAGCGCGTTGATACGCTCGGCGCGGCGCTTGACCTGAGCGGCGGACTCTTCGCCGGTGATGTAGAGAACCTTGATGCCCGTTCCAGCCGACTTCGCGGCAACGTCCAAGAGCAACGTGGACTTACCCACGCCGGGCTCGCCGGCCAACAAAATCACGGCCCCTGGAACTAAGCCGCCGCCCAAGACGCGGTCAAACTCGCCAACGCCCGATGAGCGGTGGGAAGCGTCGGTGGAATCGACCTCGGTGATGGAGAGCGCAGGCTGAGCGACGGTGGTGGCTGCAGTGGTCTTAGCGACCACCTGATTGGCTTCGACAACAGAGCCCCATGCCTGACATTCACCGCACCGGCCCACCCATTTGACCGTGCTCCAACCACACTCCGTGCATTTGTATGCCGGAGTGCTCTTCGTTTTCGATGAACGTGCGGTGCTAACTGCCATAACTCGAGACTACTCACCGCCACGGACACTTAGAAAAGGATGGGGACAACGCTACTGGAGGGGCACTGCCTAAAGCTTCGGCAAGTACCGAACCGCTTCGTCGTGCTCAATGCCAGCAGCGCTCATCAAATCGACGAGGAACGGACGCAACAACAGGACTAAGCCTTCGCCTTCCACACCGCTGAGGTGGAATTTCTCGGGCAGCAGCTTACCGGCGGCCAACGTCAAACCTTCGCGGGCCTTATGTTCGGCCCTCATGCGGGCTGGAATGGTGCGCTCGGAGATCGAGCGGTTGATGAGGTTCACTTCTTCCGCCACTTGCTCCAGATACGCGGCCAGAAGCTCGGCGGACTCGTGAGAGATAGCGTCGTGAGAAATCACCGAGGCCATGCGACGAGTGAAGACGCGGGTGTTACGGACGGCAAGGTCTATGCCCTCGGAGACTCGGCGCAAACGGTTTATCTCATTGCGTCGGTTCCGGTACACCGGATTGATGGTGGCGAGTTCAAGAGCGGCCCGCAGCGCTGCCGGAATCTTGTTCATGGTGGGCTGAGTAGCGCGGGCACGAACGAGAGCGTGCCAGCATCCGGTGGAATCCAAGCGTGCGAGCGCCGCGGCGGAGTCCTGCAGCGTGCCGCTGAGCTCGCGAAGGAGCTTCTGGAGCTCTTGAACTGGCTCATGGCGGGGATCTCGGGGGCTCAACGCCACGATGATCAGGGCGAAGACGCCACCGATGATCGCATCGATACTGCGACCGAAGACGCCGTCCGCGTTGGGAGGAAGAAGTACCACCAGCAGTGCCTGAAGGCCCAGCTGCGTGGAGAAGATGGTGCCGCGATCTAGGAAGCGAGCCAGCATAAGAGAAATGAACAACACCACGCCGGCTTGCCACAGGCCTTGGCCGAAGATCGTGAGCAAAATATCGCCCACAGCAATGCCGAGGGTGCAGCCGATAGCGACTTCCATGGTGCGGCGAAGGTGAGTGTCAGAGCCAAATCCTAGGGCGATCAAGGCACTCGTTGCGGCGAAGATGGGGCCTTCGTGGCCAAGCAGCACCTCGGCAAACCAGAAAGCGCCGACGGCACAAA
Source organism: Neomicrococcus aestuarii (assembly GCF_014201135.1). Classification (NCBI taxonomy): domain Bacteria; kingdom Bacillati; phylum Actinomycetota; class Actinomycetes; order Micrococcales; family Micrococcaceae; genus Neomicrococcus; species Neomicrococcus aestuarii. The sequence goes on along the minus strand of NZ_JACHDR010000001.1, from coordinate 1,535,344 downwards.
TGGTCGCCTGAACAATTTTTGGAAGAGAGTTGCGCACCCGCAGCAATCCCGCGCGCGTGCGGCGCCATGTAAAGCCTTTCGCCTTACCAAGCGCGTTCTCAATTTCCATAAGCCCATCTTTCCATTAGGAGCGGATTTTTACGGTGAGCTAGATGACACGTTGGCGACTTTGTAGTGTCATACAAGATTTACACTGTTCTGCTCGGTATTCCGGTTCAACTCTCTCGGGTGTGATGCATTACTCAGGCCTGATTTGTAACTTTTTTCAGGCTCCGGCTTTTAGTGCCAATGAGGCCCGAATTTTCGTGGATTTTCGCGGTTTCTCGAGTGGAGTCCAGGTCGATGCTTTGAGTCTTGGAACGTTAAGTACCGTTGCCGTTAACCCTCCGTTAACCTTCATAGCGCTAACTCTTCACTTGAACCCCATAACTTCGGGAATGCAGAGGTTAGAAGTCTGACCTCTAAAGCCCGGGCACACGTGTGCACGGCACTCGTCACCTGGGGTGAAACCCCCTCAAAATCTGTGAAAGAGGCTACCTATGAAGGCTCTACGCATCGGCCAGTCGGCCGCCGTTCTCTCCGTTGCCGCACTTGCATTGACCGCTTGCGGTGGCTCCAACACCCCAGCTGCTAGCTCCACTTCCGGTGCTTCCAGCTCCGCAGCTTCCACTCTTGAAGGCACCCTCACCGGCGGTGGCGCTTCTTCGCAGGAATCCGCAATGACCGCTTGGGTTGACGGCTTCCAGACCGCAAACCCAGACGTCAAGGTTCAGTACAACCCAGTCGGCTCCGGCGCCGGCCGTAAGGGCTTCTTGGCTGAGCAGTACCAGTTCGCTGGCTCCGACTCCGCAATGGACGAAGAAGAGCAGGCAGATGCCGCAAAGGTTTGCGGCACCGACGGCGCAGTCCAGGTTCCTGGCTACATCTCCCCAATCGCAGTTGCTTTCAACCTTCCAGGTGTAGAGCACGTGAACATGGATGCAGACACCATCGCTCAGGTCTTCACCGGCAAGATCAAGAAGTGGAACGACGAGAAGATCGCTTCCCAGAACGAGGGCGTCGAGCTTCCTGACACCGCCATCACGGTTGTTCACCGCGCTGACGAGTCCGGCACCACCAAGAACTTCCAGGACTACTTGGACGCAGCAGCTCCAAAGACCTGGACCTACGGCGTTGAAGAGAAGTGGCCTTCCGCTATCACCGCTGAGAACGCACAGGGCACCTCCGGTGTTGTGAAGCTTGCAACCGAGACCGAAGGCTCCATCGTTTACGCTGACGCTTCCCAGATCGGAACGCTCGGCACCGTAGCCGTCAAGGTTGGCGAAGAGTACGTCGCTTACTCCCCAGAGGCTGCAGCAAAGACGGTTGAGACCTCTGAGAAGGTTTCCGATTCCGAGACCGACCTCGCCATCGAGCTTGACCGCACCTCCACCGAGGCTGGCACTTACCCAATCGTTTTGGTTTCGTACCACATCTACTGCTCCACCTACAAGGATCAGGCAACCGTGGACTTGATCAAGGCATTCGGTAAGTACGCCGTCTCCGCTGAGGGCCAGCAGGTTGCTGCTGACTCCGCTGGTAACGCTCCTTTGTCTGAGGCCACCATCGCCGAAGCTCAGAAGGCTATCGACTCCATCACGGTTGCGAAGTAAGTTACTACTCAACTGAGTCAATAAATAAGACTGACCGCCGGGCCGCTGAGCGCGGTTCGGCGGTCAGTCTTATGACCGGTACATCAAAGCGTCCCCTATGGTGGGGAGTAGCGAATGTACCCTCATACATCGCTCGCCGCTCTTAAGGAGTATCCGCGTGACAGAGACCACGACGTCAAACGCGTTGTTTGACAAGAGTTCATCCGCCGGCAGAGCTGGAGACAAAGTCTTCTCCACTCTTGCTCTTGTCGCCGGCATCCTTATTTTGGCCGTCTTGGCCCTCGTTGCCGCCTTCTTGGTGACCGAGTCGATTCCCGCCTTGACCGCTGGTGAAGAAGAGCTCTCCGGTGAGCACGGCAACTTCTGGACGTACGTTCTGCCACTCATGGGCGGAACCATCATCGCGTCTGCGATTGCACTCCTCCTGGCTACTCCAGTAGCCGTCGGCGTTGCACTCTTTATCTCTCACTACGCGCCACGCAAACTGTCGCAGCTGATCGGCTACGTCATTGACTTGCTGGCCGCTATTCCATCGGTCGTCTACGGCGCATGGGGTATGGCGACGCTTGGCCCACTCATGGTGCCTCTCTACGAATGGTTGCAGACCTACCTCGGATGGATTCCGCTGTTCTCCGGACCAGCCTCCACCACGGGCCGCACCATCTTGACTGCGGGCGTTGTCCTCTCCGTCATGGTTCTTCCGATCATCACGTCCATGTGTCGCGAAATCTTCGTTCAGACTCCAAAGCTGCACGAAGAGGCTGCTCTTGCTCTTGGCGCTACGCGCTGGGAAATGGTCAAGATGTCTGTGTTCCCGTTCGCTCGTGCTGGCATCATCTCGGCCATCATGCTGGGCTTGGGCCGCGCGCTTGGCGAGACCATGGCAGTGACCCTCGTGCTGTCTCCAGGTGGATTCACCTGGAACTTGATCGGCGCTGGCAACCAAACCATTCCGTCTGAAATTGCGCTTAACTTCCCAGAAGCGTTCGGCATGCGCCAGAGCGAACTGATCGCGGCCGGCCTGGTGCTCTTCGTGATCACACTCGCTGTGAACATGATCGCCCGCTGGATTGTTAACCGCCACAAGGAATTCTCGGGAGCTAACTAATGTCACATAGCATCGAAAACACTATTAGTGACGACCGCAGCTCGCTCGAGAACCGCGGAAAGTCACGCTTGACGCAAGGCCAGAAGCCTCGCTGGACGTGGATTGCTGTCCTCGTTGGTGCACTCGTTGTTGGTGCAGCCGTCACGGCTCTCTTGGGTGGATCTAACGCCTTCAGCATCGGTGGATGGCTAGTTCTTTCCTTCATCTTCTTTGTTGTTGCCATGTACATCGTCACTCGAGTCATGGAAAACGGTCGCAAGGCTACGGATGGCCTGTGGCGGAACCTAATCTACGGCGCCTTCTTGTTGGCACTGTTGCCGTTGATCTCCGTGATCTGGACCGTTCTGTCTCAGGGCATCCCGGGAATCTTGAACCCAGGCTTCTTCGCCTCGGACATGAACGGCGTTACGGGTGCGGTTGACCTGCGTACCGCCCGCGAAGAAACCGACCCACTCGGCGGCATCAAGCACGCTGTGACCGGTTCTGTTCTCATCACGCTCATGGCAACCGCGATTTCCGTTCCCATTGGTTTGCTCACCTCGATCTACTTGGTGGAGTACGCCAAGGATGGGTGGCTTTCCAAGGCCATCACGTTCTTCGTGGACGTGATGACGGGTATTCCTTCCATCGTTGCCGGTCTCTTCGCAGCCGGTGCCATGGCAATGTTGGTGGGTCGTGGCGCAAACGTCATGGGCTTCACCGCAGCCATCGCGCTCTCCGTGCTGATGATCCCAGTGGTGGTTCGTTCAACCGAAGAAATGCTCCGCGTTGTTCCAAACGAACTCCGCGAAGCGTCCTATGCACTCGGTGTTCGTAAGTGGCGCACCATCCTCAAGGTGGTTATCCCTACGGCAATCTCGGGTATCGCTTCTGGCGTGACGCTTGCTATCGCTCGCGTTATCGGCGAAACCGCCCCAATCCTCGTGACGGCGGGCGTGGCGCTTTCTACCAACTGGAACCTGTTCAAGGACTGGATGATGTCACTTCCGGTGTACATCTACCGCCAACTCATGAACCCCACGGCACCAGGTGCTCCAGACATTTCCTCTGAGCGCGCTTGGGGCGCCGCATTGGTCTTGATCCTCATCGTGATGATCTTGAACTTGATCGCCCGTATCATCGCTAAGGCGTTCGCGCCGAAGAAAACCGGACGCTAGTCCTCGGAATTAGGTAAAGGAACATTCATGTCAAAGCGAATCGACGCGATTGACCTTAACGTTTACTACGGCAACTTCCTTGCTGTAGAAGGCGTCAACATCAACATTGAGCCTAAGACCGTGACTGCGTTCATCGGTCCTTCCGGCTGTGGCAAGACCACCTTCTTGCGCACCATCAACCGCATGCACGAGGTTCTTCCCGGTGCACGCGCAGAGGGCAAGCTGCTCCTCGACGGTGACGACATTTACGGTCCAGGCGTGGATCCGGTAACGGTCCGCACCATGGTGGGCATGGTTTTCCAGCGCCCGAACCCGTTCCCAACGATGTCCATCCGTGACAACGTTCTGGCCGGCATCAAGCTCAACGGCAAGAGCATGTCCAAGTCTGACGCTGATGACGTCGTGGAGCGCTCCCTCAAGGGCGCAAACCTCTGGAACGAAGTCAAGGATCGTCTTGACCGCCCAGGCTCCGGTCTTTCCGGTGGCCAGCAGCAGCGTCTGTGCATCGCTCGCACCATCGCAGTGAAGCCAGATGTGATCCTCATGGACGAGCCTTGCTCTGCCCTTGACCCGATCTCCACGCTCGCAGTTGAGGACCTCATCAACGAGTTGAAGGACGAGTACACCGTTGTCATCGTGACGCACAACATGCAGCAGGCTGCACGTGTGTCTGACAAGACGGCCTTCTTCAACATCGCGGGCACCGGCAAGCCAGGCAAGCTCATCGAATACGCACCAACGCAGGAAATCTTCAACAATCCAAAGGAAAAGTCCACTGAGGACTACGTCTCCGGACGCTTCGGATAAAGATTTCCTCCGCACAGAATTCCCGCCACATGTGGCTGGGAGGCCCTGGGACTAGTCCTGGGGGATCTTGAGGGGGATCGCAGCGGTGACGCAGGCAGTCAATGCCAGCGTCACCGCTGTTCCCTTTTAAGCCGGCTTTCAGGCAAGGTGCTGCCTTGCACGGCGAGGCGAGGGTTCACCTCGGGCGGTCGCAGGCTAGTGCGGAAGGTTGCAGGTAGTGTCTGACGCTTTGGCGCCAGTACTTAGTGCTTCGGAAGCAGCGGCGAAATGGCCAGGAACAAAATCAGTGAAGCCAGCGTGCAGATGACTGGGGTAGCGAGCCAATACCGCGCGATGCGTAAAACGGTGGGCCACTGCACGTACGCACGCCGATTGATCAAGCTGGTGCCCACAATAGCGCTCGTGACACTCTGCGTGGAGGAGATGGGCATGTGAAGTGCAAAAGAGCCAATGTAGAGGAGCAACGCGGACGAAGCATGGGACGTCGCTCCAATAATCGGCGTAATCCGCGCCAGCTTTGAAGACAACGTGTGGGTGATGCGCCAACCGCCACAGAGGATGCCGAAGGCCATCAAGAGTGCCACCAAGACCTGCACCCACAGCACAAAATCATTGCGGGAAGCGTGACCGGCAATGGACAATGCAATGACAATCGTCAAGGCGTTTCGCTGGCCGTCCTGCATGCCATGCGCGAAGGCGAGCAGCGCCGTCGTAATGGACTGCACAATGCGGCCCGTAGCGCTCGCCTCGTTATCCGTGCGATGCCGCATCAACCAGCTCACCGGAACAAACACAATCGTCGCCAATAGCACTGAAGCGATCGGCGTCACTACCAACGGCACAACGATCCCCAACAGTGCATAAGGGACCAGGTCTTCAGGGTTGTAGTGGCCGGTCATGACAGAAGCAGTTAGAGCTCCCAGAATGCCTGCCAAAAGAGCCTGAGTCGAGGATGAAGGGACCTTTCGCCACCACGTCCAAAGAGACCACAGCCCCGCGGCGATCAGTGCGCACAATAACGCAGCAAGCCCATCTATCCCGTGCGGAAATTCGGGAGCGCGAGTGATCAGCCGGGACCCCATGAGGCCGCCGGCAATAGTTCCAAAGGCAGTGCAGATCGATACCAGAACAAGAGCAACGCGCGGAGTCAGGGCATGCGTCTTGACGGAAGCGGCGATGGAGTTCGAGGCGTCGTGGAAGCCGTTCAACCACGAATAGCCGCACGCTGCAACTATGACAACGATCAGCAGGATGGTCACCGTGATTAGGACTCTCTGACCAGAATCAGACCCAAATGATCCGCAATGGCCCGGAAGCACAGCATTGCCTCATGCAACTGGTCCGCGAAAGCGAGATCGCGCGCATAGCTGCCAACGCGCTGATAAGAGCTCAACTCGGTCAACCACACTTGGTGAGCACGGCTCATGCGCTTGGACAAGCGCAGCATGTCCAGCCACTTGAGCTCTAGCTGACCCAAATTATCGAGACGGCGAATGATGTCCGCGAAGAGCTCGGACTGCCGGTCCAATACCTCGAGCTGATCGGACACCACCCTAGGAAGGCGGTCGATCGGCATGTGAGATAGCGCCTTCGCGGCACCTGCAAGGTGGCTCGTAGCGTCGTGAAGATACAGCGAGAACTGATACAGGTCTTCGCGAGGGATAGGGCTGACATAGGAACTGCGCAAGTGGGTCAGCAACGCGTGATGGTGATCCGTGCTGCGATTCTCTGCGCGTTCGCAGTCCAAAGCCAATTGCACGCGTTCTTCGGTAGCGGCCCCCAAGCTCTGAGACAGCGCAGAAATGCATTCGCGAACATCGCTGGACACATTGAGCAACAGCGCAAGACCCCGATGCTCAGTGGGGAACAGCGAAAGCTTCACAAGAGACCGCCAGAGGGAGGACGACAGAACAGCAACAGTGTACTGAGAAAAGAATAGGTAAACCCAAAATGTCTACAAGGTTAATTCGTCATACTCAGGCTTTTAATCGACGCCGGACCGGGAACGCCTCTCGGCGGAAGGCCGCTCTAGGCGGCTAAATGTTGGAGCCCGGGGTTACCGCGGCCCGACGTCGGCCATAAGTCTGCTCCGCGGACGCGGCTGAGTCAAGCTTAAGAGCGCGTAACGTGACGCTAATCAAGTTCACCGCGTCGCCAGAGTCGGGCAGCCGCTTCCAACTGTTCTGCAGTCTTGATGAGACGTGCCGAATTCTTGGTGAAATCGGCGGCTCGTTGTGCTGAAGTGACCTCAGCAGCGTCAGCGTGGTGAGTCTGACCGATCGCCACCACACGGCAAAAAGCGGCCGCCCGTTCCAGGGCAACATCGAAGTCGCCGTTGAATGCCCCAGAGAGCACCGAGTCGGCCATTTTCACAAGCTCCACGGCGGTCGGCGGCTCGGCAACGCCCGCAACTGCGGTAGCAACGGGAGCTGAAGCGCGGCCATCGCGGAACAGCGCCGACGCTCGCTCGGGATCGGAAGTAATAGAACTGCGCAAGGCATAGAGGCGCCACAACGCGCCAGGTAACGTCACTGCCGGGCTTTCGGCCCACAGCTCGGCGATAGCTTCGAGGCCTTCGCGCTCGGTCAGGGTCACGAGGCGCTCATGCACTTCGGCGCTCTCAGACTCACGGCCTCCGCGAACCAGCGCGGCCGCGGAAAGATGAGCGGCCTCGGACGTGCGAGCGGGATCTGTCCCGCCCTCAAAGGGTTCAAAAGCGCGCGGTTCAAAGGGCACCGGTCGGCGGGGCCGAACGCCAGAAACGTGATGGTTGTGCCGAGAACTCATGCAGTGAAGAATACCCCCGCCATCTGAACCCCAAGGAAACGGAAGGGGCCAGCGGGAGGTGAGCTGCGTCGTCGTCCTTAATCTCTGATTCTAAGGAATCAACGGGATGTACTACCATGGAACCTGACCTTTCGAGGTCTGGGCCTTTAGCTCAGATGGTAGAGCATCGGACTTTTAATCCGCTGGTCGCGGGTTCGATCCCCGCAGGGCCCACCACGTCAGAGGGTGTTCAATCTCGCGATTTTCGCGGACTTGAACACCCTCTCGTGTTTAACGCTTAGCCCTACTGCTCCGCCGGTGCGGTCCGCGCAATGGTGGAATCGAGCCCGGCGCGGATGCTCTTCATGGTGTCCGTGAACGCCTCATCGATGTCGATCTCAAGCTTGTCCGCGAGCACAAACACCCACCACAGCGTCTCGGCCAGCTTGTGCTTGAGCTCAGCGTCCGCGTCACCGTCGATGTTCCACGTGCCATCATGCGCCAGGAGAAGACGGCCAATGTAGCCAACATCGTTGGAGAAGCCGATCATGAGCTCGTGGAGTGACCACGTTTTACCGTTGAAGCGCTCTTCCAAGATTTCGTAAAGCTTGCGAACTTCGAGGGCTTCATCGCGGGCTGGCGACAGAGTGGTGACAGAGGGTGCCGAAGTGGGGTGCCGCGTGAGAACGCACTAACATGAGCGGCATGGCTAAGCAGGGCACCGCTCCCGTTCCGGGCACGTATCAAATCGACACGGGCACGGCGTCCCTTGAGCGCGATCACTACGGGGAATCCTCGTGGCTGCTACGGGTTAACGGCGTGCAGAGTTCTCACGTTGATCTCAACGATCCGTTGCGCCTGGAATTTGAGTACATGCGGTGGATGGCCGCGGCGATCAATCAGTGGCCGGCCGGTCCGGCGCCGTATCGCAGGGTGTTGCACTTGGGCGGCGGCGCGTGCTCGATGGCGCGCTGGTTCACGGCGAAGTACCCGACGAGCCGCCAAGTGGTGGTGGAGTTGGATGGGAAGCTCGCCAATTATGTGCGGGAGTGGTTTGATCTGCCGAAAGCGCCGCTGTTGCGGTTGCGTGTGGGCGATGCCGCCAAGGTCACTCCGACCCTCACGGAGAACACGCGGGACATCATTATTCGCGACGTGTTTGCGGGCAATAAGACGCCGGCGAGTGTGTCGAGCAAGGAATTTGCGGAGCAGATCAAGCGGGTTTTGGATGTGGGCGGGCTCTACCTGGCCAATTGCGGGGACAATTCCAAACTCGAGGAGGTCCGGCGCGAATCCCAGATTCTGAGCGAGGTGTTTGAGCACGTCGCGATGATTTCCGATCCCGCGATGTTCAAGGGGCGCCGGAGCGGGAACGTGGTGTTTGCCGCGTCGCAGGTCCCTTTTGAGAACCTCACGGCGCTTGAGCGGGACTTGCGAATGGACGCGCTGCCCGCTCAATTCAAGGCCGTTTAGTAGCCAGTACGACGACGCCTGCGCGCCTTCCGTAGTTACGTTTAGGTTGCGATTGGCTAACATTTCGGCGGACCTCTTCCGCTGGGGGTTACCGGTGGGTAAATTGAAACGGTGCTTTCATGGTCCGCCTCGACCTACGCTGCAGCGCTTCTAGCCGCCAGCGTATTAGCGTTCCATGCCCCGCCCGCGAACTCGGATCACTTGAGTCCCGCCAGTTCTGCGGCTGTATCGTCTGCAGCGGCGGAAACAGCGTCAACTGCCCCGAACGCCAGCGGCGCCGCGCAAGCTTCTGAAGCCACGGCTTCGGTAAGCGCCGCTAGTGAAGCGCCGTCCACCTCCTCAGGAAGTAGTTCTGTGTCCGCAGCGTCCATTCGTTTCGCCACGTTCAACGTCTCCATGTTTCGCTCCTCCGAGGGCGCGCTCGCAGACGAGCTAAATAGCGGCGCTAGTGAGCAGGCAGCCGCGGTTGCGAAGATCATTCAGCGCACGCGCCCGGACGTAGTGCTGTTGAACGAATTTGATTACGACGCCGAAGCCGCCGCCGCCGCGGCGTTCGAGCGGAACTTCTTAGGAATCTCTCAAGGCAACGAGAAAGCGATCTTCTACCCGTTCGTCTATGTGGCGCCGTCCAACACTGGCGTGCAGAGCGGTGCCGACCTAGACGGCGACGGCAGTGTTGGGGGAGCGGGTGACGCTTATGGGTTTGGTGAGTTCCCGGGCCAGTACGGCATGGTGTTGTTCTCCAAGTACCCCATTGACTCCACGAACGTCCGTACTTTCCAAGAGCTTAAATGGTCTTCGATGCCGAACAATCTCATGCCGGCGGATTTCTACGGCGAGCTGGCGTCGAAATCTTTGCGGCTTCCGAGTAAGTCGCTGTGGGATGTTCCCCTGTTGGTCCATGGGGAAACGGTGCATGTCATCGCGTCCCATCCCACGCCGCCGGCCTTTGACGGCGAAGAGCAACGGAACGTGCGCCGCAATCATGATGAAGTCCGCTTGGTCAAGGACTATGTCAGCGGCGGGGAAGCCGCGGAGTACATCGTGGATGACTCCGGCGAAAAGGGTGGCCTGAAAGCGGGAGCGAGTTTTGTGATCCTCGGGGATCTGAATGCGCAGGCAGGTTCTTCCACCGCCATCGACGATTTGCGAGCGTTGGACCAAGTCCAAGATCCCATGCCAACTTCGAAGGGTGGGCTTTTGTCCGCTGGGCCAGGAATTCTGGCCGGGGATTTCCTCAATCCGGCAAAGTCCAACGCCTTGATTTCCCTCTCGCGAGCGGCCACCAACACCGCGCAGTTCTCTCAAGGTCCTATGCGAGTGGACTACGTGCTCCCCTCCAAGGATGCGCAGATTGAGGGCTCAGGCGTGTTTTGGCCGGAGCCGGCGAACGCCAGCGCGGAGCTCTTGAGCGCCGAAAGCGGTGCCGACGTGTCCGATCATCATTTGGTCTGGGTGGATATCGCGCTACCGTTTGGTACGTGAGCACTGAACTCAAGGCCATCTATTCGCGGCCTCGCCATGAGCGCGAGGGCACGGACCTGGTGATGTTTTTTCACGGCTACGGATCCAGCGAACAGCGCATGGCGGAACTCTTTGACGCGGTTCCCGCAAACGCCACCGCCGTTGCTTTGCGCGGCGGGTTGGAGATTGGCGAGGACTACGGGTGGTTCTTGCTGGACTATTTTCTGACGCATGATTTCAGCGAAGTGCTTTCGGCGACGCAGCGGGTGTATCACTGGATCGACACCGAAGCGCAAGGCTATAAGAGCATCTCCTTAGTGGGCTTTTCGCAAGGTATGGCGATGGCCTCGACGCTCCAACGGCTTCGGCCCCAACAGTTCACGTGCGTGGCGGGACTTAGCGGATTCGTGCTCTCTAACGAGCTGCTCGCGATGACCGAGGACGCCCCGCACGAGGACCCCGCCCAGCGACCGCCCTACTTTTGGGGCCGGGACGTTGATGATGTGGTGATCAACCCGGACGCCGTCGAGCACTCACGGTCCTGGCTTGAGGAGCACACACGCCTCACTGCGAGGACGTATCCCTACATGGGTCACCGCGTGGGCGTCGATGAGAAGGTTGACCTCAAGGTGTTCTTGAGCCATTACGTCAAGGCCGCCGCGACCTGAGCATTCAGTCCTCACAGCGTGCGGAATTTTCCTTACACTGTTAACAAAGTTGGTGCGCCGTGGGCGAATCACCGCCCGGCGCGGTAGTAAATCAAACCTCGGACAACATACGGTGGAGTTATGAAGAACTTTCTAGCCAATAAAGTTGTTGATGCCAACGGCAAGCCAGCCAAGGGCATCCAGAAGGCCATCATCCAGGCCGTCGGGCTCCAGCGTCCCTTCGTCATTGGCCACTTGAACTACTTGCGTAAGAAGCACCCGGATGCCACGGCTGCGCAGCTCGCAAAAGAAGTTGAGAAAGAGTACATGCTGGCGGTGACCGCAACCGGTGCGGGAGTTGGCGCAACCGCGGCCGTCCCGGGCATTGGTACGGTCACGTCGATTGGCCTCTCCGCCGTCGCCACCGTGGGATTCCTTGAGGCCAGTGCGCTCTACGCGCAGTCTTTGGCCGAACTCCACGGCATCTCCACTGAGGACCCAGAGAAGTCACGCGCTCTCGTCATGGCGATCCTCATGGGCGATGAAGGCTCCTCCATGATTTCCGCGCTCACGCGTCAGGCCGCCGGTAAGGGCGCAGGCCCGATGGCCGGCTGGGGCGCCGCGTTCAGTCAGGGCACCACCGGAAAGGGTGGTCTGTGGGACGTTGCCGCGAAGCAGATTCAGAAGCGCTTCCTTCAGCGCATGCTCGCTACCCAAGGTGCATCGATGTTGGGGCGTGCGATCCCGTTCGGCATCGGCGCTGCCGTGGGCGGCGTGGGTAACCGCATTCTGGGTAAGAAGGTCGTTGAGACCGCGCAGCTCGCGTTCGGGCCCCTGCCAACCGTCATCCCTGGTGAAATCACGACGAACGGCTACGAGGAGTACCGTCACGAAGTGGATGCTGCCAAGGAAGCCAAACGCGAAGCCGAACATCAGGATGACGCCAAGGGCGGCAACAAGTTCGCCGAAATTGCACGCGTTATCGCGCCGGTGTCCACTATTTTTTCTCGAAAGCACGACGACGCAGCCTCGCCTTCCGCAGGCACCGCTTCGTCAGGCGATGATCACCGCACGGACGCTGAGCGTTCGCAAGCAGAGCGTGCCGTAGAGGAAGAAATCGAAGCCGAGCGGCGTCGTCGTACTCAAAATTCCTAATGGAAGAGTGCTGAAGCCAGCGCGTAAATAGCGAGCCCCGCGAGGGAGCCCACCACGGTGCCGTTGATGCGGATGAACTGGAGGTCGCGGCCCACCTGGAGCTCGATCTTGCGGCTGGTTTCCTCGCCGTCCCACAGTGCCACCGTCTCCGTGATCAGGCTTGCCGCCTGGTGACGGTAGGTGGTGGCCACGTAAATCGCAGCGTTGCGGACCCACGCGTCCACCTTGCGGGCCAGCGTTTGGTCCTCCTGGAGGCGTCGACCGAGGTCCGCGACGGCGCGAACAAAGGACTTGCGCAGCTCGGACTCGGGGTTTTCCACCGCGTCCAGTAGGGCCGCCTTGATGGAAGACCAGCTCGTAGCCGCCAGCTCGCGCAGCTGCGGATCGCCCAACAGTGAGTGCTTGAGGCGCTCCACCTTGGCGATCGTTGCAGGATCCTTCTGCATATCCTGTGCCACTTGGTGCAACCACTCCGTGATGCTGCGTCGCACCATGTGGTCCTTGTCCCGGTTCACATCGCTCAAGAACTTCACGATCTCGAGGTAAACCTTCTCGCCCAAGAACATGTCCACGGACCGCGGAACCCAGGAGGGGGAGCGGGAAGAGAGCATCGCGGTGACGCGCTCGGGGTGGGCTTGCACCCATTCGTAGGTCTTGGTGACCAGCAAATCCACGAGCTGCGCATGGTGGTTATCCCGGACGATCGTCTCCAGCACACGGCCCAGCGTGGAGGACCACTCCGGAGCCAACATGTGTTTCTTGGCGAGCGTCTCTACGAGGCGCAGGACGTCCTCGTCCTCCACCACTTCAAGGACGCCGCGGATAACCGTGGCGCCTTCTTTCGCAACGCGCTCGCTATTGGCGGGTTCGGAAAGCCACGCGCCAGCAGGAACCGCGACGTTCAGCTTGCCGAGTTTTTCCTTGAGGACCTCATCAGAGAGGAAGTTTTCCTCGACGAAACCGCCGAGCGTCTCGCCGATCTGGTCCTTCTTGCGCGGAATGATGGCGGTGTGGGGGATTTTGAGGCCCATCGGATGTTTGAAAAGAGCCGTCACCGCGAACCAGTCCGCGAGAGCACCCACCATGCCGCCCTCGGCCGCGGCGCGCACGTAGCCGAGCCACGGATACTGATCCTGCAGCGCGAACGCCACGCAGAAAATCACCGCCAACACCACGAGGAGTCCCGTGGCCACGGCCTTCATCTTGCGCAGGGCTTGAGCGCGTGTGACATCATCCACAATGAGCTCCTTTTTCTGAACCGTGGCACCGAGTTAACACGATAGATCAATTACGTTTAACGCATGCGGACACTGTTCTTTGCACACCGCGGTTCGTCCGCAACTTACGCCGAAAATACGCGCGCGGCGTACTTGCACGCCATCGCCGAGGGCGCGGACGGCGTGGAGTGCGACGTCCACTTGAGCGAAGACCAAGAAGTGGTGTGCCACCACGACTTCGAACTGGGGCGAACCTCCGACGGCGCGGGTGCTATTTCCTCGCGAACCCTGGAGGAGCTGCGCGGCTTCGACTACTCCTCATGGAAGGGCAAGCGCATTCCCGACGCGTACGGCGCGCGGTCCGCCCAGCTCGTGACGCTATCCGAGCTGATTGAACTGTGCGTTGCTGCCGGGCGACCCTTGGGGCTCGCGATTGAGCTGAAGCATCCTTCTCCTTATGGGCGGCGGCTGGAAGAGCGCGTCTTGGAAGTGCTCATGAAGAACGGCTGGGACCCCGAGTCTTCCCGGATTGGTGAAGTGCGGGTGAGCTTGATGAGCTTTGATCCGGACTCGATGCTGTACTTGCGCGAGAGCGTGCCGAGCGAGTTCTTGTGCCAACTCGTGGCCGACGTGACCGAGGAAGCAGTCGAGGAAGTACTGGCCTTCGGTCAGCTGGGCCGCACCGCCGTCACCAATGTGCTGACCGGGGCGTTGAACCGGGGGATCGAGAACATCGGGACTGGCGTGGTAGGAATTGCCGGGCCGGGCAAAGAATTTGTGCGCGAACATCCTGAGCAAGTCTCCTCGTGGATTTCTTCGGGGCGCGTGCTGCGCGTGTGGACCGTGGACGCGCTCGCAGACGCTACCTATTTGACCGGTCTCGGCGTCCAACAACTGACCAGCAACCGGCCCGCCGCGTTACGTGCTGAGACAGGGATTTGAGCCTGTTTTCAGGGGTTCTGCGGTGCGCTGTTAAGGTGAAGTGATGTCTTCCGTGCCTTCCACCGCGGCTTCTTCCCTGTTGACCCCGGCCACCAAGATTGGGCTCTCCGTGTCCTTGGCGACCGGGCTCTACGGGATCTCTTTTGGGGCATTGTCCGTGGCGTCCGGCTTGAGCTTTTGGCAGACCATGGCGTTGGGGCTGCTCATGTTTACCGGCGGCTCGCAATTCGCTTTCGTGGGCGTCATTGCTGGCGGAGGCGCGGGTGCCTCTGCTTTTGGAGCGGCAACGCTGCTGGGCTTACGGAACTTGCTGTACGGCATGCAAATGAACGCGCTCATGCGCCCGCACGGCTTCACCAAAGTCCTCATGGCGCATGTGACCATCGACGAATCCCTTGCCACGGCATCCGGCCAGACCACCGACAGCGAAATGCGGCGCGGTTTCTGGGTTGCCGGCGTCGGCGTTTTCGTGTTGTGGAATCTGTTCATCGTTGCAGGTGCTCTGCTGGGCGACGCGCTGGGGGATCCGCGCCAGTGGGGCCTCGACGGAGCCGCCGTGGCTGCGTTTCTGGCGTTGTTGTGGCCGCGATTGACGGCCCGCCAACCGGTGGCCATCGCCGTCGTCTGCGCCCTCGCAACCGTTATTGCAGTGCCGTTTGCGCCGCCCGGAATCCCCATCCTGATCGCCGCACTGATCGCGGGATTGTGGGGATGGTTCGGTCGCGGGCGCCGCGGTCAGGGGCTCGAGCCGGAAATGAACCCCTACGATGAGCCGAACGCGGGCACCTCGCGGAAGCAGGCGTCGTCGTCCTCTCCTACAAAGAACGACGGCGCGGCCCCGGAACCGTCGCTGCCCCCAACTACCTCGCCTACACAGAACGACGGCGCGGCCCCGGAACCGTCGCTGCCCCCAACTACCTCGCCTACACAGAACGACGGCGCGGCCCCGGAAGGAGGGCACTAAATGGACCTCTGGGGTTGGATTCTGATTTCTTGCGCCGCCGCTTTTGGATTGAAGTTTGCGGGATACCTGATTCCGGCGCGGTTTTTGCAGGATGAGCGGATTCTCCGGGTGGCGGGCATGATTACCATCGGACTGCTTGCTTCTCTCACCATCGTGAACACTGTTGCGAGTGGTCAGACGCTAGTTCTAGATGCTCGTGTTGGCGCGTTGCTGGTGGCTGGAGTGGCGCTGTACTTCAAGGCTTCATTCTTAGTAGTGGTGATTGCGGGTGCTCTGACGGCCGCGCTTCTGCGGCTGGCCGGGATGCCATAGCCCCCTTCTTGAACTCGGCCTCGGGGGTTAGAGAAAGTTTTCCTGTTGGTAACAAAAGTGAGTGATTAACGCGTTCTTTTTCGCGTACGATATCCCCATCTGTGGTGCTCATCACTGCCTCAGATCTTGCTCGCACCAATTGAAGAATGGAATTCACATGTTTTGGACAAACGTGGAGGAATTCCTAGGAGAAATCGGAAGCTTTGTTTGGGGACCTTTCTTCCTCATTCCGCTCCTCCTAGGAACCGGCATCTACCTGACCATCCGTCTTGGCGGCATTCAATTTATCCGGCTTTGGGCTGGACTCGATCTCGGTATTCTCCGCCGCAAGGACAAGGGTTCTGAAGGCGATATCTCCCAGTTCCAGGCACTTACTACGGCGCTTGCCGCAACAGTTGGTACGGGTAACATCGTCGGCGTGGCAACGGCCATCGGCATCGGTGGACCGGGCGCTCTCTTCTGGATGTGGGTTACCGGCGTTTTGGGTATGGCATCCAAGTACACCGAGGCATACCTCGGTGTGCGCTACCGCACCACGGACGAAGCCGGCGAAAAGTCCGGTGGTCCTCAGGTCTACTTGCAGCGCGGTATCAAGGGACCCGTTGGCAAGATCCTCGGCCTAGCTTTCGCAATCTTCGCAGTTCTTGCGTGTTTCGGTATTGGAAACATGACGCAGGGTAACTCCATCGCTGTGAACCTCGAGCACTCCTTCAGCATCCCAACGTGGATCACCGGCGTAGTTCTTGCCGGCGCTACTCTGATTGTTCTGGTGGGCGGCATCAAGTCCATCGGTAAGGTCACCGCAGGCTTCGTGCCCATCATGATCATCTTCTACGTGCTCGGCGCTCTCTACATCTTGATCGCCAACATTGGCGCTGTTCCTGCGGCTTTCGCTCAGATCTTCAGCGAGGCATTCACGGGCACGTCTGCCGTCGGCGGCTTTGCTGGCTCCGCGATTATCATCGCCGTTCAGTACGGTGTTGCTCGCGGTATCTTCTCTAACGAATCCGGCATGGGTTCTGCAGCTATCGCTGCCGCAGCCGCTCAGACCACCCACCCTGTTCGCCAGGGCTTGGTATCGATGACTCAGACCTTCATTGACACCATTATTGTGGTTTCTTGCACCGGCTTGGTCATCATCACTACCGGCGTTTGGTCGCAGGTTGATGAGTCCGGCAAGCAGATCTCCGCCGCCATCATGACCGGCGAGGCCTTCACGCACGGTCTTCCAGGAACCTGGGGCCACTGGATTGTGACCATCGGTCTGGTCATGTTCGCCTACTCCACCATTCTGGGTTGGGCCTACTATGGCGAACGTAACGTTGAGCGCCTCTTCGGTCGCGGCGCGGTTATGCCGTTCCGTGTGCTCTTCTCACTCGTTGTCTTCGTTGGCTGCACGGTTCAGTTGGGTGTCGTCTGGAACTTCTCCGACGTCATGAACGGCCTCATGGCCTTCCCGAACCTCATTGGTTTGCTCATCATGTCTGGCATGGTGGCCCGCGAAACGCGCCACTACCTCAAGCATGATCCAAAGCTGACCGCCAGCAAGGAAGAGATCGAGGCCTTCATGGGCGGTCGCGAAGGCTGGCAGGACTGGAAGGACGGAGACGTTCTGGGCTCCTCCTCTACTCTGCGTAAGCACACTTCTGAACGAATCTAAGTTCGCGTAATTCTGTAAGCGTTCCCGCTTGCATTGAGGCCGCCGGCCGCTGCTCCTTCTGGGAGGGCGGTCGGCGGTCTCTTTATTTTTCGGCTGTATTCCCTTTTGTTCCGCAGTTACCTCTTGGCTGTTTACTCGTGGTTTTCTTTTTCTCCGGCGCGTTTCTGGCTCGCGTTAAATATTTGTGAACGTTTGCTTTCAAATGCGTACATTTTGCGTGACCCACACCACATATCAGGGTAGGCTTCCCGGAAGTGAAAAGGTTATTTCATCTTTTCGCGTCACTCGACCAAAGGGAATTCGTCATGTCTCTGAAATTCAGCAAAGGCGCTCTCTCCTCCGCCGCCATGCTGGCTGTGGGAGCTCTCGTTTTGAGCGGCTGCGTTCAATCGCAACGCGACAACACCAGTAGCTCTTCCGGCTCCGCCGATAGTTCCGTCAACTCCACGTTCGTCTTCGCTGCGTCTTCAGATCCGAAGTCTTTGGATCCGGCATACGCTTCTGACGGTGAATCTTTCCGTATTTCCCGGCAGATTTTTGAGGGCCTAGTGGGTGTGAAGCAGGGATCGGCTGATCCCGAGCCGCTCTTGGCTGAGTCCTGGACTGCCTCCGAAGATGGCATGACGTATGACTTCAAGCTCAAAACAGGTGTGAAGTTCCAAGACGGCACTGAATTCAATGCTGAGGCCGTCTGCTTCAACTTTGACCGCTGGTACAACTTCAAGGGCCTCCAGCAAGCCGAGTCCGTGGGCTACTACTACGCGTCGCTGTTCAAGGGCTACGCAGACAAGCCGGCGAACGCGGTTTACAAGTCTTGCGAAGCGACCTCTGACTCCGAAGCCAAGGTCACCTTGGCCAAGCCTTTTGCTGGCTTCATCGCGGCTCTCTCACTCCCCGCCTTCGCCATGCAGTCGCCAAAGGCTCTTGAGGAGTTCAAGGCTGATGAAGTGACTGGTACTGCCGAGTCGCCAGTGCTTTCCGAGTACGCGAAGGGTCATCCGGTAGGCACCGGCCCCTTCAAATTCGATTCGTGGAGCCCAGGACAGGAAATCAATCTCTCCGCCAACCCTGACTACTGGGGTGAAAAGGGACAGATCGAAAAGATCATCTTCCGTGTCATCGATGAGCCAACGGCTCGCCGCCAGGCACTCGAAGCCGGCACCATTGACGGTTATGACTTGGTTTCGCCCTCCGATACTCAGTCTTTGAAGGACGCCGGCTTCAACATTGTTGCCCGCGAACCATTCACCATTCTCTACTTGGGCATCAACCAGACCGTCAAGGAACTCAAGGATCTCAAGGTGCGTCAAGCGATTGCTTACGCGATCGACAAGGATGCGCTTATCAAGCAGACCTTGCCCGAGGGCACCAAAAAGGCCATCGAGTTCATTCCGGAAGTAGTCAACGGCTACACCGAGGATGTTGAGAAGTACGATTACGATCCGGAGAAGGCCAAGCAGCTCCTCGCCGAAGCCGGATACCCAGACGGCTTCACCGTGAAGTTCAACTACCCAACGGGTGTTTCCCGGCCGTACATGCCGACGCCAGAACAGGTATTCACCAACATTTCAGCGCAGCTGGAAGAAGTTGGCATCAAGGTCAGCGCGCAGCCAAACAAGTGGTCGCCTGACTACCTGGATCGCATTCAGTCCTCCGAAGACCACGGCATTCACTTGCTGGGTTGGACGGGCGACTACAACGACACGGACAACTTCGTTGGCGTGTTCTTCGGCCGTGAGAAGCCGGAGTTTGGATTCAAGGACGCTGACCTGTTTGAGAAGCTCGATGAAGCTCGCGAAGAGCCCAAGCTTGAAGCTCAGACCCCGCTCTATGAGGCCATCAACAAGCAGGTCTCCGAGCTTGTACCGGCAGTTCCACTCGCGCACCCAGCCCCATCGCTGGCCTTCGCGGAGCGCGTGGAGTCCTACCCTTCGAGCCCAGTCAATGACGAGAGCTTCAACCTGATCAAGCTCACCAAGTAGTTCTCGTTATTCCTAAGTGAGAGTGCGGTGCGTGCGTCCGATGCGCCGCACTCTCACATGAGCGGAAGGTAACCATGCTCAAAGTCATCGGTAAGCGCATCGCGCTGCTGATCCCCACGCTTGTGGGGCTATCTATTCTGCTTTTCCTCTGGGTTCGATCCTTGCCCGGCGGTCCGGCCACAGCACTTTTGGGGGACAAGGCCACCCCCGACGCCGTTGCCCGTATCAATGAAGCGTATGGCTTTAACAAGCCGCTCATTGAGCAGTACTTCACGTACATCGGAAAGATGCTCAGCGGGGACTTCGGTACGTCTTTGCAGACCAACCGCCCAGTTCTGGAAGAGTTTGCGACGCGTTTCCCCGCGACTCTTGAGCTCACGGTTGTTGCGCTCATCTTTGCTATTGGCATTGGTATTCCGTTGGGCTATTGGGCTGCCACGCATGTGAATAAGTGGCAGGACAACTTCTCCGTGTTCTTATCCCTCTTCGGCGTCGTCATCCCCGTCTTCTTTCTCGCGTTCATCCTCAAGTGGATTTTTGCCATCAAGATCCCTCTGTTCCCCACGGACGGTCGGCAGAACCCTCGGATCGACGCCACTCATGTCACCGACTTCTACGTGCTTGACGGAATCCTGACGGCAGAATGGGACGCCGCATGGGATGCCATCATGCACTTGATCCTGCCGGGAATTGCGCTAGGAACCATCCCGCTAGCGATCATCGTCCGCATCACGCGCGCTTCGGTTCTGGAAGTTCAGAACGCGGACTTCGTGCGCACCGCTAAAGCGAAGGGCCTTACGCCCGGGCTGATCCGAAACCGCTTCGTCCTCCGCAATGCCATGCTTCCCGTGTCCACGACCATCGGTCTGCAAACGGGCTTGCTGATCTCGGGCGCTGTCCTGACGGAGACGGTGTTCGCCTTCAACGGCATTGGACGATTCTTGCGAGACGCCATCTTCAACCTTGATTACCCCGTTCTCCAAGGGTTCATTATTTTCATCGCGATCCTGTATTCCATGATCAACCTGCTGGTTGATATCTCATACGGATTCATTGATCCAAGGGTGCGTGTGCAATGAGCATCAACGAAGCATCAATTACCACGGCTGATCCAACGCCTGAGCCTGGCATCGTCAGCGGAAGCGTGTGGAAAGACGCCTTTCACAGGCTTCGCCGCAATCCGGCCGCGATCGTTGGCGCCATCATTGTGGCTGCATTCATCCTGGTGGCCTTGTTAGCGCCGGTCTTAGCCCCGTACGGTGGCGACGCCTTGCCGGGCCGACGCGAGATCACCCCCACGCATATCCCTGGTCCTGGCGAAATTTCGGCGTACCCGCTGGGCCTTGACCGGTTCGGCGGAGACGTTCTCTCCAAGCTGTTGTGGGGTGCGCAAGCGTCTTTGATGATCGGCATTGTTTCGACCGCGCTGGGTCTCGTGGGCGGCATGATCCTTGGCCTTCTGGCCGGAGGTTTTGGCGGCTGGGTAGATGCTGTGGTGATGCGATTGGTGGACATTCTGCTGTCCGTTCCGAACTTGCTGCTCGCGGTGTCTATCGCTGCGGTGCTGGGTCAAGGGCAGTATGCCGTCATGATCGCTATCGGCGCTTCTCAAGTGCCCATCTTTGCCCGACTGCTCCGTTCGAGCATGCTCCAGCAAAAGGGTGCGGACTACATTTTGGCGGCCCAGACCTTGGGATTGAGCCGACGCACCATCACCATGAGCCACTTGCTTCCAAACTCGGTGGGTCCGGTTATTGTGCAGGCCACGCTGACTCTGGCTACAGCGGTCATCGATGCCGCGGCCTTGTCCTTCTTGGGATTGGGTGGCGGTCTCCCGCAGACGGCTGAATGGGGTCGCATGCTCACGTACGCGCAGACCGAGCTGGGAATTGCTCCGCAGCTCGCTTTCCTTCCCGGCATTTGCATCGCCATTACGGCACTTGGATTCACGCTGCTGGGTGAGTCCTTGCGCGAAGCGTTGGATCCGAAGTCTCGCCGGCGGTAGGTCATAGCGGTTAGCTCGCGAAGCGCAGTCAGTAACTGTCCGCAATCGAATAGCCCGCGCACCTTGGAACGTCGAGGATGCGCGGGCTATTCGTTTAACCGTCTCTTTAGGCCGCGTCTGGATCCATGGCGATGTTGAGCTCGTTTCCGGGAATGGAAGCGAGAAGCTGACGAGTGTAGGGATGTCGCGGATTGGTGAAAATCTCTTCCGACGTCGCAGCCTCCACAACCTCACCGTCCTTCATGACACATACGAAGTCCGAAATCAGTCGGACTACCGCGAGGTCATGGGAGATGAACAGATAGGACAGCCCAAACTCCTGCTGGAGCTTCCCCAAGAGCTTGAGGATCTGAGACTGCACCAGAACGTCGAGGGCGGAGACGGGTTCGTCGCACACCATCAAGTCCGGCTGGAGCGCTAGGGCGCGCGCAATCGCGACACGTTGGCGCTGGCCGCCCGACAGCTCCGAGGGGTATCTGCTGGCCATCTCCGGAGGCAACGACACCTCTTTGAGTAGCTCGGCCACTCGAACACGGCGCTCTTTGACCGTGCCACGCTTGTAAGTATCGAGCGGCTCCTGAATGATCCGCCCCACCGTGAACATGGGGTTGAGCGAAGAATATGGATCTTGAAACACGGGCTGCACACGTTGGCGGAATGCTCGAAGCTGAGCTTTATCCAACGTCGCAATATCTTGCCCGTCGAAAGTCATGGTTCCCGAGCTCGGTTCAATGAGCTTCAGCAACATGCGTGCCGTCGTCGTCTTGCCTGAACCGGATTCACCCACAATCGCGACCGTCGAACCCCGAGGCACGTCGAAACTGACATTCTTTGCCGCGTAAAAATCTTCTTTCGAGCCGCGCACCGGGTAAATCTTGGTGAGATCGCGGACCTCCACAAGATTCGGGGCGGGCTGGGACTGCACGGAGGCGTCGTCGTGCTGGGTGGTTGAGTCGCTTTCAGAGGACGACGACGCAGCTGAAGTTCCCGAGTACGCACCGGGCCGTAGTCGGGCGGCTGCCACAGACGGTGCGGCGGCCACGAGGGATTGTGTGTAGGGGTGCTGCGGATTGGTGAGGATTTCTTTGGCTGGTCCGGTTTCTACCACCTTGCCGCGGTGCATGACCACGAGCTCTGACGCACGTTCGGCAGCGAGTCCGAGGTCATGGGTGATGAGAAGGACTGCGGTTCCGAGCTCAGCTGTCATCTTCTGAATCTGATCCAGGATGGTCTGCTGCACCGTCACGTCGAGTGCTGAGGTGGGTTCATCTGCGATGAGCAAGCGCGGCTGGCAGGCCAAGCCAATAGCAATGAGTGCGCGTTGGCGCAGACCGCCTGAGAGTTCGTGCGGGTACTGGTCTGCGCGTTTCTCTGGATTTGGAACGCCGGCGGACCGCAGCGTTTCCAGGACCTTTTCTTTGACGTTCTTAGGTGTCGCCATTTTGTGCACCAAGAGCGTCTCGGCGATCTGGCTGCCGATCTTCGTTACCGGATTCAGGTTGGACATGGGATCTTGAGGCACCATGCCGATATCTCGGCCACGGATGCTGCGTAGTTTCGATTCAGGAAGCGTGGTGAGCTCTTGGCCATCGAGCTTGATGGACCCGACGGTAATGCGGCCGGAACCCGCTAACAGTCCGATGGCCGCCATGGCAGTGGTGGATTTTCCAGAGCCGGATTCGCCCACGATCGCCACTGTCTGCCCCTTGCGCACGGTCAGGGATGCGCCCTGCACGGCAGCAACATCCCCGTAGTTCGTGGAGAAGCTGACGTCGAGGTTCTGAATCTCCAGCAAGGGTGGCGTCTCTACTGAGGCGTCATTCGGTGTGCTCGATACGTCATTTCCCGAAGTGGTCATTTCACTATTCTGCCTGACTTTGAGTCTTTTGGGTGATGCGCATCACGAGTACCTCCCGATTTCCCGACTTATCCGACTTTGGTGCGGCGCCTAGGTCGATGGATCTCGTTCCACCGAGGATGTTCCCGCTCGTTTACTGTATGTCGAATATCTGTTCTATGCAAGGGTGCGGAGCAGGTCTACTGGACTCATCTCATCACCCGATGTTTCCCACGCTCCGCGCTATGCCGGATTTGTACACTAATTCTGTGGATCTCGGGCTCTCGCTTGCGAAGCGACACGGTTATTCACATTTACTCTTATCTCTTCTATTTATCGTAGATAGTTACTATGCTGGATTCATGAACGCTTCATGTTCTGTCCAAGCGTCAGCGGCACTCGCTGATTCCTACGATGCGACCGAGCAATCGGTATCGAGGCTTCTTGAAGACACTCGTCTCATGCAAAGCCAACTGGCCTCCCATGCGGAAGCGCTCACGCTAATTCCCACATCGTTGTCAGAACTTGAAACACTTGCGCGGAATCTTCAGTTGCTGACGCACCACGTCGATCGCGCTAAGGTCGCGCTGGCATCCCGCATGGAAGCCGATATTGCAGCGCTGCAAGCCGGAAAGATCTCGACGTCTCGTACTCGGTTTCGGAGTGTGGAAGAGCGGCTCTCTCAGGTGATGCATATTTCACCAGCCGAGGTTCGGCGGTGGCTGACCGTCGCGAGGGCGATCACCCCGGTGGAAAGCGTTGACGGTGATGTGGCGATTGCACATCCGTTTGTCAGGGATGCATTTCAGAGCGGCGCAGTTGGCGTGGACGCCGCGGCGCGGATCATTACTTCGTTGGGGAACTTGCAGGCTCCTATCAAGCAAATTAGTGAGAACGACGACGAAGCAGCCGTGATGACGGATCGCATCGAGTCCGGACTCATTAAGACTGCCGAAACAGGTACGCCGGCGGCCGTTTGTCGCGCAATCAAAGTCTGGGAAGCTCGCATTCATTCGATGGGAGTGCTCCCGTCGGAAGAAGTTCGGCAGCAGTATCAGGGAGCTTTCTATCAGGGCAAAAAGTTTGGCTTTCATCAGTGGCTGATGCGCGTGGATGATTTGCAACACGAGGTCCTTCTGACCGCCATTGCTCCGGAAGTCAATCCGCGCACGAAGAACCATGAGCTCAAGGACGCTGCCGTTGGCGATGAACCTTTAGAGCCTGCGGCAACGGCGCGTGATGAGAACGGGAAAGCGGTGGAACCACCGAAAGACAAACGTTCGTTGGGTCAGAAGCGGCTAGACGGCGCGATTCACGCGCTCACCGTCGGGCTTCAGACCGGAAAGTTCTCTATTCACGGCGGCTACCAACCGCAGGTCATGGTGAACATTGATCACGAGAGCCTCGAGAGGGACCTCAAAGCTTCGGACCGGTTGTTTCGTTCGGATGCAGTCCACTCTGGCCCTATTAATCCTCGGGTGATCCGGCAGCTTGCGTGTAACGCCGACCTGTTGCCGGTCGTTTTAGGATCAGGGTCCCAAGTGGTTGACGCCGGTAACCGGGCGCGCCTCTTCAGCGCAGAACAACGCAAGATTCTCTATGCCCGGGATAGGGGATGCACCTTTCCTGGATGTCAGACGGGAATGGATAAATGCCAAGCCCACCATGTGCACGAATACTCTCGCGGGGGAGTAACGACTCTCGAGAATGCCGCACTAGTTTGCTCGTTCCACCACCACGTGGTGCACGAAACTGAGTGGACGATCGACATGCGCTCGGGTGTTCCCTTCTGGAAGCCACCTCTTGCAGTGGACCCAAACCAGCGACTGTTGAGGAACGTGTTTTTCCATCCGGAGAAGCCGGAGCAGTTAGCGCTCACCGTCTGACCAGCCATCTTTGTCGAAGCGCGGCGCAGGGGTGGGGAGGGCTATGACTTGTGCGGTGCGTCTAAAAGGTTGCTGACACGATCGCGGATTGAAAACTGAAAAGAGAGACGAGAGATAAGAGCAAGGAAAAACGCGGCGCCATCTTCATGTGGGAGCGATGGCGCCGCACGCGGTGTTAGCCGCGGATGAGCTTTTCTGCTGCCCGAGCGATAGCAGATTCTTCGTTCGTTGGGGCTACCAGCACGGTAATTGCGGAGTCTTCGGTGGAGATTCGTCGAACTTCGCCTGAGCGGACAGCATTGAGCTCGGGATCGAGCCGAACACCCAAAACTTCCAACGGAGCGCAGACGCGCTCGCGGAAGACAATGGAGTTTTCGCCAATTCCCGCCGTGAAAACGATCGCTTGAGCGCCACCTACGGCCACGTGATAACCGGCAATGTACTTAGATAATCGGTAAGAGGCCGAGGTGAGCGCCAGTTCGGCGTGCTCGTCTCCGGCTGCGGCGCCTTCCGTAACCGCACGCATGTCTGCATCGCCAGCTAACGCCAAGAGACCGGACTGCTTGTTCAGGATGGTGTCCAGTTCCGCCGCCGTGAAAGCCCCACGCATGACCAGCTGGGTCACGATAGACGGGTCAAGGTCTCCTGAACGGGTCCCCATGACGAGCCCTTCAAGAGGCGTGTACCCCATGGAAGTGTCCACGGACTCGCCGTTCTTGATGGCCGTAGCGGACGCACCGTTTCCGAGATGGCAAATGACGGCGTTGAAGTTTTGGCGATCGATACCCAGGTAGTCGGCGGCCAGCCCGGTGACAAGGTCATGGCTAGTGCCATGGAATCCGTATCGGCGGACGCCATAGCGCGAGTACAGCTCGTCGGGAACCGCGTAACGCCAGACGTGTTCGGGCATTGTGCGGTGGAAGGCGGTGTCGAAGACAGCAACCTGCGGCAAGTGCGGCCACTTAGCGGTGATTGCCCGAATGCCTAGGACCGCGGCCGGATTATGCAGCGGTGCAAGGGGAGCTAGACGTTCGATGGCTCGCGTGATTTCGGGATTTATCAGCACTGGCTTGGAGAAGCGTTCGCCGCCGTGAACAACGCGGTGCCCAACGCCATCGATCTCACGATCGCCCAAGATCTCGCTCACGCTTTCCGCGACCAGGTCAAGTGCCTGGCCGTGATCCTTGATCTCGGAAGCGCCGATGCGTTCCACGAGTCCGGACGTCAGAACCTCGTCTGTAGCAGTGTCCAGAACCTGATACTTCAGGGAAGACGAACCGGAATTGATGACCAGAATGAGCATTAGGACTCCTGAGCTTGGATAGCCGTGATGGCAACGGTGTTGACGATGTCCTCCACGGTGCAGCCGCGCGAGAGATCATTAACGGCCTTGTTGAGGCCCTGCAAGATCGGGCCAACAGCCACGGCGCCAGCAGACTGCTGGACCGCCTTGTAGGTGTTGTTGCCAGTGTTCAGATCGGGGAACACAAACACGGTGGCTTGTCCCGCGACGGAGGAACCCGGCAACTTAGACGCACCGATCGACGCATCCACAGCGGCGTCGTACTGAATAGGACCATCCACCGCCAAATCCGGGGCCAAATCACGCACCAGTTCGGTCGCCGCGCGCACGTCATCCACCGCACCTCCGGAACCAGAAGTACCGGTGGAGTAGGACAGCATCGCTACACGAGGCTCCACCCCGAACTGGCGTGCTGTGGCAGCGGAAGCCACCGCGATGTCAGCAAGCTGCTCGGCATTCGGTTCCGGGTTCACAGCGCAGTCACCGTAGACCAACACTCGGTCCTCAAGCAGCATCAGGAATACGGACGACACGATCTTCACGCCGGGGCGCGTCTTGATGAACTCAAGGGACGGTCGAATGGTGTTCGCAGTGGTGTGGGCCGCGCCTGACACCATGCCATCCGCGAGTCCCAAGTGAACCATCATGGTGCCGAAGTAGGAACGTTCGAGCATGCGCTCACGAGCCTGCTCGATGCTGACTCCCTTATGGGCTCGCAGTCGGGCGTACTCTTGAGCGAAGTTTTCGAGGTGCTCGCTCTTGGACGGATCGATAATCTCGATACCGGACAGGTCGAAGCCGTGCTGGTTGGAGAGTTCGCGGACCTGCTTGAGATCGCCCAAGATCACGAGCTCGCAAATGCCGCGGCGGTGAATGATTTCGGCGGCCTCAAGAATGCGCACATCCTCGCTCTCGGGCAACACGATGCGCTGTTGAGCCTTACGGGCACGCTCGATCAGCCCGTGCAGGAAGCGTAACGGAGTCATGGTGGTGGGTGCGGGCAAGTGCATGCGTTCGAGCAGTTCAGCTTCGTCGATGGATTTGTACCACTGGCCCAACGCGGCCGCTACCTTGCGCGGCTGTCCGCTCGACAGCTCGCCTCGCACGTCCCACACCTTGTGCGCGCTCGTGTAGGTGTCCTCGACGGAAGTGAACACCGGGAACGGCGCCTCCGCGAGGAGTGGCAGCACGGAGTCTTCCACGGGGCGCGGGCCGGTGAGCAGGATGCCGGACGTTGCAGGGAACGACGGCGTCCGCGAGGTTGCGATAGCGGTGGTGAGGATGTCAGATCGGTCTGCCGGGGTAATGATGAACGCTTCATCTCGCAGGCGTTCCAAGAAGTAGCCCACATTCATCGCCGCAACCAGCACATGCTTGACCTCGCGATCCAGCAGGGGGGCGCCGGCAATGAGCTGGGCATCGAGAGTGGACGCGATCTCACCAACGGTGGGGTTGACGATCTCCTCAATCTCGGGGATCACGTACACCTTGCGGTTGTGCAGACCTGGCCGAGCTTTTTCCTGAAGTGCTGCAGCTTCCGAAGCGTTCGCACGGTTCACGATCATGGACAGCAGCGAGACTTTTTCGTCGTAGAAGGAGGAGCGTGCGACGTCGATAGCATCCACAGCTTCATCAACCGTGAGTCCGTGCGCGTTCACGACGCCCACCACGTGGCAACCCAGATGATTGGCCAAGCGGGCGTTTAGATCAAATTCCACCGCGAAGTCGTGGCCCGTGAGGTCGGTGCCCTCAACAATGACAACATCGCACTCTTCGGCGATGGACTCAAAAACCTCAAGAGAGCGCGAGTAGATCTCATCCGTTTGACCGGACACGATCAACTCGCGGCTCTCCGTGCGCGTCATGCCAGCGCGGGCTCGAGTGATCGGAAGCTCAAAGGCGGATGCCACCATGCGGACAATGGGATCTTCGTCGAGGTTCGCCGCCTCCGTGATGGGGCGGAAGAAACCGATCTTGTCCGCATGGCGGTGCAAAAGATCCGCGAGGCCCAGAGAAATCAGAGACTTTCCAGAAGGGGACGTTGTTGCACTGATGTAAATTCCGCGGGCCATTCGAATCCTTACCGACTACTCATAAGAGGTGATTACTCGGGACGCGAGTCCTGACGGTCCAGCGTCTTCTTTTCATCCTGCCACTCCAGCGGCTCCAACTCGACTCGTTGACGTGCGGATTTCGGAAGCCAGAAGAAGTACGCCAACGTCAGCAGAGCCATCCACGACAAGCCCACAATGAGGGCCGTGCGACCCGCTGCGGAGAACGCAAGGATCACCATGACGCCCACCATGAAGGCGATCGCGATGTAGTTGAGGTAAGGCCATCCTGGGAGCTGGAAAGACGTGCTGGCGGCACCGGCAGCCTGAAGTTCTCGACGCATGCGGTGGTGAGAAATCAGGATCATGATCCACGTGGTCACGGTGGCGAAGGTGGCGATCGAGGCCACCACCAAGAACAACGCGTCCGGGATGATGAAGTAGGCGACCAGGCCCAAGGCGATGACAGCGACGATGATGAAGACCGGAACCAACGGAATGCCGTCGCGAGTGGTGTGTAAGAAGGACTTAGGTGCCTGGCCCTGCTCGGCAAGACCGTACATGGTGCGCGTTCCGGCGTAGAAAATGGCGTTCATCGCGGACAGCGCGGCGGTTAGAACCACGCCGTTCATGACGTGCTCGGCGGCGGGCAACCCCAGCTGTCCGAAGACCTGAACGAACGGCGAACCGTCAACGCCAATCTGGTTCCAAGGAATCAGGCACAACATGACGCCGATCGACAGAACATAGAACACCAGAATGCGGACGGGCACGGTGTTAACAGCCTTCGGGATGGCGCGCTCGGGATCGTCGGCCTCGCCCGCGGTCATGCCGAGGGTTTCCATGCCGCCGAAGGAGAACACCACAATGCCAAGGCTCATGATGATGCCCCAGACGCCGAACGGTGCGAAACCATCGTGGGCCACAAGGTTCTCAACGCCGGTCTGGTGACCACCAATGTTGATACCGAAGACAATCAGGTACAGGCCACCAATAATCATGGCAACGATGGCAGTGATCTTGATGGAAGTGAACCAGAACTCGAGTTCGCCGAAGACGCTCACGCGCAACAGGTTGAGGGCTGCGATGATCAGCAACGCTGCAACCATCCAGATCCAGCCCGGAGTATCCGGGTACCAGAAGCCCATGTACTTGCCCACCGCGGTCATATCCGCGACGGCCACCACCATCATCTCGAACGTAAACGTCCAGCCCGTGATGAATCCCCAGTACGGTCCAATGAAACGGTCTGCGTAGTTCGCGAAGGAACCGGCAACCGGGTGTCGAACAGCCATCTCACCGAGCGCGCGCATGACAATCCAGACGGCGAATCCGGCGATGATGTAAGAGATCAGCACCGCTGGACCAGCGGCCTGAATGGTCTCAGAAGAACCGTAAAAGAGTCCGGTTCCAATGGCGGTGCCCAGCGCAATGAATCGAATGTGCCGGAGCTTGAGGCGCCGTTGGAGGTGATCCTCAGAAGTTGGGGTGGTCATGAGCCTGTTTTCCGTGCGAGGCGGGTGCGAGCGCACTGATGAGGGGTAGAAGTGATGCTGACTAACGATGATGCAAAAGCCGTATAGAAGGCCAGTCTTACGAGTGTCACATACGCGGGCCGTAGCGATTTTTCCACTAACTTGCGGCTTACGCCACTTTTCGAGCACGAACTTCGGTGTCACGCGGTTCATTCACGGCACCCGGAAGTGCCATGCTGGGGGAATGATTGTTGCTTTCTCAGTTGCCCCCAGTACCTCTGATGCGGACGGTTCAGTGCACGACGCCGTCGCTGCCGCGGTTCGCGTTGTCCGCGATTCCGGGTTGCCGAACCGCACTTCGTCCATGTTCACCGAGATCGAAGGGGAATGGGATGAGGTGATGGATGTGGTCAAGCGTGCGACCGAAGCCGTGGGCCGTTACTCGGGAAGAGTGTCATTGGTGCTCAAGGCTGATATCCGTCCGGGCCACACCGGCGAGCTCGATGGAAAGATCGAGCGACTCGAGAAGGCGCTCGGCGAGCAGCTTTGAACCGGTCTCCTGTGAGCTAGGGACACTGAGAGCTTCGGAGCGTCTCACCATTCAATATTTGAGACTCGCATTGTTAGGCGGCTTTTGAAACAGTGTGAAGATTTCGATCCCGATGGAAAGATGAGTGCATGTCTAACTCCTCACGCGCAGAGCTGAACTCTGACGACGGCTCCGAAATCGACGCCAAGACTCCGACTGCCGAGGATATAGCTGACGTTGAGCGGGAGCGGGACAGTATTCGCGAGTTTGTGGCAGGCCTCAACTTCGTGGACATCAAGAATGGCAATTGGTTTCCAAGGCTGCTTGCTACGTCACTGACAAGTTACGCGGAAAAGGTCGACGCGAAATACTTCCAAGACAAGTATCAGGGTGTACCGCCCGACGCGATAGTCGACCAACGGATCAAGATGGCGGCCAGATACGCCGCCATTGAAGGTGGGCTCTCTGCGAGCGCGTACACGGCGACCGTCGCGGCAACGATTGGGACGGTCGGCGGTTCCTCGCCAGCGACCGTGCCTATGGGAATTGCCACAGTCATGGTCGACATCGCATATCTATCGCAGCTGCAGCTCAAACTTGCCTACGACATCGCCGTGCTCTACGGCGTACCGCTGGACGTTGACGATCCCGAGGATCTCTGGAAACTCATTCGCGTAGCCTTTACCGTCAAGAGTGGCGAGTTCGTTCGCGAAGGCGTTAATAAGGCAGTGCCTGCCTTAATGCGGCCGCTGATCAAGCGATTCTATTCTGGGGCCGTTCTCAACGCGGCCAGGGGCCTTCCGGTGGTCGGGAAGTTCTTGCTACAGCGGAATCTCATCAAGATTGGCATCCCAGTTGTCGGAATTCCTCTCGCTGTGGTCCTGAACCGCGGGACAACGGTGGTTGCGGGAAAGCATGCTCAGTCGGTCTTTCGCAACGAAGCTCGCGTTCTAGAGGTAGCGAAGCGCCTAATGGATCGCAGCCGCCACCCGCAGTTGCTACTCTGGGTTGCCTGGCTCGTCATCAATGCAGACGGTCGGATATCCGACGACGAGGCGCTTCTGATACGGCACCTAATCCGCTTCGCGCGGGAGCGCCACGAGATCGCCGACGAGCGGCTTACGAGTGTTGTTGACCTCGATCCGGACGATGTCTGGTTGCTCCTTTCCGAAACCGACGGTGAGATTTCCGACGTCCTGGACGCATCGGTTGTCATTGCCGAGATTGACGGGGGCATCAACTCGAAGGAGCGGAAAGTGATAGATGAATTGAGCGGCCGATCCTCCGGACGCCAAGCGACCTGATCCTTCGAGGAGTCGCAACTGAGTGTTCAGGCCAGGGAATGACTTGCGAGCTGAAATTCACCGTGGAGTTAGGAACGGATTAGGACCTTCGCCGCGCAGAAACGGTTGCGCTTGTTTCACTGACTCCCGAATAGCGTTCACCACCGCGGCGACCGCGGGCTGTTGCAGATTCTCGGGCCGCACCACTAGCCAATAGGTGAGTCTTTGCTGTACTTCCGGCAGGAGCCGGACCAGGTCCGGATGCTCGGTCGCCATGAACGTGGGCAGGAAGCCAATTCCTGCTCCGGCTCGAGTGGCATAGACGTGGACAAACACGTTGGTGGAGGTCACGGAATCGCGCATGCCCGGGAGGATCTTGCGGGGCGTATCAAGGTCATCGACCTGCAGCATGGAATCGATGAAGTACACGAGCGGGGAGCGCAGCACATCCTCAAGCTGTCTGGGGGCCTCGTTCTGTTCAAGCCACCCGCGGGAGGCAAAGAGGCCAAGTTCGTACTCGCCGAGTTCAATGACCTCGGCCCGCTGCACTTGCGGTTCGCCCACGACGATCTCGAGATCCAATCCCGTGCGAATCTGGGAGGCACGTCGCGTGGTGGCCACGATCTCCACGTTCAGATCAGGATTCGCCTTCCGCAGCTCGGCAACCGCCGGGGCGATGACATAGGCGCTAATGCCGTCGGTTGCGGATAGGCGCACCACTCCGGAGATGCCGCGATCGGCGTGGGATTCGCTCGTGAGGGTCGCCACGGCTTCGGCTACCCGGTCGCCAGCGGCAACGGCTCGACGCCCCAAATCCGTGAGCTGCCAGCCACCTGAGGTGCGCACCAGCACGTGAGACCCCAGAATCTTCTCGAGAGCATCGATGCGACGGGAAATGGTGGTGTGGTTCAGATCCAGCTCTTTGGCGGCTTCGGAAAAGTATCCAGTCTTCGCAACGGCACGCAGGATGAGAAGGTCTTGAGCACTGGGAATAGCGCTGGGAAGAGCACTGGGAAGAGCACCCGGAAGAGCACTGCCGCCGTCGAAGGAATCGTCTCGAGGGGAGCCGCCTCCGGTCTCCCGAGGGGACAAATCGCTCACGAACACCTCAACAATTCTGCACGGCATGTTTCATACTCACCTGCGCATCTGCAGAATTGCAGGTACCGTCTGCATTCTTGACCATTGCCGTGCGGAAATCAACAGGGCATAGTAGAGCCGATCACTCATGTGATACGCATCACTACACCTCAGGAGATTCCATGAGCGCACCTTCTAGCGCCCCCAGCCAGCAGACGGGCCTCAAGCGCATTGTCAGCGCCTCGATGGCCGGCACCGTCGTTGAATGGTATGACTTCTTTCTCTACGCCTCTGCCGCAGCCTTGGTCTTCGGCACCCAATTCTTCCCCCAAACCGGAAACGCCCTCGACGGAGTCATCGCTGCCTTCGTTACCTACGCGGTGGGCTTCGTCGCCCGTCCGCTCGGCGGCATCATCTTCGGGCACATCGGCGACCGGCTCGGCCGCAAGTTCACGCTCCAGCTGACCATCGTGATGATCGGCGTCGCGACGGTCCTCATGGGCTGCTTGCCGACCATCAACCAGATCGGCTACTGGGCGCCAGCGCTCTTGGTCTTCCTCCGCTTCGTCCAGGGCATGGCGCTTGGCGGCGAATGGGGTGGCGCAGTCCTGCTCGTAGCAGAGCACTCACCGAACGAAAGCCGCGGATTCTGGGCATCGTGGCCGCAGGCCGCCGTTCCGCTCGGCAACTTGCTCGCCACCGTGGTCCTCTTCGTCATGCGCAGCGTGCTGGATAACGCAGCCTTCCTCGCCTGGGGCTGGCGCGTAGCGTTCTGGCTCTCCGCTGTAGTGGTGGTCGTGGGTTATATCATTCGTAAGCACGTTCAAGACGCCCCGATCTTCGAAGAAGCCAAGGCCGAAGTAGAACAGACTAAGGCCATCTCCTACGGCGTTGGCGAAGTTATCAAGAAGTACCCGCGCGGCATCCTTACCGCCATGGGCCTTCGCTTCGCGGAGAACATCCTCTACTACATTGTGGTGTCCTTCTCGATCGTCTACCTCGGCTCCCTGAAGGTGGATACGGCCGCGATCCTGGGCTTGCTAGCGATCGCGCACGTCTTCCACTTCATCTTCGTACCGATCGTCGGCTACTTCTCTGACAAGGTGGGCCGTCGCCCGCTCTACATCGCCGGCGCCATTTTGGGCGGCACGTGGGGCTTCTTCGCCTTCCCGATGTTCAACACCAAGGACAACTTCATCATTGTCCTGGCGATCATCATTGGACTGGCCTTCCACGCGCTCATGTATGCAGGTCAGCCGTCCATCATGGCGGAAATGTTCCCCACGCGCATGCGTTACTCGGGCGTCTCGTTGGGCTACCAAGTCACCTCGATCGTGGCGGGCTCCCTCGCGCCGATCATCGCCACCACCATCCTCAAGGAGACCGGCGGCTACATGGGTGTGAACATTTACCTGTTGATCGCCAGCGTTGTCACGCTCATCGCAGCGCTCAGCCTGCGCGAAACCAAGGGCGCTTCCCTCCACGAGATCGACGCCGAAGAGCGCGCATCTCGCGAACGCGCGGTACCTACGGTCTAGCAAGTAACTCTCCACGCAAGATTTTTGCGAAACCCACGTGGCGTCGTCGTACTTAATTTCCAGTACGACGACGCCACTCGCGTGAGTGCCGCACCCCCGGACTGCGGGGCGAGGCTCATAATGGGGCCATGGCTTCTGAACAGAAATTGCCGTTCGCGGAGCAAGTGTTGCCCCGCGCCATCATCTCTTTGGTGCTGGCCGTGGTGGCGGCAACGCTCGCGCACGCGCTCGTGACCCGGTCCGTCTGGATCTTCACCGTGGTGTTGGGATGGTCCGTGTTCTCGCTGGTGTTCGCGGGATGGACGTGGCGCGTGATCTCAGGCTTGGACGCCGAGGAAACGCGGCGCCACGCGGTCGCTGAAGACCCGGCCCGCGGCTTGATGGACACCATCTTGCTGGTGGCGAGCCTTGGATCCATCGCGGGGGTGGCCGCGTTGTTGGTTGGATCGGCCAGCGGAGGGACCTCAGAAGTTATTCCGTGGGAGGGGCTGCTGGGAATCGCGTCGGTGGCAGGGTCCTGGATCTTGGTGCACGTGATGTTCGTGGTCCGCTATGCGGATCTGTACTATTCGGAGCTCTTGCGGGCCGGAATTGTGGATCTTTCCGCCGCCAACGCCGAAGAGGTGGGCGGAGTGAGCTTCAATCAGAAGGATTTTCCGAGCTATCGGGACTTCGCGTACTTGTCCTTCACGCTGGGCATGACGTACCAGGTGTCGGACACCAACATTTCATCCTCCGCCATTCGGCATGAAGCGTTTCGGCACGGCCTGGTCTCCTACATCCTCGGAGCGGTGGTGCTGGCGGTGTCCGTCAACCTCGTGGTTTCGCTCGCGCAGGGCGCGGGCTAGTCCTCAGCCCAAGAACTTCTCAGGCGGTCCAACTCGCGACGATCCTTCTTGGTGGGCCGGCCGGCGCCGCGATCTCGAGCAGCAACTTGGGGAATGGCGATGCGGGGCCGCTCGGGCGTGTGGTCGATGTACGCCCTTTGCGCGGCCTCCGCACCCACTCGTTTCTGAATCACTTGAAGCACTTCAAAGGTGCGCTCCCAACCGGATTGCCGGACACGAACGGTGTCGCCCGGAACAATAGTCTGGGCGGCCTTCGTGGGGTTTCCGTTGAGGCGGACATGGCCCGCGCGGCATGCCGCGGTGGCGGCCGATCGCGTCTTATAGACGCGGATCGACCACAACCACGCATCAATTCGGTCACTCATGCAGTGCTTTCAGTGCTTCTCTTTACTAGACCTGCAGCGCGTTTTCGATCACACCGATGCCGAAGAACAGCACAAACGCAGCGGCGACAACCCACATGAGCGGGTGAACTTCCTTGGCACGGCCCTGAACGGCGCGGATGAAGACGTACGCGATGAAGCCAGCGCCAATGCCGTTGGCGATCGAGTACGTGAACGGCATCATCACGAAGGTCAAGAACGCTGGAATGGCGATTCCGACGTCGTTCCAATCGATCCGGGTGACTTGGGAAATCATCAAGAAGCCCACCGTGACAAGCGCTGGGGCAACGGCTTCGAACGGAACAAGGTTGATGAGCGGCGTTAGGAACATCGCGAGCAAGAACAGCACACCCGTGACGATCGATGCGAGGCCCGTGCGGGCGCCTTCACCAATGCCTGCGCCGGACTCTACGAAGACCTGGTTGGAGGAGATGCCGGAGCCGCCACCTGCAACGGCGCCCAGAGCATCCACCATCAGGACGCGGTCAACGTTGGGGATGTTTCCGTCCTTATCAACGGTGCCGGCTTCGTTGGACAAGCCCACAATGGTGCCCATGGCGTCGAAGAAGACGGACAAGAGGATCACGAACGCCAGCAGTGCAGCCGCGGTGACTCCTAGCTGACCAAACGCGCCAAAGACGTCTACGTTGCCAATGAGGGAGAGATCAGGAAGCGACCAGCCTTGGAGCTGGGGAACCACCAAGGACCAGCCTTCGGGGTTCGGGGTGCCGTCCGCATTGAAGGATGGGCCGATCTTGAAGACGGCCTCGAGAATGTTGGCGAGCACCGTGGCAATGACGATGCCGATCAGGATGGCGCCCTTGACCTTGCGGACCATGAGAGCAATGGTGGCGAGCAAGCCCACGATGAACACGAGGGTTGGCCAGCCGGTCAGCTCGCCGCCGTGGCCCAAGCCCACGGGGACGGTGGTGCCGGCGGCGTCGGGGAGGCGGCGGACGAAGCCCGAGTTCACGAAGCCGATCAGCGAAATGAACATGCCGATACCCACCACGATGGCGGTCTTGAGCGATGCGGGGACTGCGTTGAACACGGCGGTCCGGAAACCGGTGAGCACCAAGACGAACATGGTGACGCCTGCGAGCAGGACCAAGCCCATCATGGATTGCCACGAGAGCTCGGGGTTGGTGGCCACGGTGATGGCACAGAAAGCGTTGACGCCGAGGGCGGTGGCCATTGCGAATGGGTGCTTACCCCAAGCGCCCATCAGGATGGTCATGATGCCCGCTACGAGGGCCGTAGCGGCCGCGACGCGTCCGAGGCCGAGTACTTGTCCAGAACCGTCTGCTCCAGACAGGATCAGGGGGTTTAGGACCACTATGTAGCTCATGGCGAAGAAGGTGGCCAGGCCGCCGCGGATCTCGCGGCTGTAGTTTGATCCTCGTTCGGTGATTTTGAAGTAGCGATCCACGGCCCCAAGCGTGGTGTTGCTTGGGGGAGTGGTCCCAGCAGGTGCGGTGCGGTTTTCCATGTGCATAGCTTAAGCCGCGCAATGCCCCAGTGGGTTACGCCGAGGTTTCGTCACGTTTTCTACAAGCTGTAAAAAACTTTCGATTTTCCCTAGCTGGACGGGGAAAGTAGGTGTTCAATAGAGGTATCTCGAATCAGTGCACACAGTGAGGAGTCACTCATGAACGAGACACCACAGGCCCACGATTCCGACTCTGGACGCGTTCACGGTGAGTCCGCTCAGGCGGCCACAGCGAATGGCGTGACGGTTGGCGTGGACGGCTCCGAACAATCGTTGAACGCCCTCGACTTCGCGGCGCAAGAGGCCATTGATCACAAGGTGCCATTGAATATTGTCACCGCTTACAGCATCCCCGTTTTTGCCGCTTCCAGCATGGACGCTGGGTACGCGAGCATGGACGACGACGCCTTCCGTGCGGGCGCGCTTGAAACCGTTCAGGACGCTGCCACTCACGTGCGCAGTTTCGTTGAGCAGGGACTCGAGGTGCGCACTTTTGTAGAGTCCGGCGACGCCGCCGGCGTGCTCTTGGACTTTTCTGAAGAGGCCGACCTCATGGTGGTGGGCCGTCGCGGTCGCGGAGGATTTATGGGCCGACTCTTGGGTTCCGTCTCCGCGGCGATCCCAGCGCACTCCAAGTGCCCCACCCTGGTGGTGCCGTTGACGGCCAAGGACCGCACCGAGGTTCGAGACGTCATTGTGGTGGGTGTTGATGGGTCCGAGCGCGCTCGCCTCGCTGTCCTCAAGGCCGCCGACCGGGCTATTGCAGAAGACGTGACCTTGCGCGTGATCTGCGCGATTCCACCGCTCGGTGGATCTCTCGCGTGGGTTCCGGCAACTATCGATCAAGAGGCGGTGTTCCGCGACCTCCGGACGCAATTGGACGCAGGGGAGCGGTGGCTCAAGAGCTACTACCCGAATCTGAAGTTCGAATCTGATGTTGTTGAGGGTTCGCCGGTGGAAGTCCTCATTGATGAGTCGCGAACCGCGAAGCTGCTGGTGACGGGTTCGCGCGGTCGCGGCGGATTCGCCGGAATGCTGTTGGGTTCCACGAGCCAGGGCGTGCTGTTCCATGCAAACGGCCCGGTCATGGTGGTTCCGGACGGAGAAGATTCACGCCTCGAAGAGCGCAAGAACTTCAACTAAAGAACGATCTTAAAAAAGCAGTGGGAGGGCCTGGCTGAAAAATCAGCTGGGCCCTCCCACTGTCATGACTAGCGGTTTTTAGTAACGCACACCGTAACGGTAGATGTTCGTCATGCCGGCGTAGTTCATCTTGGTGACGGAGATTCCCGTAGTTGGGTTACGTGCGTGCACGATGTTTCCGCTGCCGATGTACATGGCCACGTGGTAGAAGCTGCTACCGCCGTTAGAGGTCCAGAAGATCAGATCGCCGATGCGCAGGTTGCTCAAGGAAACCTTGGTGCGGGATCCGGCGTACTGCATGGAAGAAGTACGTGGGATCGAGATCTGAGACTTGGACATCGCGGTCTTCGTGAAGCCGGAGCAGTCGAAGTAGCGTGGGCCAACGTAGCCGTAGCGGTACAAGTAGTAGTTGTTGCGAGCAACCGTGGTGGCCCAGCTCTTAGCGTAGGACTTCGTCAACGCGGCCGAAACGGCGGTGCTGATGGTGGCCGTGCTACCCAAAGAAGCGGCCGAAGCGCCCTGAGCGCCAGCAACGGTGGTGTCCGTGCCGAACGGGTCAGCAAGTGGTGAAATTGCGGTGTCCGGAGCAACTGGTGCTTCCGTCGTGGCAAGAGCTAGCTCGGCGTCTGCCGCAGCTGAGAGGCGTGCTTCCGAGCGCTTCTGCTCGGTGGCTGCCGTGGTGCCGTTTACTTCGGCAAGCTTGGCGTAAGCATCCTTGTTGGCCTTGGTGATTTCAGCGGACTTCGCGTCGTAGGCCTCGGAGGCCTTCTGTGCGGTTGCTGCGTCGCTGACTTCAGCGTTCATGCCTTCCAGCGTGACGGCTTCAAGCTGCTGGAGTGCTTTGCTGTTGGAATCGATAACAGCATCAAGAGTGGAAGCCAAGGTCTCGCGCTCAGCGGCGGACTGGCTTGAAACGTTTGCCGGAAGTGCATCGGCGGTCGCGACCTTGATAGAGGCGGCGTTAGAAGAGGAGTTTGTTCCCGAAGAAGCAACCGTAGAGCTGGCAGTCGATGATGCGAAGGTTGCATCGGCGGCTTGAGCGGCCGGAGCAGCTGCGCCGGCAAGGACGGTGCTTCCCAATAGAAGGGAGCAAGCGAGGGTGCTAAAGGTCTGATGGGCCCGCATAGGCTTTCCTGACTCTGGGTGACATTGACGCGGTGAATCATCACGCCCATGCGGGTGCTGATTGGGGGCAATTGAGACGGGGACGTCTCGCTTGCGTGTTAATCATCAGAATCTTTCGGGCTAGGGATCGCCTGAAAGATCACGAAATGATCACCGTTTGATAAAGATTAGGTATCGACCTGGTCGTTGGCAATACCGATGCTTGCTCACAGGAAGCCAGTGGATAGTCAAAACTTCCACTTATCCCCATCCCAGCTCGTGCAAAAGATCGTCGTCAATCCCGAAATGATGGGCAATTTCGTGAACGATCGTGATGGCAACTTCGCGCTCCACCTGTTCGACGGATTCACAGATTTCTAGGATCGACCCTTGGTACAAAAAGATGCGATCGGGTAACGCTCCAGCATCGGAGTCCCACGTCCTCTCCGTCAGCGGCGTTCCCTCATATAAGCCCAAAACGAGCCCGCCATCCTGAGGCGAGCCAGCGTCGTCGTACTCATGAATCTCGGGAGAGTAGCGATCCTCAATGAATATGGCAACGTTTTCCAATTTCTTCATCACGGACCGCGGCATGCGGGCGAGGGCTCGCTCAACGCATTCCTGGAACTCGTCATCACTCATGGGGAACGGCATTTAGTGAGCCTATCGGCTTGTTGAAAGGGCGCCGCAGCAGCAGGTGACCTAGATCTCGCACGTGAGGGCATATCTCAGTTTTGCGTTGGCCGAAAAGTGCCCTATAGTTGATACGGTCAACTTCTGGAAAGACGAGAAATCGCTTTCGAGAAAATGTCCTTGCCCCCATCGTCTAGCGGCCTAGGACACCGCCCTTTCACGGCGGCGGCACGGGTTCGAATCCCGTTGGGGGTACGCAAGAACTGATTTTGCTAAAGGTAATTCCTCTGGTAAAGTTTTGGTCTTGTGAGCGAGTAAAAATCGTTCAAATGGCCCTGTAGCGCAGTTGGTTAGCGCGCCGCCCTGTCACGGCGGAGGTCGCGGGTTCAAGTCCCGTCAGGGTCGCTCTTTCTTCCAGAGCGATGGAAGACAGTACAAATGGCCGGGTAACCGGCCATTTGGCTCTGTAGCTCAGTTGGTAGAGCGTTCGACTGAAAATCGAAAGGTCACCGGATCGACGCCGGTCGGAGCCACTGAACCCCCGCGTAGCTTCTACATCGCGGGGGTTCAACTTTTAACTTCTCCGGGTAGATTCCCCATTTCTCTTTCTCACTTCTGCGGTTATCCCCGCCCAGCTCTATACCCCCATGGGGTAACGGTGCTAATCTGGAGTGGAGAGTTGGGAGGTGTGCGCCATGGCGGAAATGTCTAAAGTCTTGCTGACGGTCCTCCTGTTGCTCGCCCATTTCTTAGGCGCGGGTGCGGTTGAGCATGCCGCTGAGGGGCATTTGATTCCCCAATACGACGACGCCGCTGCCGCAACTTCGCATTCGCACCATTCCGCTGCCAGTGCATCTGCGAGTACAACCGCGAGCACTTCTGCCTCCGACGGACATAGTTGCTTATCCACCAGCTGTCCCATGCAACCCGTTGCCGACGCGTGGGTTGGATTCTCGGGATCTGTGAAAGAACCATGGTCGCCTAGCGCTGTGGTGCCCGAAACGGACTCGAAACCAACCTGGCGATTTTGTCAGCCCGTGGAGTGGAGTCCAGTTGAGGCCGCTGCGCTGCCGCCGGATCTGAAGAAACTCCGTATTAGTCGCACGTGAGTCCCGCGCGCGGGCGCCGCATGACTTTCATGCCGTGGTCCCGTCATATTGCCGAGCTCACACATGACTACACAGATAGGTCAAACTTCCATGAAAAACACCCAGAAGCGCCTTGGCGCGCTTGCACTTATTGCCGTCTCCGGTTCGCTGGTGTTGAGCGCTTGTTCCACCTCTACCAACCAGAGCATGAATCACTCCTCTTCGGGCCACATGATGGGTTCGAGCTCCAGCAGTTCCGCGTCCGGTGCCTCTTCGAGCACCGCCGACTTCAATATGGACGATGTCATGTTCACTCAGATGATGATTCCGCACCATCAGCAGGCCGTGGAAATGAGCGAGATCGTCCTTGCCAAGAGCGGTTTGAGCGATGAGATGACCACTTTGCTGAACAACATCAAGAACGCTCAAGGCCCAGAGATCGAAAAGATGGAGGGGTGGCTCGAGGACTGGGGCCAGCCGTCCATGATGTCTAGCCAGAGCGGCCACAACATGAACATGGACGGAATGGTGTCGGACGCCGGCATTCAGGAGCTCAAGGACGCGAACACGCAGGATGCTTCGAAGCTCCTCTTGGAGCAGATGATCGGTCACCATGAGGGCGCTATTGAGATGGCTGAGGATGAGGTTTCCGGTGGCCAGAACAAGGACGTCATTGCGTTAGCGCAGGACATCATCACCAGTCAGAAGGCTGAAATCACGCAGATGAAGAAGATGCTCGCGGCGATGAGTTAAAGAGATGCGTTAAAGAAAAGTGGTTCCTCGATGGCAAAGTTTCATAGCGCCATCGAGGAACCACTTTTCAGTTCAGGCCTTTGTTACTGCTCCAACCAAACGGCTGAATCCGCAGCAAGCTGACCCTCAAACACGGCCTCGTCGTGGGAGGCGAAGAGCACCGAAAGGCCCTCGGGCAGATCCACTGGAGTGCTCGAGGTGTTGGCCAGGAGCGTCACGGTTCCGTTCGTAAACGCGAGGATGCCATGCTCGGGCGCATTGAACTCAGCCCAGGCAAGCTCGCCGGTGCCCAGCCCACGCTCGCGTCGCGCGGCAAGCAGCGCACGGTACAGCTCAAACGTGGAGCCTTCCACGCCGACTTGGCGATCTGCTGCATAGTTGCGGTAGCTCTCCGGTTGCGGCAACCACGGTGAGTACGACGACGCAGCATCAGCAGGTGCCTCACTTGCGGTCGCTGCCACATCAAATCCGAAACCGGGTTGGGTGGAATCCCATGGCATCGGGATACGGCAGCCGTCGCGGCCGCGCTCTTCACCGTTGGTG
The DNA here is from genome assembly GCF_014201135.1 of Neomicrococcus aestuarii. Taxonomy (NCBI): domain Bacteria; kingdom Bacillati; phylum Actinomycetota; class Actinomycetes; order Micrococcales; family Micrococcaceae; genus Neomicrococcus; species Neomicrococcus aestuarii. Next base: position 1,493,067 of record NZ_JACHDR010000001.1, on the reverse strand, counting down.
CGGAAGAACGACGGATCCTGACGGAATTCGTGGGGGAGCGTAGTGTGCTCGGGCAAAGATAGCTCGTCGCCCTGGTACACGTACGAGGATCCCGGCAGTGCCAGCATGATCATCGCGGCGGCGCGACCACGGAGCCAACCCAGACGCTCGTCAGGCTGCTCGTCCTCTGCCGCAATACCCTTGGGGTACGTGGTTGGGTCGCTCAGGCCGAAGCGTGAAGAGTGGCGCACGGTGTCGTGGTTGGAGAGCACCCAGGTGGCTGGTGCCTGAACAACGGCGGCTTCGCGCAGAGTCTCATCCACGTTGGCGAAGATGCGCTGGGCATCCCACCCGGCGAGCAAGAAGCCGAAGTTGAACGCTTGCTGCATTTCATCGCTACGGACGTAGCGGAAGATGCGGGACATGGGCTCTACCCACGCCTCGGCTACCATCATGCGATCGCCATCGTACTTCGCGAGGACTTCATTCCACTCGCGGTAGACCTGGTGCACGCCCTCTTGATCGAAGTAAGGGGAGCCGGTCATCATGTTGCCGCTCGTGTCTACGGATTCGCCGGACACGAGGTCGGTGATTTCTTCGTCGACGAGTTCAAAGTGGCGGGACTCGGCGGTGCCGGAGTCAGGCGCAACGTTAGCTGCGGCGTCGTCGTGCTCCTCGCCGGCAACCATGGAAACCTTGTCGCGGTAATCCGGCAGCTCCGGGTGCTTAATGAGGCCGTGGGCAACGTCCACACGGAAACCATCCACGCCACGATCCAGCCAGAACTCCAGCACGGATTCCATCTCGGCGCGGACCTCTGTGTTGTCCCAGTTCAGATCCGGCTGGGTGGTGTCGAAGAGATGCAGGTACCACTGACCCGGCTTACCCGCATTGGGTCCGGCAACTTCGGTGACGCGAGTCCATGCGTCGCCGCCAAAAACGGACTGCCAGTCATTTGGTGCTTCGTCACCGTTTTCGCCCTTGCCATCGCGGAAAATGTAACGCTCTCGGGCGACCGATCCCGGCTCAGAGGCCAACGCTTCCTGGAACCACACGTGCTGGTCTGAGGTGTGGTTGGGTACAAGATCAACGATGACCTTGAGGCCTGCCTCGTGAGCGGTGGCAAGCATGGTGTCGAAGTCGGCCAAAGTACCGAAGCGCTCATCCACGTTGCGGTAGTCGGCTACATCGTAGCCAGCATCATTTTGTGGCGACGTATAAAAAGGAGAAAGCCAGACGGCGTCCACGCCCAAGTTCTTGAGGTACGGAATTCGGGAGCGCACGCCATTGAGATCGCCCATGCCGTCACCGTTGGAATCGGCGAAAGAGCGGGGATACACCTGATAAATGACCGCATCTTTCCACCAAGTGTGCGTTGACGTGCTGTTTTCCGTTGGGCTCACAAGAACTCCCTGATGATGAGGCGGTAAGAACAGGCGCCATGTCCCGCGGCAAACGCCGCAGAGATGGACCTTCAGACAAGTCTAACCATGAGGTGTAAACGTTTCCACTCGTACGGGCGTTCCACCGTTGGGGAAGCGTTATCGTTGTTTCATGTCCTCGGTGGCGGTGCCGTAGAACCACTCAATGTGAGACCGAAGTAGCCGCGCGGCGTCTTCCAATTGGTTGGACTCAAATGCGTCGAGAATCCCGTGGTGTTGATGGCGGAGTTCGGTGGCGAGGGGCAACCAGGCTTCGTCGGTCGTGATGGAATTAGCCACGTAATCGCGAACTGACACACGTACGGATTCCATCATGGCTTCCAACACAGCATTCCCGGAGAGCGATGTCAGCAGCACGTGGAATTGCGTGTCGAGTTCGTGGAAAACGTTTCTATCCAGTTTGGGGTCGTCCATTCTCGCCAACAGCTCATGAGCTTGAGCTAGCTTCGCGAGAGTTTCTGGACTGTCATCGATGACCGCTTCAAGTGCGGCACCGGTTTCCAAAATGATGCGGGTGCGGACAATCTCCTTTACGGCTAGTCCCCGTGAAGCCACATGCAGGCGGAGGGCGGCGGCCAGGCCCGCCACGGGCTCCGAAATGATGATGGTCCCAGAATTGGGGCCCGAACCCGTGGATGAACGGACCAGTCCCAGGACACCAAGAATGCGGATGGCATCCCGCACGGATGCTCGGGACAAATTGAACTCGGCCGCCATGGAGCGTTCGCTCGGGAGACGGTCGCCAATGCTTAGTTCGCCTGACCGAAGCTTTTGCTCAATCACCTCTAGAACCACTTCGTAGGCAAAGGATGAGCTCTCGCTTGATGATTCTCCCATTTGATTATTCTTTCACGCAGAGAGTGCCGGACCGAAGCCAAAGCAGGCCACGGTCCGGCACTCTACGACGCAGAAACTGCTCCGAGGACAAGCTTACGGAGTCGGAATCATCCACCCGAGGATCGGGGTGGACTGCAAGAAGACCAAGATGCACAGGACCAACAACATGCCGATGCTCCAGCCCACCACCTTGCGAAGAATCACGGCTTCCTTGCCATCGAGCTGAACAGCGGTTGCTGCAATAGCGAGGTTCTGTGGGCTGATGAGCTTACCCACCACGCCACCTGATGTGTTTCCGGCAACCAACAAGTTCGGATCAATGCCGGCATTCATGCCAGCGGTCTGCTGAAGTTTGGCAAACAGGGCGTTAGAGGAGGTGTCGGAACCGGTAACGGCCGTGCCCAACCAGCCGAGGATCGGCGAGAGGAACGCGAAGAAGGCGCCGGCGCCGGCAAGCCACGTACCAATGCTGACGGTCTGGCCGGAAAGGTTCATCACGTAGGCGAGTGCCAAAACCGAGACGATGGTGAGTCCGGCCCACCGCATGCGGTATAGGGTGCGGCCGATTTCTGCGAAAGCGTCGCCTACATTGAGAGCGTAGCGGCCCCCGCCGTTGTACTTCGAGTACACGAGCGCCACGATGATTCCGGTGATCAGCAACAAGGTGCCCGGGTTAGAGAGCCACTGGAATTTATACACCGTAGAAGAGACGGCATTTCCGGCCGCGTCCACGATGGAACCGTGCAGCAATGGCCACTGCACCAGAACATCGGTGGCAGAGAGAGCCTTTGGAATGTTCACGCCGAGCGTCCACAGCTTGGCGACACCAAAGATCACAATGACCAAGAAATACGGGAACAAAGCCAACCAGGTGCGCATGGGGGTGAGATGGTTTTCGTCGGACGAATGGGATGCGCCGGTGCCGGAAGCGCCCGAAGAACCGGAAACACCAGAGCCCACCTTCTGGGATTCAAGAGAAGAGGTGTGGGTGCAAATACGCGCACGCGCTTCGTCGCGGTTCTTGGGAGTCCAGAAGCGCAGCAACACCACGGCGGCACCGATGCCAACGAGGGCGGCCACGACGTCCGTGAGTTCGTAAGAGAAGTAGTTGGAGCACAAGAACTGCGCAACGCCGAAGGATGCACCAATGACCAAGGCGGCTGGCCAGCAGTCTTTAATGCCCTTCTTACCGTCGAGAAGGAACAGCAGGATCAACGGCACAATGAACGCCAAAAGAGGTGATTGACGGCCCACAATGGCACCAATGTGATCGGCCTGCAGGCCGGTGAGGGCTCCCGCCGTCGTAATGGGAATTGCCACGGCACCAAACGCAACGGGGGCTGTGTTGGAAATCAGCACAACGACTGCAGCGCGAAGCGGCGGAATACCCAGTGCCAACAGCATGGTGGCGGTAATCGCAACCGGGGCGCCGAAGCCGGCGAGGGCTTCCAAGAGGCCGCCGAAGCAGAAGGCAATCAGGATGGACTGAATGCGGACGTCGCCTTTGCCGATGACGTCAAAGACGCGGCGCAAGTCCTCGAAACGGCCGCTCAGAACGGTGACTTGGTAGAGCCAGACTGCCATGACCACAATCCAGAACACGGGAAACGCGCCGAACACGCCACCCATCACGCCAGACATGACGGCCATTTGCGCAGGCATATGGAACGCGAAGATTGCTACGGCAATGGCCACGACAAGCGAAATCAGGCCAGCGACGTGGGCTCGCGTCTTGACGACGGCGAGCAGCACAAAAAATGTGAGAAGCGGAATGACTGCAACGAGCGCCGAAATGAAGACGCTGCCTGCGACGGGATCCGTCACGGGGGTGAATGTTTCCATGTGAGGTCTTTCAAGCGATGATCGGGGGATATGGTCTGACCACAATGGTCTGACCACAAATATACCGCCTTTTTCGGAAAAGTGTGAGCCTTTTCACAAAATCGGCCCCAGACTAGAGAAGCTAGACGTATGACGGTGATCACTCTAGTATGGTCAGACCACATAAAAATGCCGGGATCCCTCAGATCTAGGCAGTGTCAGAAGAGGTCAACATGCGGATAGCACTGTTCAGCACGTGCATCGTGGATGCTATGTATCCAGCCACCGCGCGCGCCACGGTAGAGATTCTTGAGCGCCTAGGCCACACGGTCATCTTCCCGACCGGGCAAGCGTGCTGCGGTCAAATGCACGTCAACTCCGGCTACTTCAAAGATGCGCTCCCGGTAGTGCGCAATCACGTTGCGGCTTTTTCGCACGGTGATTACGACGTCGCCGTCGCGCCTTCCGGCTCTTGTGTTGCGTCAGTCAAACATCAGCACCCGATGCTGGCTCACCGCTGTGGTGACGCAGGGCTCGCGGCGGACGCCGAGGAAGTGGGCGCCAAAACCTACGAACTGTCTCAGCTGTTGACCGATGTTCTGGACGTCACGAACGCCGCCGAGCAGCTCGGTTCCTACTTCCCGCACAAGGTGACGTATCACCCGTCTTGTCACGGCATGCGTCTCTTGCGCTTGGGTGACCGGCAGAGAAACTTGCTGGAAAGCGTTGACGGACTTGAGTTTGCGCCGCTTCCTGAAGCTGATCAGTGCTGCGGCTTTGGTGGTACGTTTTCGATCAAGAATTCCGACGTTTCAACCGCCATGCTCGAAGACAAGGCGGATTCGATTGAGGCTTCCGGTGCCAGCCTGTGCGCCGGCGGCGACGCTTCGTGTCTCATGCATATCGGTGGCGGCCTCTCGCGCCGTGGCTCTCAAGCACGCACCGTGCATCTCGCGGAAATTCTCGCAAGCACCCGCGACAACCCGCTAGTGATTCCCGAAGCGCAAGGCGGCGTCGTCGTACTTAATGGAGGAACTCGATGAGCATCAACCTAGGAATTCCAGCCGTGCGTACTCGCGGCGAAGGCAACTTATTCGCCCATGAAAAGTTTCCGACCGCAGCGAAGCGCGAACTAAAGAACCAGCAACTGCGCGCGAACCTGCGCCATGCCACCCACACCATTCGCGACAAGCGCATCAACGTCGTCTCCGAGTTGCCGGACTGGGAGGACCTACGTGAATCCGGTTCGCGGATCAAGGAAAACGTGATGGCGCGTTTGCCGGAGCTACTTGAGCAGTTCGAGGCCGCGTTTACCGCGCGCGGCGGTGTGATCCACTGGGCGAACGACGCGACTGAGGCGAACGCGATTGTGACTTCGTTGATTCGTGCGACCGGTGAGACGGAAGTGGTCAAGGTGAAATCCATGGCTACACAGGAGATCGGGCTGAACGAACACCTTGAAAGCCTGGGCATCAACGCGATTGAAACCGATCTCGCCGAGCTCATTGTGCAACTGGGGCATGATCGGCCCAGCCATATTCTGGTGCCCGCAATTCACAAAAACCGCACGCAGATTCGTGATATTTTCCGTGCGGAAATTCCTAACGCCTCCCCTGACCTGACGGATAATCCAAAAGAACTCGCGGCGACGGCGCGTGCTTACTTGCGCGAGAAGTTCCTGAATGCGAAGGTGGCGATTTCGGGAGCGAACTTTGGAATTGCCGAGACGGGGACCTTGGGCGTGGTGGAATCTGAGGGCAACGGGCGCATGTGCCTGACGCTACCGGAAACGCTGATTACCGTGATGGGAATCGAGAAGATTCTGCCTCGCTGGGAGGACCTGGGTGTCTTTATGCAGCTGTTGCCACGGTCCTCGACCGGCGAGCGAATGAACCCGTACTCGTCTTTGTGGACGGGTAAGAACGGCCAAGATGGTCCGCAGAATATTCATTTGGTGATGCTGGATAATGGTCGAACACGTGCTTTGGCGGATAAGAACGGCCGCTCCGCGCTGCATTGCATTCGCTGTAGCGCGTGCATGAACGTGTGTCCGGTGTATGAGCGGACTGGTGGTCACGCGTACGGTTCCACGTATCCGGGACCGATCGGTGCAATCCTCTCGCCATTGCTCACGGGCATCACGGCGGAGGAGAATTCTTCACTGCCGTACGCTTCGTCCTTGTGCGGTGCGTGCTTTGATGCATGCCCGGTGAAGATCAACATTCCGGAGATCCTGATTGATCTGCGCGCTCAAGATGTTGAAGCGCAACATTCGGTACGGAAGGCGCCTACCGAGATGGATGTTTTGATGAAGGGTGCCTCGTGGGCGCTATCTTCCGGAACGCGCCTCAAGTTCTTGGAGAAGGGTTTGCCGGCGGGACGTTTGCTGGCGGGCAAGGACCAGAGGATTTCGTGGCTGCCGGGCATCGCGGGCGGCTGGACGAGTAGCCGCGACATTCCAGCGCCGCCACAATCCTCGTTTCGGGATCAGTGGGCGCAGCGCGAAAAGTTCCAAAAGTCGCAGGGGCCTCAGCTATTTCAGCAGTCTCAAGCGTCTCCAAAGCCAACCGGAAAGCAAGGGGAGTGACAATCGTGGGTGCAAAAGAAGACATCTTGAGTCGCGTGCGGGTGGCCTTGCAAGGCGATGCGCCAGTTACTGATATTCCGCGAGATTACCGCCAGTCCGGAACCATGAACCAGGAGCAACTCATTGACCATCTCACTGACCGCTTAGTGGACTATAAAGCAGAAGTGAAAGTTGTTCTGGCAACCGATCTTCAGGGGGCCATCGCGGAGTTTTTGGCCAATGCCCGTTCTGTGGTGGTGCCGCATGGTTTGGACGCTCAGTGGATTGCTGGGGTTGCTGACGCGGACGTCGTGACGGATTCCTCAGAGGCTCCAGTTCCGGTTGACCAGTTGAATGCAACGGATGCGGTGCTGACTTCGAGTGCGGTCTCCGTGGCGGAATCTGGGACCATCATTTTGGACGGAACGCCCACCCAGGGCCGGCGCGCCATCAGCCTAGTCCCCGATCAGCACGTGTGCGTGGTGCCAGCATCCACCATCGTGGAAATCCTGCCGGAAGCCTTGCCGCGCCTTCAACCAAGCCACCCGCAGACCTGGATTTCGGGGCCGAGCGCCACGAGCGATATTGAGCTGGAGCGTGTTGAAGGCGTGCACGGACCGCGGCGATTGAGCGTGATTATTGTGGAGGACGCTTAGTTACATTCAGCCCTTAGTTACTGCGCGAAATTCCGCGTACGCTAAGCCACCGGCTCATATACCGCCGGTACGCGAGCGTGGCCGTGGTGACGTCCTTGTCCTCGATGGCTCCTAGCCAATCGCGCAGGTCGCGGGACGAATCATCCGGCCATACGTACTGCGCGAGCTTGCCGTAATCCACTTCAACAATCGAGTCCTTGGAGAACCGGCCAAGCCACCGGGACAAATCCGTCAGGTCGTCAAAGAGGTCCACTTGCGGTGCGTGAAGGGCCATGGATGCGGCCGTGTACGTGAGCCGCGCGAGGGCCTGACTCATCGGAACCAACACGCGGGCGCCGGTGATGTCGCCGTTGAGGCCGTGCTGGGGATCGTGCGTGGCTTCAACCACGGTCACGTCTTCGGCTGGATCAATGAGCCAAAACCAGGTGGTGGGAATGCCCCAGGTGGACTGCTGCGAGTACAACCCTTCGCCGAACGCGGCGGAATCTTGCTCAGCCTCTTCCGCCGGAGTTTCTGCGCCCAACGTCTCATCCGTGATTGGGGCGGACGCCGAGTGTTCCCGCAAGAAATCGTCCAAGCTTCGGCCAAAGTAGTCCGCCGCACGCATCGAGAAACTCTCGCGTGCAGGCACCGGAATGATGGCCTCGCGCACGGATGGCCGCATCTCATCGTCAAAATACGCGCACGCCAAAGCCACGCGCTCCGTCAACTGCGAAGGACAGTAGTAGGACGTGAAGCCGCCTTCTTCCGTGGGGTAACTGACGGCACGGTACGGGCTGTCCAGTTTCTTCGGAAACGGATCCACGTCCGGTTGAATCGACCGTTGCATGGCCTCTTCGCGCTCCGCCGCATCAATCTGCTGATTGGTGAGATCCGGGCGCGCCAGAATTTTGGCTTGCTCGCCCGCGGGAAATGCTTCGAGGCGCTCGTAAATCCGCAAGCTCGCCACAGGAACAGCGAACTCGTGGCGGAAGGACGGTTTGGGCTCGATTATTCGCTCAATTCCACGATGACCGGGGCGTGGTCAGAAGCGCCCTTGCCTTTTCGTTCTTCGCGGTCAATCTCGGCGTGCGTCACGGATGCTGCCAGCCCGGGGGAGCCCAGCACAAAGTCGATGCGCATGCCTTCCTTCTTCGGGAAGCGCAGCTGCTTATAGTCCCAGTACGTGTAAACGCCGGGGCCAGGAGTAAACGGCCGCACCACATCTTTGAAACCGGCGTCGTCAATGAAAGCGTAAAACGCATCGCGCTCTGGCTTGCTGACGTGGGTCAATCCTTCGGAAAGGAAGTACTCAATGTCCCACACGTCGTCATCCTGCGGGGCAATGTTGAAGTCGCCCATAAGCGCAATCTTCGCGGCAGGATCCTCAGCTACCCAGGACTTCGCGTGGTTCTTCAACGTATCCAGCCACTGCAGCTTGTAGGGCATGTGCTCGTCATCGAGCGCGCGGCCGTTGGGCACGTACAAGCTCCAGATGCGCACTCCGCCGCAGGTGGCACCAATCGCACGGGCTTCCTGGATGGGATCCACGCCGCCCTTGCCGAACACTGGCTGATCAGCGAACGTGCGCTCGACGTCATCGAGGCCCACGCGGGAGGCGATGGCCACACCGTTCCACTGGCTTAGGCCGAAGTGGGCGACCTCGTAGTCCATGCGCTCGAAGAGATCCCATGGGAAATTCTCGTCTTTGCACTTGGTTTCCTGAATCGCCAAGACGTCCACATTAGAGCGCTCCAACCACGCCTCAACGCGGTCAGCGCGGGCGCGCAACGAATTCACATTCCAGGTAGCAATCTTCACCTGTCTAACCTATCAAGACGGGTGAGCCGATCTGGTCCGAATGTGGTTTGTTCGCGCCCAGCGCGTACTGACGAGGAACTATTCTTTCCACCACGAGTCAAAGATCGTGACCGGAGTGGTGCGCTTGTGGCGCGAACGCAGGTACTTCGTCTCGATCGCATCGGCGGCGGTCTCCGGAATCTCGCGACCTTCGAGGTAATCGTCGATGTGGTCGTACGTGATGCCGAGTTCGTCTTCATCCGTGCGGCCGGGCTTGGTGTCCAGAAGATCCGCGGTAGGGACCTTCTTCCACACAGGCTCGGGGGCGCCGAGGTGCTCGAGCAGTTGACGGTTTTGGCGTTTGTTCAGGCCGAAGAGCGGGAGGATGTCGGCTCCGCCGTCGCCGAACTTGGTGAAGAATCCGGTGACGGATTCGGCGCCGTGGTCGGTTCCTAGCACCAAGAGGTTGCGTTCGCCGGCGAGCGCGTACTGCGCCACCATGCGCAAGCGCGCCTTGATGTTGCCCTTGTTGAAGTCCGTGATTTCGCGGCCCGTGGTGGCGCTGAATTCTTCCATCATGGCGTCCGTGCCGGGCTTGATGTTGAACGTCCATTCGGTTTTAGCGGCGACGAAGTCCATGGCGGCTTGCGCATCGGCTTCGTCCTGCTGGATGCCGTGGGGGAGGCGGACGGCTACGAAGTCGGATTCGACACCGCGCTTCGCGAGTTCCTCGACGGCCATTTGGGCGAGGCGTCCTGCGAGCGTGGAGTCCACGCCGCCGGAAATTCCCAGCACAAATCCGTTGGTGTGGGTCGCTTGCGCGTAGTCCGCGAGGAACGCGACGCGGCGGGCTACTTCAGTTGCTGGATCGATGGAGGGCTGCACGCCCATTTCGGCGATGATTTTCGCTTGCAATTCACGCATGCTCTTAGCCTAGCGCCGGTTGGTTTCAGATAGATGACGACGACGCAGCTTGGGTCAGGCTCTTGACCTTGCGCTCGACAGGTGCTTTAGTTAGTTACATGAGTAATGAACCAATGAAGGAAGGTGATGCGCAATGACGGAATCCGCACCGATCTTCATTCAGCTCAGCCGCTCGATTGAAGAAGGCATTCTGGACGGGCTCTATCCGGAAGAGACCCAAGTGCCCTCAACCAACGAGTTCGCCAGTTTTATGCGCATCAATCCCGCGACGGCGGGCAAAGCACTTAACCGACTAGTCGACCAAGGAATTCTGTACAAGAAACGAGGCATCGGCATGTTTGTAGCTACCGGCGCTCGCCAGCAGCTCGTCCAAGAACGCCGCGACGCCTTCACCGCGGCCTACATAGAACCACTCGTCTCCGAAGCGCAGCGCTTAGGCATCCCGGCAGATCAATTGCAATCCATGATCGCCGCCACAGCATCCACCACCCTTGAAGGAGCGACCTCATGACCTCCCCAAGTACTACACCTGAGACCCCCGCCATCACCTTGCGCGGACTCACCAAGAACTTCGGCAAAACCAAGGTCCTGCGAGGCCTTGATGTTGAAATCCAGCCCGGCACCATCGTGGGACTCTTTGGCCGCAACGGCGTGGGCAAAACCACCTTGATGAGCATCTTGAGTAATCAAGAGCGTCCCACCAGCGGCGAAGCTCTCATCTTCGGCGAACCCGTGTGGGAGAACCCAGAGGCGCTGAGCCAGATCTGCTTTATTCGTGAGAACCAGAAGTACCCGGATGAATCCGCGCTCAAGCACGTACTGCGGGCTGCAGCGAACTTCTACCCGAATTGGGACAACGAGCTCGCAGACCACATCAAGGGACGCTTCCGTCTTCCAGAAGGCACCCAAATCAAGAAGTACTCACGCGGCCAGCTCTCCGCGCTGGGCATTCTCATTGGTCTGGCATCCCGTGCGCCTGTCACGTTCTTGGATGAGCCGTACTTGGGCCTAGATCCCACGGCGCGTGACATGTTCTACGACCTCCTCATCGAGGACGTAGGGGAGAGCCCGCGAACAATCGTCTTCTCAACGCACGTCATCGACGAAGCCGCCAACCTCTTCGAGCGCGTGATCGTGCTGGACGAGGGCGAGATCGTGCTGGATATGAGAGTTGAAGAAGCTACCGAGTCTGCCTATAACATCGCAGGTCCGGCGCTCGCAGTCGATGAGCTGACGCGCGGCCTCAAGGTCTTGAAAGTAAGGATGCTCGGCGGTCTCAAGTCCGCCACGGTATCCGGGCAAGTAACGGCCGATCTCGCCGAAGCGGCAAGCGCCGCGCGGCTTGAAATTAGTCCCGTATCGCTACAGGACCTCGTTTCCGCGCTGGGCCACCGCGAGGACACGTCCTCTCTGGAACCTCGCGGCAACTCAACTGATTCGAATCCCAACCGTCAGGTGAAGGAGCTTTCCCGATGAGTACTTCAACACTTTCGCTCACCGCAGCCACCCCATCCACGAGCGAGCGCATCCTTCGCGTGGTGAAGCTCCAGCTTGTTGATAAGAAGCAACAGATTCTGGTCCCTGTGTTAATCACTGCGGCGGGAATCGTGATTTCGGTGATTGTTGGCGAGCTCATCAAATTGGCCGGCGCCCCGGCGGGCGCCGTGACTGAAGGCATGCGAAACAATCAGGCCGCGCTGTGGATCCTGTGCGGTTACTTCATTTCGCTTGGCGCCCTCATGTACTCGCGTTCGCTCCCGTTTGCGGTAGCCCTTGGCTCTACGCGGCGCGAGTATTGGCTGGGCACCACCCTCACACTTCTGGTGGCAAGCGTGGGCCTCGCAGTGGCGTCCACTCTTCTCCTGGGCCTCGAAAAGCTCACGAATGGTTGGTTCACCGGAACGCGGATGTATGACACCTACATCATGGGCGATGGCAACTACGGCTACGCGTTCCTCATGGGGTTCGTGATCAGCGCGCTGTCTTTGCTGGCCGGTAACTTTTTTGCCGCAATTTACTTGCGGTGGAAGTCGGCGGGAGTGACGTACTCGATCATCCTCATTGTCCTTGCCCTCCTGGGCGTGATCGCCGCGGATATAGGTCTACAGATCAACGTTTTCGGCTGGTTGGATGAGAACATTTACCTCCACGCCAGCTACGTGAGCGTGGTTCTGATGGTGCTCCTGAGCGCGGGCACGTGGTTAGTGGTGCGCAACGCTCCTATCGGGCGCTAAAGCGAGCTGCGTCGTCGTACTTCTCAGAAATTACGACGACGCAGCTCGCGTTTACTGCGCGGGTGCGGCTTGGCCTTCTCGGTAGCCGAGGTTGCCCGCCATAGTGCGCAAGGTCGCTACGGTGGTTTCGAAATCTGCCGGGGCTACGTTTTCGCTTGCGGAGGTGCGGATGCCTTCGACGATCTCGGTGAGACGTTCAAGACTCAACGCGCCGCGTTCCGTCAGCGTAAACGTGTGCCCCTCTTCGAGGACCCACCCGGATTCAACAAGTTCGGCAAGGTGCTCGGACGGGGTCCGTGGCTCGCCATCGGGCACGGGATCGCCGAAGAACGGCGACAACGCTTCGGTGAGTTCGCCTCCGGACGCGGTGCCGTTACGCAAATGATTCAGCAGCATCCACTGACGGCGCGTGACGCCGTGCTCTTCGAGGGCGTCTTGAAAGCGCTCGGTGATCAGTGAATCTACGAGTTTGACCCAGTATCCAATCGGTTGTTCGCTCATAGTGTCAGCCTAGTCACTATGAGCCCGCTTGTGGGGTGGTTTGGGTTTACTTCTCGAGGCCGAGTTCTTCGCTCGAGAACGCGTAGATGTAAGGGACGCCGGCTTCTTCTTCGATGCGTTCCTTGGCGCCGGTGTTGCGGTCAACGATGACGACGACGGCCTGAATCTCGCCGCCAGCCTTGCGAACACCCTCAACTGCGGTGAGCGCGGAACCGCCCGTGGTGGAAGTATCTTCGACGATCACAACCTTGCGGCCCTCAACGCTCGGGCCTTCTACCTGACGGCCCATGCCGTAGGACTTCTGCTGCTTGCGGACTACGAACGCGTCGATCTCGCGGTCAGCCTCGCGGCCGGCGTGCATGATGGCGGTGCCCACGGGGTCGGCGCCCATCGTGAGGCCACCGACGTTCGTGAACTCGATGCCCTTTTCATCGAGCAAGTGCAAGAGCACGCGGCCCACCAAGATGGAAGCCTCGTGGTGCAGGGTGATGCGGCGGAGGTCAACGTAGTAGTCGGCCTCATTGCCCGAGGACAAAATGACCTTGCCGTGGACAACGGCGAGTTCTTTAACGAGTTCCAGCAAGCGGGCGCGGTCTTCAGCGAAAGTCATGACTCCGAGTTTAGTGGGTGTGCGGCCGGGCCTCGTGGTTTGCGCAGAAGGAGGACAATAGATGTCATGATGCGCACCATGTTCAGTTCCAAGATCCACCGAGCCACGGTTACGCACGCCGATTTGCACTACGTAGGATCCGTGACGGTTGACCTCGATCTCCTCGACGCCGCCGACATCCTGCCGGGCGAGCTGGTGTCCATTGTGGACGTCACCAACGGCTCCCGTCTGGAGACCTACACAATCGCCGGCGAACGTGGCTCCGGTGTTATCGGCATCAACGGTGCTGCCGCCCACCTCGTGAACGTGGGAGACCTCGTCATTCTGATCGCCTACCAGAGCATGACAACCGAGGAAGCACGCGCCTTCGAACCGAAGGTGGTTCACGTGGATGAGCGGAACCGGATCATCGAACTGGGCTCCGATCCTGCTGAGGCCCTGGCCGAAGGACTTTCGCGTCCGCCGTACGCCGTTCACTGAAATCTCACACCACACAAAAATCTTCTCCATAGCCCAGTCAAAGGAACGCGCGCGATTCTTGATCTATAGCCGGTGAAACTCACCGGTAAAGAAGGAGAGATATGAAAGCGCGAAAGATTGCTTTGGGTGCAGCCGGCTTGGCGACCGTCGCGGCAGCAGTAACCGGCGGAGTGGGAGCAAGCATGGCGTACGCCGATGCGAGCGAATCCTCGTCCGGGTCCTCCGCTAGCTCATCCGCCACGGCTGAATCAGACAAGGCCGAGGCCGGTAAGGGCCGCGGACAGCACACGCACACCGAGGTCACCGGCGACGAAGCCACCAAGGTCACGGACGCTGTGAAGGCGCAGGATGCTGACTTCGTGGCCGAGAAGGTCCTCAAGGATGAAGACGGTTCCTACGATGTGATCGGTACCAGCGGCGAAGACGACGTGAAGTATGACGTCAGCTCCGACTTGGCCACTGTTACAAAGAGCGAACGAGGCCCCGGCGGCGGTCGTCATGGCGGCGGCCCAGGCTTCGATCACGAAGAAGTCACCGGCGATGACGCCACCAAGGTTTCCGAGGCCGTCACCGCCAAGGATTCCGCGGTCACCGTAGAGAAGGTCTTCAAGAACGACGACGGATCCTACGTAGTTGCCGGAACCAAGGACTCCGAGCGCATTATGTTCAAGGTCAGCTCAGACCTCGGCACCGTGGAAGAACTCGAACGTCCTGAAAAGGGCGAGCGACCTGATGGCGAACGGCCAGAAGGCGGTCATGGTCCAGACGACTCGAGCGACTCAGATGATTCCAGCGACTCAACAGATTCCAGCGAAGATGAGTCTTCGGAATCTGCTGAATCCTCAGGATCTTCAGAACCCACGACGAGCTCCTAAGACTCCACGTTGCCCCGGGAATGGACTGAGTGTTCCTGGGGCAACGCGGTATTTAAGAGAAAATTAGAGCCACTTGTTGTGCTTGAAAATGGCCCACAAACCAAAACTCAAAACAAACATCAAGCTCAGCGCAAGCGGGTAACCGGCCACCCATTGAAGCTCCGGCATGTGGTTAAAGTTCATGCCGTAAATACTGCCAATCAGGGACGGTGCAAAGAGGATTGCAGCCCATGAAGAGATCTTCTTCATCTGCTCGTTCTGTTCCACTCCCGCCTCGGCGGAACTCTGCGAAGACAGCGTCGAGGAGAGTGACAAAGCGTTGGTCAGCAATGACTTCATCTGCACCACGCGCTCATTGATGCGCATGATGTGGTCGTGGACGTCGCGGTAATGGCGGTCCAACTCAATAATTCGCTCATGCTCACGGGTCTCTGCCTCTGAAACCGGGCCAGACGTCGTCGTACTGCGCAAAAAATCCCTTTCCCGGAACTCAAGGAACGGATTTGAATCGCTCGCTTCGCCAGTAATCCTGCGACGCAACAGCGAGACCACGCGCTCAAGCGGGGCAGTAGCACGCTGGAACTCCACGACCTCACGGAATAGCTCGTAAATACGACGCGAGACATGGGCATTGCCCGTGAAAAGCTCCGCTTCAATCTCTTCGATGTCTTTCTCGAGGCCATCGGCGACAGGTTCGTACTCGTCCACCACTTGGTCAAGAATCGCGTACAAGATCGCGGGCGGACCCATGGTCAGCAGGTCTACCTCCTCCTCCATGCGATGCCGCACGGGGGAAAGCTCCGGAACCTCTGCCTGACGCACCGTGATCACAAAATCCGGTCCGACGTAGACGTGCAGCTCGCCGAATTCGACCTTTTCCACATCATCGAGGTAGCGGGCCGGCCGCAACACCACGAACGTGTGTTCGCCGTACTGGTCCATCTTTGCGCGCTGATGAGACTCGAGAGTGTCCTCCACAGCGAGCTCGTGAAGGTCGAATTCCTCGGCTACTTCGTGAATCTCATCGGGGGTGGGACGGTAGAGCCCCATCCAGCACACGCCATCTTCGGCGTGCATAATCTCAAGCGTCTGCCGGAAATCATCCGGCGTGGGAATGCGCTTTCCCTGAACGTAAATCGCGTGGTCAACAATGGGCATAAGCACATCTTGTCACGCGTTCCGGAGGCACGCTCGGGGCACGGCGTGGGAGAATTGATAATTGTGAATTCAGTTGAGAACGCTCCCGAGCCAGAATCGCACGAGCCGCAGGAACCTCAGGAACCGCAGCACGAAGTGGGCGTGGGGCCGTGGGAGGGCGAGTGGCCGACCGGAGATCGCTGGGATCCGGAGCTTCTCGAAAATGGCGACCGCCGCAACGTTCTGGACCAGTACCGCTACTGGAAGCACGACGCGATCGTCGCCGAACTCGATTCTCGCCGCCACGAATTCCACATTGCCATCGAGAACTGGCAGCACGATCTCAACATCGGCACCGTGGTCCGCACCGCCAACGCGTTCCTCGCGAAAGAGGTCCACATCATTGGCCGCCGCCGCTGGAATCGTCGTGGCGCCATGGTCACGGACAAGTACCAGCACATCCGCCATCACCCCACCGTCGATGATTTCGTTGCGTGGGCGCAGGCCGAGGGGTACACGATCATTGGCATCGATATTTTCCCGGATTCCGTGCCGCTTGAGACCTTTGATTTGCCGAAGCGTTGCGTTCTGGTCTTCGGGCAAGAAGGTCCGGGGTTGAGTGCTGAGGTGCACGACGCCGCAGCCGCCACTTTGTCGATCGAACAATTCGGTTCAACGCGGTCTATGAACGCTGCGTCTGCCGCCGCCATCGCGATGCACGCGTGGATCCGCCGGCATGTTTTCAACCAGCACGTTTCTTAAGGCCTGAAACGCCACTGTGCAGTGACTAGTTGTTTCGCTCTTCCCATGGGCCGTAGCGTCGTTCGTAGTCGGCCAGGATTTCCGCTGCAATTCGGCGTTCCAAGGTCACTTGTGGGCTCGTCTCGACTTGCACTCCAGTAATCGTCTGCTGTGGTTCATCAGCGACCTTGGAGTTTCTACGGTTGAGCGCGCGCCAAAATTTGAATCGGCCCGACTTGCGTGCGGTTGCGGTCTTTCGATGAGAAATCGTGGACATAGCGTTCCTTTATGTTGACTCCATTATCCATTCGGCAACGCTTCCCGGCTAGCCTTCAACCGTAGAAGCAACTTCCTTGGAAACGATGACCAAAATTCGTTTCTCGAGGGTCCAGCCCGCACGATTCCACCATTCATCTCGGACCGCATTCGTTCGGCGGCCTCTCGAGACGTGCCCCGACGAGTGCTCGCCGTTTAAAGGGTGTGGGTGTTCAAGCCTCCCGCGGCAACCCGCCACGCGCGATCAACCCATGCATCAAACATCGCATGCGCGCCTGCGACATCAGGGCCGTAGTGCCCGAAGACCTCGGCCGAAACTCCGCCCATGATCAGGTTCCAGGCAGCGAGAACGTTCATGATCAGCTCGGGGGAGACGTCCTGTAAGAAGTCAAAGTAGTCCGTGAACAGACCTTCCACCGCGGCGGTATCCAAAAGATCGGTGGATTCCATGTACTTGCCGGATTTATGAAGCTGCTGGTCAATGAAGGCCTGCATGTCTGCGCCGAGCCGTGCGAGCAAGAGGAAGACGCGCGTTCCCGCCTCCAGCGTTCGGGTAGGTGACGCCTTGAACCCTGGAACCGGTGTGCCATAGATCAGCCCGAACTCGTGAGGCTTGGCCAGCGCCCACTTGCGAAGTGAGGTGGCGAGCGCGCGAAAACGTCCTTCGAAATCGGATCGATCTACGCGGGCTTCAGCTTTCGTAACGTCCGTTGAGAGGGACGTAAAGGACTCGACGATGAGCCGCGTGAGCAACTCGTCTCGGTTCTCGATGTAGCGGTAGAGCGCGCTCGGAGTCATCTCGAGTTCCTTGGCGATCGACCGCAAAGACAACGCCGGCGCACCCACTTGCGTTAGGTGACGCTTCGCGATGGCGAGGATCTCAGACTCGATCGCCGCGCGGTTCCGCTCGCGAATTCCCTGCGCCGTTTTGGGTGCGCGGGAGCGCTTTTCTGCGCGAGTTCCACCGTCTGAATCCATGCGAACAAGCATCTCAAAACAGATCACCATTCACAACCGTGACACCCGTTGACAATGCAGCATATAGAGTGAACACTGTTCTCGAATCTAAACATAGTTCTCGGCGAGTAGGAAACGCAGAAAACCCGCCACTTAGGAGCCCACCGTGTCCCGAATTCTGATCCTCGGAGCGGGCGGAATTGCCCGCGAAACTGCAGCCGAACTGCTCTCTCGCAACCACGACGTCACCGTAGGCTCTCGTTCCGGGAAGTGGCGCGGCGGCGTCGTACTGGATGAAGCAAGCCAAGAAATCATCCCCGAGCGGTACCAGCTACTGAAGAACGCCGAGCACCGGGTGCTTGATGCTTCGCATGCGGGACAGCTCACCGAAGCCAGCGCCGGATTCGACGCGATCGTCAACGCGATGAACCCCGCGAACTACGGCGAGTGGGCGAAGACCTGGCCACCCATCAACAAGACGGTCCTCGCTGCGGCGTCCCACCACGGCCTCAAGCTGGTCATCACCGGCAACCTCTACGGTTACGGCAAGGTGTCCGCGCCCATGACCGAGTCCACGCCGCTTCGGCCCAATGGCACCAAGGGCGCGGTCCGCGTGCAGATGTGGGAGGACGCGCTGGCGGAGCATCGGGCGGGGAATCTTCGGGTGGCGGAGGTGCGTTCCTCCGATTACCTTGGCGTCGACATCGCAGACCAAAGCTACCTCGGCAGTTTCCTGATCAAGCCGGTGTCGCACGGTAAAACCGCATGGCTGCCGGTGGGCCGCAAGAACGCGCCGCACACCTGGACGTCAGTTCGCGACGCGGGGCGGCTGATAGCTCGGATTGCGGAGCTGGAGCACGACGACGCAGCGTGGGGACACCCTTGGCATACGCCGAGCGCGCCTGCGGTGAGTTTCCAACTGGTCGCTGAGCAGGTGGCTCAGATGACGGGCCATGTGGCGCGCGTGCGCGAAGTGCCTGCCCGTGCTATTAGGGCGGCATCGCTTTTCGTGCCGATCTTGCGCGAACTCAAGGAGACGAAGCACCAGTTTGAAGAGCCGTTCGTGATGGACGATTCCGCAGCGCGGGAGTACTTCGGGATGAGCGAGACGCCGTGGAAGGAAACGTTGCGGGAGGTCGTGGGGAGTTTGGGGTAATGCGGCTGGTGGCCAGCGCGGAATCGTAGTGATTGTTGCAGACGTGCGGGAAAGAGCCGGCTGATCATCGCGTCACTCGTAGCCATAGTTGCGCGCCGAAGTGTCTGGCGAAGTTGACGGGCGACCGAGTGTAGCGATTGTTGCGTTTCACGCGGATCGCGCCACTGAAATCGTAGCTATAGTTGCGGGTTCTTTGGCTGGAAAACCCGCTCGTTTGCCTACATGTAGCTGGAGTTGTGTGATCGTAGTCTCTGAACGTACGATCACACAACAATCCCTACGATGCACCGTGGGTGGGGTTGCGCCAGCCCTCGCTACACCCGCACTAGGTGTGGCCCAAGATCGGCGACGGATCCGGCGCCCATGAGCTGCATGGTCACTTCCATTTCCTTGGCCAACAGCTCAATCGTTCGGGAAACACCTTCGCGTCCGCCGGCCATGAGTCCGTACAAGTATGCCCGGCCGATCAGCGCAAAGTCAGCGCCCAAGCACAACGCCGCGACGATGTCCGCGCCGGACATGATGCCCGAATCCAGGATGATCTCCACAGAAGAACCTGCCTCGGCGCGGACCTCCGGAAGAGCTCGCAGAGACACAGGCGCGCGATCCAACTGTCGACCGCCGTGGTTGGACACCACCAGCCCGTCAGCTCCAACATCCAGTGCACGGCGCGTATCTTCGGCCGTCAGGATGCCTTTCACAAACAGCTTTCCAGGCCACACGGAGCGGACCCATTCGAGGTCTGACATGGACAGCGTGGGGTCAAACATCGAGTTGATGATGGATGGCAAGTCCGCGCTGGACCCGGACAAGGACGCGAAGGTCAGCGGGTCTGTGGTGAGGAAGTTGAACCACCACTCGGGCCGGTAAGACGCATCCACCACGGTCTTCAGCGTGAGCTTCGGCGGGATGGTCATGCCGTTGCGGGTGTCGCGCAGGCGCTGCCCTGTGCGACAGGCGTATCCACGGTGACCAGCAAGGTGTCGAAGCCGGAGTCGGTTGCCCGCTTCAGCAAGTCCAGTGACCGCTCGCGGTCCTTCCACAAGTACAGCTGGAACCAACGTCGTCCACCTGGTGCGGCCTCGGCCACTTGCTCGGGCGAACGCGTGCCCATCGTGGACAGGGTGAACGGAATCCCGGCGTCGCGAGCGGCTACCGATCCGCCGTCTTCACCCTCCGAGTGCATGAATCGCGTGAACCCAGTGGGCGCAATGCCGAACGGAAGTGCAGAGTGTCCGCCAGCGATCGTCGTCGTAAGGTCCACGGAACCCGTGCCATGCAGGATGCGCGGCAGGATTTCTACCGCGTCGAAAGCGGCGCGCGTGCGGGCCACGGTGATTTCGCGCTGGGCGGCGCCGTCGACGTAATCGAAGGCTGGCTTGGGGGTTCGACGCTTCGCGATCGTGCGCAGATCCCACACGTCGGCGGCCTTCGCAAGCCTGGCTTCGCGGCTGAACGAGGGGCGCTCAAACTGCATGAGCGGGCGCAGTTCGCTGACTTTGGGGAAACGGCGGTTCACGTGGACTCCTTGCATCGGGTTCAATTCCTAGATTACGACGACGCAGCTACAGTCCCGCTGTGATCCTTGAGTCGGTTGCCCGCAAGCGCAAGATCTGCGAAGGATCCGTGGGTGCCGAATCCGCGGTGAGGACTGGCGCGGTGGAGAGCGGCAAGGACAGCACCTCTGCGGCCTCGCTTCCGGCGAGGTCAAACACAGTTTCGGCCGGAATTCCTGCGTGTACCAGGACAGCAAGTTCTTCGAGCAGGCTGTACCCGGGGCAACTCGTCAAGAGCGGGCTACGGCTCGCAGGCAACAACCGCAGCCCCGCGTCAACGGCGTGCGCGGCAGCGGCAAGCATCTTTTGCCAGCCCACCTCGGCTTCGGCCAGTTGCTGAGACTTGGGCTGCTCGATCCCGGCGAACTTCGAGAGCGAACGGCGTCCACTCAGGTAACCGCCCGCCCGGCGCATATCGGCGACGTGTCGGACGTGCGGGAGGATCGCTTCGATCCGGTCCAGGTGCGCGGCCGTGAGCGCTTCCTTGATGAACACGCTGCGGCGAAGCGCCAGAAACTCACTGGTCAGAGCCACATTGTGTTCGGCGAGCCAGGCAACGCGGGCCGCAATCGCCCGTTCGTCGGCTCGCGCCCACGCTTGCAATACCTCGACCGGCGTCAGATTGGACGTGGACATCGAAGGACCCGAAGCGCCAAGCCGGGCAACCGCGAGCCACGGAAACGAATCCACAACGTGCAGCCCGGCAGACACCGCCACATCAACGGCGGTGGCCCCGCGAGCGGAGATTCGCGCGTTCGGATGCCGCTTCCGCGCTTGCCCCGCCCAATAAGCGAGGCAAGCCGCGGACTCGGTCTTGAACATGAGCGTGGGCGCGTCGGGGTCGAACGCGGTCGCAATTCCCAGTGCAGCATCGAGGGCGGTTTCACTGAGTACGACGTCGCCGTCCCCCAGTGGGGTGCCTTCCACCAGTACCAGCCCGGTGTGGTGGACGTGGGTTCCGTGGGGCTCGGGACCGGGTCGCGATGAGGGGCCGGGTGTTTGCTCCGACGAACCCCGACTGAGTTCGCGTTGCCGCAGGTTCGCGGTCACGGAACTGCCGACGTCTCGGACGCCGACCACCCCGAACTCGGCCCACAGTTCGGCGAGCGCGCGTTGGGCTAGATCCGGTGCGTCGAGCGAGGATTCGCGGTAGCCGGTGACGGTGACGGAGGCGTCGATCAGCCCGTGGCTGACCCAGGGAGCATTAGGTGGAGACGGCATCGGAGGGCTTCTTTCGTGCGGACTTTCGTGAAGATGACGGCGCCCTAAATTGGCGAGCAACCAACCATTGGTATCCCCAGTGGGCGAGGATAACGGGGATCATGCCTCCTACAATTGCTGCGGCTCCGAACGATAAGCCCAGTAACAGTTTCCCGAGGATCGCTGGCCAACCAAACGCCAGGTGAGAGACCGCGTAGGTTCCGGCTTGCAGTGCGAAGGCGGGCCAAAACAAGGCGGTCCCGATAGAGGCCACCAGCACGGTTCCGCGGTAGAAAAACTCTTCCGCGCTTCCGGTCCAGACGGACAGCGCTCCGAAAAGCAGCGGTTTTTTCGCCACATCGCCGACTTCTTGCAGGCTCTCCGCGGCAGTCGGAGCTTCAAACCCTAAGAAAGACAGCCCGGCGGATTCGGCTGCGCGCCGTTTGCGCGCCACGCTCCACCGCTTGAGTCGGCCCTCCAGAGTGAAGGCGACAACCGCCGAGATCAGCGCGATCACCAACCCGGTGGCCACGTTTCCGAAACCGCCAAAGAGCCCTGCACCGAACACCAGCTTGTCCGCGAGCATACCCGGCGACGCGTACGACGGCCATAAATACGCCAACAAATACGCGCCCAAAGCCAAACACGCGGCGCCTAGGATGACGGGCATGATCACCACGCTGTGACGCCGCAACGGCGGATACACCATGAGCGCAATACCGGACGCGCCCATGGTCATCAGCACCGCGACGCACGCGAAGATCAGCTCGTTCATCGTTGACGCGCCAACAGTGGGGTAGCCACTTCACCCATCCCCATTAACAGCGAAACGTAAGTGTCTGCGCCGTCGTACCCTAAAAGTGAGTTGATCGCTTCGTCGAAGAATCCGGCAACCGCGCACGCCCCCACCTGTGAGGCCCACGCGGACAGGTAGAGGGACTGGACCGCGGCGCCCATATCAATGTGCCCAATGCGGTACCCGCGGGTGTGATATTTCCACTCGCTCTTCTCCGCACGGCCCGCGATCGCGAGCACGATTGGCGCATACAGCAGCCACTCGGATTCGAACGTGACCTCTTGCAGCCCCAGCCGCAGATCACCCACAATTTTCGGGACCAATTGGTGCCCCACCTGGTCATAGACGTAGTACCCGGGGGCCACGCCTTCCACTTTTTGTACGACGATGCCTACCTCGAACGCGCTCAGCCCACCCATGGAGGGGTAGGGGAAGAGGGGGAGGTCGCGGACGCCGTAGCCGTCCTCGGTATCCACTTTGCCCAGCGCGGTGCCGAGGACGGTTCCGAGAGTTTGAAGGCTCATGGGCTGCGGTGCGAACGAGCGTTGCGATCGGCGCGAGGTGAAGATTTCGTCCAGGTCAGCGTCGCGTTCGCGGTCCGGCGCAGGCAACGCGATGGCGGCCTCGTCCGTGGCGGGGCGAATGTACTTCATGAGGTTCACGGGCAACTGCATGCTCGAGTTTTCCGCTGTGAAGAACTCGTTGACGGAGCGCACAAACACGCGGTGCAGGATCTGTCGGAGGTTGGGGTCTTCGTGGTTCGCGGCGAGGTCCTCGATGGAGGACGCAAACTCGTCGAGCGCGCGGCGGGCCTCCGGGCCCAAGTCCTCGAGCTTGGCGGCGACAGCAGGGTCAATCCCGGGCGCCTTGAGTTTGAGGTCAACGTCAACGCTCATGAGTGGGCTCCTTCAGGGCTCGTGGGGGCGGGGTTTTGCGTGGGCTGCGGAGCGACGCGGACGATGGCGCACAGGGCGCGGCTCACGCCGTCGCACGCCAGCTCCTGATTGAGCGGGGTATCCAGAAATTGGTCCACCACAATGGCACGACGACGCTCGCTCAAGGACGCACGAATCATTCCGGAGGCCGCCATGCCGGCGGCCTGGTGGGCGGCCCGGGAGGTGCGCTGCCCGTGGACGAAGCTCAAGCGGGCGAACGCGCCAACGAGGAACACCACGGATTCGAGATTCTCCGGGGATGCATCCCACGGGAGCGCATTGGCGAGCCGTTCTTGCGCGGTCTCGGTGAGGAGACCTTCGAAGATCAAGCCGGGACGACCGGCGACTTGGCGCCAGAGAGCGCCGTCGATCACCACGAGGGCGTCGATGCCAAAAAGCGCGCCCACCGTGACCGGATCCTGCCAGCACGCTGACATGACGGACTCTAAGTTGTCCGTGTCATGCCACGTGCGCGCCCAGCGGGTCTTGGCTTCTTTGACGCGGTCGAAACCTTCGGCCGCGGTGGTCATGAAGTATTCGCGGATCCACTGCGCTTCGTCGGCGCTCGGAAGACGCTTCAGGAGGGCAGGCGTCAGGATCGAATCCAGCTGATAGCGCTCCGACGCGTCACCGCGGATGTCGCTGAGCCGGCTGGTGGCCGCGAGGATGGTGTCCTGATCAAGCTCGGTCACCGTGGTGGGTGGGACAAGGGTCTGTTCGAGCATTCGGTAAATGTGCTCTTGATGCAAAGTAGTGCGCGCGCGCATGAGAGTGCCTCTCGAGAAAAGGGATGCGGCTAAAGAGAAGGAGTGCGGCTTAAAGAGCTAGTCGTGGACTCTAGACGAAGGGGTGGCGGAGGTCCGGACGGTTCTCCATGCAGGCGGGGCAGCGCGCGATGCGGCTGAGCTGTTGCTTGATGACTTCCAGTCGGTCTGTGTCCAAGCGAATGAACTCGCCCTCCAAGTAGCTGCCTTCGCGCAGCGCATCCTGGACTACGGACAAGGTGAGGTATCCGGCCACGAGCTGCGCCAAGAACAGCGGCATCTTGTGTTCGGGGGCTTGTCCTTCTTCAGGCTGGAACTTGGAGTACATGTGGTCCACGCGCAAGGAACGGCCGGACTCGTCGAGGACGTCGTAGTCGTGGAAGCAGCCGGTGTGCTCGGGGTCGTAGAGCGGTCCAACAATTGCTTCCGGTCCGTCCACGTAGGCGGCGTGCCAGCGAGTCTTGGTGGTCAACGCGTACTCGTTGACGTCAAAGAAGAAGCCCAAGTTCGGGGTGTCCGCTACCGCGATGATGAAATCTGGGTCATCCGAAATCTCACTCACGGAGCTCAAGGACGTGAACTGAACCGAAGGAAGCGCGTCCTGAAGAGAGCGGGCTACCTCTTGCGCCAGCACGCCTTCGCCGATGATCGCGTAGGTGCCGGTCACCTCTTCAACGGGGCGGCCGAGACCAGCTACCAAGAAGGCGTAGCGCAGTTGCGATTGCGGGACCAAGACGCCGTTCTCGGCGAGTTCGCGAGCCAAGATCTGTTCGTGCTCGGTGCTGAGGGACTCAACGGCGTACGGCTCGTGGAAGAGTTCCACGAGGTTGCCGAGCACGCCGTTTGCTTCGGGATCAGTGAAGCGTTGGGTGCTGCGGCCGCGGGAGCCGTGGCGAACAATCACTTCATCGTTGGACGCGCGAATGACCTTCAACGCGGGGTTCAGGACCAGGCCTTCGCCAAGGTCAGGGGAGTGCTCAACGTGGGGTTCAACGGTCAAAGTCATGAGAAGTTTTCCTTTACGTCACGAGTAGCGGGGTTGGTTGAAGTGAGTAACTGTCTAGATCTGAGAAGTCGCGGGAGCCTGTGACTGATCGAAAGAGCGTCGTTGGATCGCAGCGGCACCGGCGGCAATCATGAGCGCCACACTGGTGACCAGCGCGACCGTGGACCACGCGGTGTACTGCTGAACTAGCAAAGAGGACACTGCGCTCCAACCGGTGACGATGCCCAACACCAGGCTGGATAAGTGGCCCACCAGCATGTTCCTGCCACTCATGAACAAAGAAGAAAGCAAGAATGCGAGTGCAAAGAGGAACGTGGGCAACGGCAGCGGCGGGATCTGTGCGTTCCAGTTCATGAGCCCGGCCCCGAAGGACATGCCCATCATGAACGTCTTAGCAACAAGAAGGATGCAGGTAGCGATCGCCCAGGTTTTGTTGGGTTGTTTCATGAAAAGTAGTTCCTCTCTTTACGGGTATGGCAGTGGCTCAGTGGTGAGCTCTTCGTAGGTGAGCCGTTCGTTGCTCAGGCCCAACCGCTGCGGAAGCTCGTAGTAGCGGTAGTGGCCCAGCATCATGAGGTTCGGTGGGAACGCGGGCACCATCTCCGGGATGAAGACCTTCTTGAGCTTCACGTTGTTGAAGTTGCTCGGCGTGAAGTCAAAAGCGATCGGTGTCAGCTCCGCCGTCCGGCAGATCTCCAGAATGGATTCCAACTCGGAGACATCGTCCGTCGGTTTGCTGTTCGGTAGTTCGGAGAGCTTGACCACGGGCTGATCGGTCGCTCGCAGGTACCAGTCCAAGGTCTTCTGGTTTTCCGCGTACCCGTAGAACGGGACCACCTGAATGAAGTTGGTGAAGTCGCTCGCGGTGGCGTCTCGGTTGATGCCGAAGAGCCGTTTGAAGCCCTGAACCACGCGCCAGGACGGCGCGATTTCTGGGGTGCGCACCATGCGTTCGGACTGAATGAGCTCGGCGATCGCACTGCGGACCGCGGACTCCGCGTCCATGCCCACGCCACCGCCGGCGAGGTAGCCGTTCTCGTCGAGGCTGTCCTCGACGGAGATCGCGGTGACCACCACAACCCCCGGGATATCCGTGCGGTGCGCGTAAAAGTCCACGTTGATGCCGGCGCGCTCGGCGCTTTCCATCCACCGCCGGATGGCAGGGTCCTTGAACTCGCGATCTATCTCCACCCGCTGGGGCAGCACCTTGGTAAACCAACTCAAGTTGGCGGCGTCGCGCTCAATAATCTCCAAAATTCCGTGCGAGAGCGCACGCTCATCATTCAGGTGCGTCGCGAGACCGCCGGAGGAGGAAACACCGATGCGCGCTTCGCCGTGCTCGCGGAAGTAGAAGAGGTGCACCAGCTGTGCAGGCACCCAATATTCTTCGCCCGTGAGCAAGTTGGTGCCCGGGATCCAGTGCATCTTGCTCTCGGCGTTCCAGGCCTCGCACAAGAACCCGTCGATTTCGAGCTGCTGCTCGGCGAACATCGGGTATTGCTCGGGTCCCACGTACTTGCGTCCCATCGCCTCGAGTTCCGTGGCGGAGCCAAACCATTGCGCCGAGAGGTTGTCTTGCGTAATGCAAGAGAAGGAGCCGAGCATGCGCTCAATCGCCTCACCCAAAGACGAGAGCACCGAATCCGCGATGGTCAGGCCCTTGCCGCCACCGTAAATGTCCCGGTCCAAACCGGTGTCCAATCCGGGCAGTCCGATCATCCGACGGAACACGTGGTCCAAGGACATGGGCGTCGCAGAACCCTGGTAACCGTCCACGCCGATGCCTGGGCGTAGCGAAGTCATGACGGTACGGATCTCACCGAACGGGCTGTAGACCTTGAGCATTTCTTGCATCGAGTCGTACTCGGCTCGGGTGGATTTCACCGGAAGCCACGGGACGGACTGGTTGTAGAAGGTGGTTTTGAGGTGGGGCGTGGTGGTTGTCATGAGGCTTTATTCCAATTCTTGAGACCGATCACCAGCAAGAGTGCGGAGACCGCTAGGGTGACAAGGATTTTCCAGACGGATTCCGACGGGAGACCGTGGCCTACGTACACGCTGACCATGGCGTCGAACCAGATTTTGAGCGGATTGAATTCGAGGGCTGTTTTGATGACTTCCGGCAGGCCGTCAATCGGTGCCGCGGCTCCGGAGCCGAAGAACATCACGAAGAAGACGCCGGCGGTGATGGCTTGGATAGCGCGGGGCGAGAACGGCAGGGTGCCGAGGAAGAGACCCCAGGGGCACAGCATGGCGATAAAGCCGAAGAAGAGAATTAAGAACGACGGCGAAATCACTTCGGAGCGCAACCCGAAGGTCACAGCCACGAGTGCCACGATCAACGCCGTAGCGGCGATGACAAGGGCCAAGGTAGAGATCACAAGGGCCGCACCGAACACCCATCCCGGTAGAGGCATGGCACGGTACCGCTTATCCACATCCTTGCTGCGCAGCTCGGCCACATAAATCGGGAGACCCATCAGCAGCAGGTTGGCGCCCACCGTTCCGGCGAGCGACGGGAACATCGCGTCAATGAAGCGGACGCCGTCCCCAATGTCCTCGTTGGCAAACGGGACGCCGATGAAGATGAAAATGACGATCGGGAAGACCAGCGAGAAGAAGATCGCCACGGGCTCCCTTAAGAGGAGCAAGATTTCTTGCGTGGTCCACGTGGTGAGCATGTTCCACGAGCTTCCGGCCCGCGGCAGTTTGCGTTCGGTGGTGGGTGGCACAGTCTGTTGCATGGTCTAGATCTCCCTCCACGAGGTAACAGCGAAAACGTCCTCTAAGCGGATGCGGCCGGAACGAA
Organism: Neomicrococcus aestuarii; assembly: GCF_014201135.1. Lineage (NCBI taxonomy): Bacteria > Bacillati > Actinomycetota > Actinomycetes > Micrococcales > Micrococcaceae > Neomicrococcus > Neomicrococcus aestuarii. Next base: position 1,465,030 of record NZ_JACHDR010000001.1, on the reverse strand, counting down.
TTTCCGGTCCGGAATCCACCTGAACCAGCTCTTGGCGCAAGCGCTCGAGTCCGTCGGAGGTACCGATCACCAGACTGGTGATACCGGTGCGTCCGTGCTCGAATCCTGATTCTTCAATGACGCGGATCTGCGCGGGGCTGGCATCGTTGATGCGCAATCGCCAGTCGCCGCCCGCGGAGGAAAGGACCTCGTGAGGGGTGCCATGGAGGAGGATGCGTCCCTTGCCCATCACATAGAGCTGGTCGGCAAAGGCTTCTGCTTCTTCCAGGTCATGAGTGGATGCCAGGATTCCGCATCCTGCCCGTGCCCTGGTCCTCAAGAATTCCCACAGCTCCGCCCGGCCTTCTGGATCAACACCGGACGTTGGCTCGTCGAGAAGCAAGAAGCGCGGGCGACCTACACACGCGGCGGCAATGTCTACACGACGCTTGAGTCCGCCAGAAAGCTTGTCCACGGCCTTGTTCCAATGCGCTTGCAAGCCCAGGCTGCCGGCGAGCTCCCAAATGTCGTCCGGTTCCTCGAAGAGAGAGGCGACACTGCCCAGAACCTCTTTGACCTTGATGCGTCCGGGTAATCCGGACTGTTGAAGCTGAACACCCGTGACGATACGGTGCTTGCCAGAGGGAACCACCTCTTCGCCGAGGATGCGGGCCTTACCGCTCGTTGGTCGGCGCAGTCCCACCAAGATTTCCATGCTGGTGGTTTTGCCGGAGCCGTTTGGGCCCACCAGCATGGTGGTGCGTCCGTCGAGGACATCTAGCGAGACACCGTTAACTACGGTGGCGCTGCCGTACGTTTTCACGACGTTGGAGAGTTGGGCGAGGGCGGCCGATGGCGTTTTTGCGCCGTCGTGCAGGAAGGAAGAATCACTGGCCGGGTGATCCGTGAAGGAAGAAGATTGTGCAGGGCGAGAGGTCATGAGGTCTCTTTCAACAGTTGACGCCGCTAACCAGTACTTGACTCGCGAGAGCTAGCAACGCCAACCTTGTTCACTGATGAATCTGACTAGAAATTGAAGATATTTACCCAGCACCAGCAGCAGCACGTGCAGCACCAGCCACCGGGTGCCACAGCAGCTTCGGCAGAGAAGTGCTTCTCTTCAGCCATTGCAATCTTGACCACGGTAAATCCCCCCTCTCAGTTTTCGATGTTCGAATTCGTGAGCCGAACCCGCCGATCATGAGAGCGAACCTCATAGCCCCAAAATGACTAGCTATGAACTACGTCCGCGCTGGTTACGCTACCAACGCGCCGCGGCCAAATAAACGGTTTTTATAAAAGATAGTCCGAAAGTCGCACAGGGTTAGACGAACGTCTAAACGGGGATATCCATCGCGCCTGATGGGTGGCATCTGAAGGGAGTGGATTGTTGAGCCACCTACTTCGCTTCCAGCAATAGATCCTTCTGTGGACTAATTTTCGCCGGAGCAACCACATATCCACACCCCGCCCGCGCTCGATGAAAAGGCGACAAAATACTCGTGTACGTATCTGTGGGCCGTGTCAGAAACGTACCGTTTTTTGGTACGTATTTGGCAGGAGGCAATGCATGACATATCGGCAAGAATTGCGTGAAATGGCGGCCGTTAGTCACGGCGTGGTGACACTTGCAGAGGCTGAAGATGCCGGCATTCCGGCGGTTGAACTGCGCAAACTTGCAGCCCGCGGAGCCTTACGAGCATTTGGGAACGGCGTCTACACGCACCGCGATATCCAGGCTACGTCGTTCACGAAACCCATGATTGCCGTTGCCCTCGCGGGGCGAGATGCGTTCTTGCACCGCGAATCGGTCTTCAAGCTCTTGGAACTACTGCCCGTTGATGTCCCTAAAATTCAAGTTGGCACGAGTCGCCGCGTGCGCAGAGCGCTGCCCGCGTGGATGGAGCTGGAATATCGCACCGATCTGATGGACGACGAGGATGACGTCGACAACATCAATGACAACCTGATCTTCTACCGCGGTGTTCGCTCAACAACCGTGGGGCGAGCGCTCGCAGACGTGCGAAGGGACATGTCAACACTTCAACGGCTAGAGGTGGCTGAACTCGCCATTCGAAATGGATACGTCACCTCGCAGTATTCCGCTAATGGGCCGCTGCTTTAGGTGGCGCGTATCCGCGAAGCAATATATGCGCAATCGCGTATGTCTTGACGTAGCATTGAGACATTGAAGTTCGTCTATGTCTTTAGAGTTGTCTCAGTCTTGGAGTGCGTGGTCATGAAGAATAGCTACCCCGTCGTCGTCATTGGGGCTGGACCCATCGGTCTTGCCGCGGCCGCGCACTTATTGGAACGAAATCTGGACGTTCGCGTGCTCGAGGCTGGCGCCAGCGCAGGCGCGGCCATGCAGGCGTGGGGCCACATCAAGCTCTTCTCCACGTGGCGCTACAACATTGACGCGGCATCGCGCCGACTTTTGGAAACCACCACTGATACTTACACCGCCACGTGGGAGGCTCCCCGCGAGACGAAGCTGCCCGCCGGTGCCGACATGGTCAACGAGTACCTCGCGCCGCTCTCCGAGCATCCCGAACTGGCGCCTCGCATCTCTTACGGTCACCGCGTCACGAACGTGACCCGCGTCCGCGAAGACGGTGGGGGAGTCGATAAGACCCGAACCGGCGGCCGCAAGGAATCCCTGTTCCTCGTGCGCACGCAAACGGAAACCGGAGTTGAGGACATTCTCGCTCGCGCCGTGATCGACGCCTCCGGTACCTGGAATTCTCCGAATCCCGTGGGTCGATCGGGGATTGAGGCAATCGGTGAAGCTGCGGCTCGCGACGCCGGATTCATCACGACGCCGCTGCCGGATCCGTTGGGTGCCGACTTCGACGGGTTCGCGGGTAAGACTGTTTTGGTATTGGGTGCCGGGCACTCGGCTGCGAACACGCTCATCAGTCTGGGCAAGCTACGCCAGAAGCACCCGGAAACTACTATTTACTGGGGCTTGCGCGGAGTCGCGAATCCAGTCCGGCTGTATGGCGGCGGTGCTCTTGACGAGCTCCCCGCACGTGGCCAACTGGGAACGTCACTGCGGAAGTTCGTCGAAAATGGTGACATCGCCATTCTCGAGAACGTATCCGTCACTGCACTTGAGGCTGACGACCGCTTGACGGTCAAGCTCGCCGATGAGCGCACCCTCGACGTCGACCTATTGGTTCCAGCCACCGGCTTCCGGCCCGACCTGCGCATGCTCTCAGAGCTACGCCTGGACATGGACCTCATGGTGGAAGCTCCGCGCGAGCTTGGCCCGCTGATCGACCCCGAGTTCCACAGCTGCGGAACCGTGAAAGCTCACGGCGAGCGAGCGCTTTCCCATCCGGAAACCGACTTCTACATTGTGGGTATGAAGAGCTACGGCCGCGCACCAACGTTCCTCATGGCCACCGGCTACGAGCAGGTCCGATCCATTGTGGCCGCACTCGCAGGCGACCGCGCTGCTGCCGATTCCGTCGAGCTCGAGCTGCCGGCAACAGGCGTGTGCTCGTCAGATCTTGGTGGATCGTGCGATGCCCCGGCCCCCGCGGCCTCTGCCGATGCGGGCGCCTCCGCTGACTCTTGCTGCTCGGCCCCTGAGCCTGCCAGCGAAACTGCAGCTGCGTCGTCGTCCTGCTGCAGTACTCCCGCCCCGCAACCGGTGACGATCGGCTTCGGCCCGCGGGGCTAAGGACCTTTAGCCACACCGAATCTTCGTGAGGCCTCGTCTCTGGAAGCGCTGACGCCCTTCCGGAGACGAGGCCTCAGTTCTTTTCAAAGAATCTTTTCCGCATCTTTTCGCGGATGAAATTCCGGCTACTACTGCCTCCACGGGCTTCGACGTGCGCATTTGCTTCATGGCGGATTGCCATTCACGTGCCCGCAATAGACCGATGGTCTAGATATGTAGAGTCCCAACTGTCGCGACCGATGTCGGGGGAGGGGCTGTGGATACCAAGTTGCAACAATTTTTATAGTAAAAACATACAATTTTTCTAGTGGATCTGGGGTTTGTTTAGCCCACCTCCAGGGCCAACTGGGCCCGACCTCGCCTCAGGTACCTAGGAAATCAACATGCAACAGGCTCAAAGTCCTGCACAACCCCTGACCATTTCACGCCCCACCGTGGGCCGACGTCCAATGATTGGCGCTGGCCTCGCGTGGACGGCAGCGACCATTCTCGCTGCCGGTCCGGCACCCGCATTTGCGGCATCCTCGACGAATCTTGCTGGTCAGTACGTCACTCTGGCTGACACGCAATCGGCCAACACCGACCAGGGAGATACCAACGCGACGACGTGGCCCCACGGCCTCATCACGGACGAAAATCCCGAGTTGAAGCAGGTCGAGTTCCAGCTGGGAATGCAGATGATGATCTTCAACGAGGCCATTCACAACCAGGTCACCTTTGACACGTATAAGAACTGGGTCAGCGGACCCATCACCGTACGTCTGACCTTTGACAACACCGTGTACAAGCTTTTGGACAACCAGTCCACGTGGATTGACTTGCCAGACAACGGCGGATCCGCCTGGACGTGGACCAGCACCTCAACGATCGGCACATGGACCACGTTGACGTTCACGCACAGCCAGATCGCCTACAACGGCAACACACTTGGAGTGGCAACCCAAACGGGCGTGTTCGAGATTCTCTTCGAACTCTTGCGGAATCCCGGCGTTCAGCAGCCGCCAACAATTCAGCCCGCCAATGGCCGCACCGTCACGAATTCCATGCAAATCAACGTGAGCTCTTCATTGCAGGACGTCACGATTCCTTACGTGCAGGAAAACAGTAGCCAGCTGTACTGAGCTAACTTGTTCAGAGCCGCTCCGAACTAAGCACACTCATTGCGGCGGGGCCATGATCGGATATTGATCCGGCCCCGCTTCTTTTGTAGTCAGTGGTCACTTCTTGGTCCGGCTGTCGGTGGATATTTTTTAGTACGACGACGCAGCTTACGTTGGTACTCTAAGGCCATGCGCGTACTGGTCGCCGGTGGGGGAATCGGTGGTTTTGTGCTAGCTCGTTTCGGGTTGCCGCACCTCGCCGGGGTGGCAGCCTTTACGCGCGCCGCCGGCGAAGTGAGCCGGGGGAGCGGCCGATGATTCGGGCGAAGGCGCGGTTGAACGCGGCTTCGGATTGGTAGCCGAGCTCGGCAGCGAGCCTGGCCACGGTCACGTCTTCTTCGAGCAACCGAGAATGCGCGACGTTCATGCGCCAGCGAGTCAGGTAGGCGATCGGCGCTTCACCCACGAGCTCGGTGAAGCGGGAGCTGAACGAAGATCGGGACATGGTCGCTAGCTGCGCCAAACGCTCGAGATTCCACTCGTCGCCTGGATTCTCATGGATTGCTTCGAGCACCCGCCCAACGCGCTCATCGTGAAGGGCGCGGAGCCAGCCGGAGGCTGCGTCGTCGTGCGAGGAAGTGAGCCACGCGCGGATCGCTTGCACCACCAGAATGTCCGCAAGGCGCGTCGCGACAGCTTCGCCGCCGGGTTGCAGGTGGGAGAGCTCACCGGCCATCAGGCGCAACGTATCCCGGATGGTCGACGACGCAGTAAAGGTATCCCCGCCAATAAACAGGACCGCCGGCAGGGTGCGCATGAGCTCGCGGGCCGCGGGATCATCGAACGTCACCACGCCACAGATCAGCTGCGAAGCCCGACCCGAACCGCCGTGCTGCAGCACCGAATAATGCTTGCTCAAATACTTTTGCGGAAGCAGATCCACCCGAGGGCCACTCCGAGCATCGGGGGCGCTCAGCAGGTCATGCCCCAAACCGTGCGGCACCAGCGCGAGGTCTCCCGCGCGCAGCTCGAGCGGCTCAGCGCCCGGCACACGCAGCCAGCATGAACCCGCCGTCACCACATGGAAACTCACCGAGTTCGAGATAGCCGGCATCTCCAACGCCCACGGTTCACCAAGCTCCGCGTGACAGTAAAACGTACTGCGCATCCGCAACGTGTGCAGCACTCGGGCCAGCCGATCCTGCCCTTCGCCGCGTGGTATTCGATCCATGCAGCCATCGTCCCACGGAGACAGCCTAAGAGACCGGAAAAGCTGGACGATCGAGCAAGAACTTCGCACTTTCACACATGGTTCTGCCGCATAGACGCCCGTAACGTCAGAAGCACAGTCACACCGGAAGGACACATCATGTACGTCATCGCAGGAGCAACGGGTCGAGTTGGATCGGCCACGGCAAAGAATTTGTTGGACGCGGGAGCCGAGGTTCGCGTGCTGGTTCGCCGCCCGCAGGACGCTGGAACGTGGGAGGCGCAGGGAGCGCAAGCAAGCGTCGTCGTACTGGAAGACCGGGCCGCGCTGGGGGAGGCGCTCGCCGGAAGTACCGGGTTTTTCGCGCTGTTGCCGTTTGACTTGGGCGCCGATGACCCGGAGGCGCACGCCGACGCGTTGATCGCCTCCATCGCCGAGGCCGTCGCGGATCAGCGCGTGCCGCATGTGGTGGTGCTGTCCTCTGGCGGCGCCGATCTGGCCGAGGGAACCGGGCCCATTGACGGGTTGTATCGGTTGGAGCAGGCGCTTCTTGCCACGGGTGCGAAGGTGACGGCGCTGCGTTCGGGGCACTTCCAGGAGAAGGTCGCCGACGTGATCGACGTTGCCCGCCAGGAGGGCGTGTATCCGGTGTTCGCGGCTTCTGCCGACCAGCCGATTCCGATGGTTGCCACGCAGGATCTGGGCGCGGTCGCAGCCCAAGCGCTGTTGTCACCGCCGGCCAGCAGTGAAGCGGTGGACATCGTGGGGCCTTCGTATTCCGAGCGGGAGGTTGCGAAGATTCTGGGCGATGCCTTGGGGCGCGAGTTGCACGTCGCGACGCTCCCCGAAGAGGCGTGGGCGGATGCGCTCCAGGACGCCGGGTTCCGACCGCACGTTGCCGCGAGTCTCGCGGAGTTGTACCGGGCGGATGAGCGCGGGCTGCTCTTGCCGCGCGGAGACCGTAGCGTCCGAGTGAGCACGCCACTTGAGACGACTATCGGCAAGATGCTGGGGTCCTGATTTTGTCCATGTTTGACCTCATTTTGGTAGTCGCGATCGTCACCAACGGACTGCTCGCTGGGCTGTTCTTCGCCTTCACGTGCGCCATCAGCCCAGCGTTCCGCCGCGTCGACGACGCCACCTACGTCTCAGCGTTCCGTGCCATCAACGCGGCGATCTTGAACGGGTGGTTCCTGACGGTCTTCTTCGTGGCGCCGCTATCGTCGCTTGTCAGTAGCGTTTTTGTTCTCTGGAAGGACGGATCTGCATCTGTGATCCTGGTACTTGCGGGAGCGGTCTGTTCGGCACTGACGTTCGGCATCACGGCGGCCGCGAACGTGCCGCTCAATCGCCTCCTCGAGCAATCGCCCACCGGCACTATTGCGCAACAGACGAATGCGCGGCGTGATTTCGAGGACCGCTGGAACCGGTGGAATCTCGCACGCACGCTCACCAGTAGTGGGACGCTCGCGTTCCTCGCCGCGGCGCTTGCGGGGTAGCGGTTTGTTCGCGGCGTGCGCGTGCCGCTGGCGCGGATTCCAGTACGAGGACGCCGCAGCTTGCGTTGGGTGCCTCAGGACAGGACTTCAGTTCATCCTCAGGTTTAGTTTTCGCGGAGTGGCTCATCGACGACACCATCAGGAGGTGCGATAAGGAGTGGTCGCTCAAGGTCGGCAACGCTAACGCCAAGTTCTTCGAGAAGTTCATCAAGGTACACGCGACCCTGACCTTCAAAGAGTGAGCCGATAGCTTGCTTGGTGGGTGGAAGATCCAGAAGTTGATGCGGTGGCGGCAGCTGATCCCCGAATAGCACGAGCGCTTCCTCGGGAGGTAGGCCATTCATCTCAACCTGCCGCGAGTGCCAGAGGACTCCACATAACTTTTGAGGCGATGCGTGAATTTCCTTGGCCACCGTGCGGGTGCAGGGGTAGTGCTCTGCGGAACTGGAAGCGATGGATTCGCGCGAGAGCTTCAAGAGGCTTAGCTGATTATCACGAAGATCCGCGACTCTACAGCTCTGTTGAAGGTCGAGGTGGACGTGAAGCATACCTACGAATGAGGCTTCGTCTGCCTCGCGAGGGCCAGTTGGGCCCAAGTTCCGCAGGACTGTCTCTAGGAGTGCGGCACCGGGTGAGCTTGCCAAGTAGAGGGAAGGTACTCGCTCGCCATCGGACTTCGAGTCAAAGGGTGAGAACCGTGCGTTGCCTAAGCCAGGGTTAAACTCAGTGCGCCCAAAGCGGGAATCGTAGATTCGATGCCATTGAGTTCCTTCGTCGAGGGTCGCCACCGGCAACGTACCTGCCTGCGCATGCGCAACTAGGTCGCTGATGGCTACAGGGCAGTTGTCAGGATCGACGCAGTCCAGGTCCTCAGGCGGGAATGCCGGACTCATGCGCCGATGGGGAATTTACGGTCAGCAATGTAGGTACTGACAGCCTTCTGGATACGACGCTTGTTCGCCCGGGCGACTTCGGCGGGAATTTGATCGCTGAGCAGTCCGGTGGGACGGGTAGACCAAGCCCACAGTGTCCACGGATCAACACCGGCTTCGAGGAGAGGCTTGGTGACCAAAGTGCTGACGGCGTCATCAAGCTTCCCTTCCTCAGTGAGTTGAAACTTTGGAATAAGAACCTTGTTGTCATATTCAACCGTGAATAGCAACGATGCTTTGCGTTGCCTGGATACCCAAGTTCGAGCCGAGCTCTCCGTAATACGCCGAATTTGTGCAAGGCTCTCGAAGGTTTCAAATCCTTCCTCTTCCAGAAGGCGAAGGCGGACTCCTGCGCTACGGGCTGCTTGCTTTTGAGTGGCATCAGAGATGAGCTTCACGTTTGAGAGGAGGGCAGCCTCCACTTGTGCTCGATGGTGCGTCCGCATGGCCGGGCGGAGGTCTCGGAGGGAAGCAAGATAGTCAATTGCTCGCTGGATTTCATCCGCGCCCAAACCCCTGCTGTCCACGACTTCTAGTGCTTGGGTGGGTTCGTTATTTCTTTCGCGAGCAGGCTTCTTACGGTCTGCAGAGACTGACTTAGTGGACACTTTGACACGAGTGGTGCCGGCCTGAGGTGCTTCCGAACTAGTCTTCAAAGATTTACCCGCGACTGTCTTAGTAGCGGCGGCTGATGCCAACCGGCGACCAAGTTTCTGTCCACGCATGATGGGCCTCCTGTATGTGACACGAGTGTAGCATTTGTATCCGAGTGTGCATCAGTAGCTACATGTGCCCCATCTATGGAACTACTAAGGAAGCAGGAGCGGCTCAGGTGCGGGCCAAGGGTTCCGCTGTCCCTCAGCGGGACGGCCCGGAGTGATCCCGTCATGCGTATGCGGTTGGTGCGGATTCCAGTACGACGACGCCGCAGCTTGCGTTGGGTGCCTCGGCTGCAAAAATCTTTCGCGCACCGTAGCTATTCGACGAGCAGACAGAAAGGGTGCCCAGCGGGGTCGGCCATCACGATGAGCGGCTCGTCGTGATCCCCCGATCTGTCGAGGATGATGCGGGCACCCAACGCTTCGGCGCGGGCGCGGTGTCGTTCGAGCGCTTCAACCGACGGGACTCGAAAGTCCATATGCATCTGTAGAGGCACTTCTTCAGAGGGCCATGTTGGTGGCCGGGTGTCGACCTTCTTTTGAATCGCGAGAACCCGTTGGCCAGATTCGGTGACAAGCACTAACCAATCAGCGATGTCTTCGTCTGGCTGCGCGGGCGGTTCGTCTCCCTCGCGGTAGCGCAGGCCGAGCAGCTCCTTGTAGAACTCCGCAAGACCGCGACAGTCGCGCGCGTCGATCGCGGTGTTTTGCAACTCTGGGAAGTCATTCATTGCGGGCAACCTTTACTCATTAGCTACTGCCTTCGCGAGGTACGCGAGGGTAACGAGGTCGAAAGCCGGCTCTCTCTTTTGCATTGCGCGAACCAGCTGAGTTCCCTGCTTCCTCATTTCTTGCGCTACGAATGGCCAGTTCGTCCGTCAAGGCTCATTAGTCAATCTACTTATTCTAATTTTCGGTGGTCATGGACTGATCTCACCCGGGCCCCGAAAAATTCAGCAGCAAACCCTAGGGCCCCGGTTCCCGCGCGGATTTCACTACGACGACGCCGCAGCTTGCGTTGGGTGCCTCCCGTCCGGGCTAGGGTGAATTTGTGGCTGAGTTTCTTCGATTTCAAAGTGCGGTGCCGAATAAGAGGGGCCGGTTTCCCGGTGTTTTTGCTATGGCTAACGGCCTGCGTAGCGAAGGTCTCCTGAGCGCCGACGAACTGCGGTGGCTCCAGGAGTCGAATGCCGCGGCCAATGCCGCGTACACGGATCCATCCACCGTGACGCCCGATTGCTATGACTCAAGCCTGAATCCCGGCGCACGTTCTTGGTTCAAATCGGACGCGTCGGAACTTCTGCAAATGACGGCCGGATACTTGCAGCTGCTTGATCGCCACGGCATTCAGTGGATGGAACTTCGCACCCGCACGCCTGGCCGAATTATCTATGAGGACACCGTGCAAGTGGTCGCGGTGCCGTATACCTATCCGGAGCATTGGCCATTTGGCGGTAAAAGGCCAGATGCTTCCTGACAAGGGCGTTAAGCGTTTGCAGAGGCTTGCGTCCGTTCTCACAGACCACATCCGCTATCGCCATAGCTACCGAGGCGTAGTGTTAAGTCGTAAGGATGCCCACGTGGTCATCCCCCGGAATTCGATGAGCTCCAGGTGACGTAACGTCCCAAGTTTCGAAGCCCCTCGGGTCCGAGAGATCTGCACGTGAACGCAATAATGCAGAGCATCTCGACGTGAGGAATTTGAATGAAGACTAGAGCAGCCGTTGCCGTTGCCCCCGGAACCGATCTGGAAATCCGCGAAGTTGAACTTGATGAGCCACGCAACAACGAGCTTCGCGTGAAGATTGTTGCTTCCGGTGTTTGCCACACGGATGCCATCATCCGCGACCAGTGGTACCCAGTGCCGTTGCCAGTAGTTTTGGGTCACGAAGGTGCTGGCATCGTTGAAGCCGTTGGCGCTGACGTTGACGGCTACGCCGTGGGCGACAAGGTTGTTATCGGCCCAGCTTTCTGTGGCGAGTGCGAGCAGTGCCTTGCAGGTCACCCTATGTACTGCGTGAACTTCTACGACCGTAACTTCGGCGTTCAGCGCCCCGATGGTTCGAAGGCTTTCTCTGACGAGTCCGGCCCAATCGGTTCGCACTTCTTTGGTCAGTCTTCCTTCGCTGAGCACACCAACGTCGTTGCTCACGGTGTTGTGAAGGTTCCTGACAGCGTGCCTTTGGACATTCTTGGCCCACTGGGTTGCGGCATCATGACCGGCTCCGGTGCTGTGTTGAACGTGTTGCAGCCTAAGCCAGGTTCTTCCGTTGCCGTATTCGGTACCGGTGCTGTTGGTATGGCCGGCATGCTTGCCGCGAAGGCATCGGGTGCTACCACCATCATCATGGTGGACATCGTTCCTGAGCGTCTTGAATTCGCTAAGACCCTTGGCGCTACCCACACCGTGAACTCCAAAGAGGTGGACCCAGTAGCGGCCATCAAGGAAATCACGGGCGGCGGCGTGAACTACGCGCTGGACACCACGGGTGTTCCTCCGGTGTTCGCTCAGATGATCAACTCCTTGGCCACCCGCGGCCACGGCGCCCTCGTTGGCGCTGCGAAGCTTGGTACGGAAGCTCCGTTCGACATCGGAACGTTGTTGCTTTCGGGCATCAAGGTCAGCATGGTCATTGAAGGTGACTCGGTTCCGAAGGAATACATCCCACGATTGATCAGCCTTCACGAGCAAGGCCTGTTCCCGTTCGACAAGCTGATCAAGAAGTACAAGTTCGAGGACATCAATCAGGCCTTCGCCGACTCCGCCGACGGATCCACGTTGAAGCCGATCATCGTTTTCTAATCTGACGGTCAACTTCTCGTAGGCCCAAAGCGACCCCGGAGCTCGATGCTTCCGGGGTCGCTTTCTGTTTAGTTATTGGTGCTGGGATTCTTAGTACGACGACGTAGCTTGCGTTGGGTGCCTCACCGTGCGAAGCGCGAGGGAGCGGCAGGAGCCACCCGAACTCATGGTGCGACAGCGACCAGAACGGGAGTGTCTTGGCCATCCCAGGTTGCAGTCAGGAAACCTTGTGCAGTCGGGCTAGTTACTGGTTCGAGAACGCGGTTGATTGACAGCTTTAGCTCGCCGGTGTGAATGGAAGTGACACCCTCGACGGTGTCGATTTCCAGTTGCGTGATGTCGGGGATGCTGGCCTCTGTTGTTCCCGTGTGTTCAAGATGTACCGACTCGGGGAGTGGCACAAGCTTTCCGTTTTCCTCGACTGCTTGCTTCACCTGCGGGTATCCGGCGAGAAGCGCTTTCGCCAACTCCGCTACATAGACGGGGTCGCCGACGGCGTCGTATACCCATCTCTTTCCGAGCACTGAGTGGTCCATGGTGGTGATGAGGAGAGCTTCGGCGCCCTCAAGTGGTGCCCCGCGATAGGTCAGCGGAACCTGATAAATGGCGTTCTCACCAGCAACGATGATGGTTTCGATTCCCACTTTGCCGTCAGGATCATCGAATCGGAACGAGCCAACGCTCTTGAGATAGATTGGCTCGGTTTCTTTGAACCACGGCTGGTTGGGCAACCAGCCGCTGATGAGTTCCATTTTGGTGGGCTTCAAGGTAGCTCTATAAAGGAGTGCCATGTGTCACAGCCTATGGGATCTTCTGGACACCAACCGCGAGTTGGAGCCCAGTTTTGAGACAGATTCGTTGAATTGCTTCCCTAGGATTAGTTCAGCCCGACGTCTCTTCTTAGGCTCACCACAACGGGTCCTGCCGCGAATGCGATTACTAGCAGGGCAAGCACTCCGTAGGAGAACGGACCGTAAGACGATTCGCCGACGAGAACTGGCAGAATTCGAAAGATCACCACGAGAAACGCGAGAAGTCCGATGAGACCGATTGCTGGAGCAATTTTCGTTTTGACTCTCTGCTGCTCGATCGTTATTCGTTCACACGGTTGGCGTAAATGTGCTGGTCGTTCTATGTTTCTTGGAGTATCACCTGTACTGGGATGTTTCTTAGTGACAATTAGATCGGACACTCGTGGCGAAGCCTCTCGTTTTTTCTGACATCCGTAATCGTGCCGGCTCTTTTGTTGCCCAGTGGCGGGACGCTGAAGGGTACGAGCGTGGAGAAGCGCAAAGCTTTGTGCGGGATCTGCTGGGAGTATTCGGCATTACTAATAGCACGGCGGCCGTTTATGAGAAGCGGGCTCAACGCGCTTCAACCGGTCAAGGTGGCTATATTGATGCGTTGATTTCAGGCACGGCTCTTATCGAGATGAAAAGCACTGGCCGCGATCTCGTGGCCGCTGAAGCTCAGGCGCTGGACTACATCGAGTCATTGACCGTGAATGAGCGGCCGGACTATGTCATCACGAGTGACTTTAAAAAGTTCCGGCTTTTGAGTCTGGTCGTCGAGCCGGGCGAAGAAGACACGATCGAGTTCCCGCTCGAGGCTCTGCCTGATCACGTCGAAGACCTGATGTTCCTTGCTGGCTATCGGCAAGCAAAATTCGGGTCTAAGGAACAAGAACAGGCTTCGATCAAGGCAGCTAACTTGATGGCTCGTTTGTATGAGCATCTTGAATCTACCGGGTATGACGATCACCAGGCCTCGGTGTTTCTCATTCGCACGCTGTTCTGCCTGTATGCGGATGATGCCGGCTTGTGGGAACGAGACCTCTTTTCGAGGTATTTGGAAGAGCGAACCAGTGAAGATGGCAGCGACCTCGGTTCACAACTAACCACCCTGTATCAGGCACTCAACAAGCCTGAAGACAAGCGTTACGCACAAAACGATGACCTCATTCAAGCGTTTCCTTATGTCAACGGCAGCGTCTTCGGAGAACCAACAGACATCCCCTATTTCGACAGGGGAGCACGCGAGCTCCTCATCCAGGCCGCGTACTTCAATTGGTCGAGTATCAGCCCTGCCATTTTCGGCTCACTCTTCCAAGCCGTCAAGGATAAAAAGGCGCGACGCGAGCTCGGCGAGCACTACACCACCGAAACGAACATCCTTAAGCTCATTCGGCCGCTGTTCTTGGACGAGCTCGAGGAACGATTCACCAAGGCCTACGCCAAGAAGAACGAACTCGAGAAACTACTCCAACACCTCGGCACGCTGAACTTCTTGGACCCGGCGTGTGGTTGTGGAAACTTCCTGATCATCGCGTATCGCGAACTTAGAGCGCTTGAGCTCAGGATTCACAACCGGCTTCAAGAGCTGGACCCGGCACGCACGCAGCTTTCCCTGATGGCTGAGTCCTTGGTACACGTGAAGCTCTCACAGTTCCATGGCATCGAGATCGAGGAATGGCCTGCCACTATCGCGCGCACCGCCATGTTCCTGGTGGAACACCAAGCTAACCAAGCAGTGAACCTCACCTTGGGCTACGCGGTCCCCATGCTCCCACTAGAAGACTCCGCCCAAATAACCGTCGGCAACGCCCTGCGGACGGACTGGAGCGAACTGGTGCCCGCCTCAGAATCCACCTACATCCTAGGTAACCCCCCGTTCATTGGCCATCAAGCAAAGGCGCAAAGCCAGCGTGATGACTTGAAAGTCGTATGGGGCGATTTACATGATGGAACCCTGGATTACGTAACTGCATGGTTTAAGAAATCCAGCGACTTCTTTCAAGGCATTCCGGGCGGGCGTTTTGCTTTTGTCTCGACGAATTCGATCGCTCAGGGCCAAGGCGTCTTACCGCTCTTTAAGCCTCTATTTGATGCAGGATGGCGTATTCGGTTTGCGCACCAAACCTTTGCCTGGGCATCAGAGGCGCCGGGAGCGGCCGCGGTCCACTGCGTAATTACTGGATACGACAAGAACGAGAAAACTGAGCCAGTTCTATATTCGTACACTCACATCAAGGGACAGCCTCAGGAGAGAACTGCAAAGAGCATCAACGCATATCTCATCGACGGACCCAACGTCTTAATTGGGAGAAAGACGAAACCGGTCAGTGACCAGATCCCAACCGTTCATTTCGGAACTATGCCCGCAGACGGCGGCAACCTAGTCGTCGAGTTTGATGATTACTCGGAGATTGCAAGTGATCCCATAGCTGCAAAGTATCTGCGCCCCTTCAAGCAGAGTCGAGAACTAGTTAGAGGACTTTCAAGGTGGTGTTTGTGGATGGCTGACAGCGATTTCGATCCGGCTGACATCAACAAGTCATCAATTCTGAAAGAGCGAGTAGATAAATGCCGTGTTTGGCGGACTGAACAGCCAACGGGCGGCGATGCATACAAACTGCGGCACACGCCGCACTTATTTCGTGGGAATCAAAACAGGCCGCTAAGTCCTTACGTTGCTATTCCCCGAGTCGTTTCCGAAACGCGAAGATTCTACACAGTTCAGCTCCTGCCTGAAACAGTAATTGCGGGAGACGCCTTGTTCACAGCCATGGACCCGGACGGATTCTTGTTTAGCGTAATTTCTAGTTCGTCCTTCATGACATGGCAAAGAGCTGTTGGAGGGTTTTTAAAGTCAGATATCAGGTTCTCAAATACGGTGGTTTGGAATAACCTTCCGTTGCCTGAAGTTGATTCACATCTCCGAGAACAGATCATCGAAGCTGGTCGTGACGTTAGAGCTGCACGTGATCTTTACCCAGAGAGATCACTTGCAGATCACTACAACCCTCTAGCTATGAGCCCGGAACTTCTTAAGGCCCACGCCGCACTAGACCGTGTCGTCGACAAGGCCTTTGGTGCAAAACGTGCACTCCAAACGAATGAGCAACGCTTGGCATTGCTTTTCGAACGATACATCGAAATGGGCTAGTGACTACATAGAAGCCTCGCAATCGCAATCGCAACCTCAACTGAGGGGGGCGCCTCAATACAACGAATTTCGAGAACCGAGTGGCGACGTTGTACGGGAAGGAAATAGTCACCCGCTGACTGACGGGACCGTAGAGCGTTTGGAAACCGAGGTTGAAGCATCGCCGAAGATTCACACCAACGCATTTACGGGCAGAAAGTGCCTATGTCCCGCTTTGGGATCAATATTCGAGGCCGCTCACGGCGGTTGAAACTCAATTACCGTACGACGGCGGAAAACCTCGACTACGCGATGTCCTTGCTGTCCGGAATCGAGTACTCGGACCTAGAAGATGCCCCAGAAACTGCTTCCGGGTACCGGTCTGTGCGTTCCGGCCCCGTGCCTTCGGTGCTGGCCGTTGCCGATGCGTCCGCTGAGGTAGAAGCTGTGGTTTCCCGCGTTCGCTCGTGGCTTTCCGCTGGTGTTTCTCCTGAAGCCATTGCCGTGCTGGTGCGTTCTGAACGATCCGTGAACCGGGCCGTAGATGGATTCTTGGGCGCCGGCATTTCGGCATCCTCCGCCTCCGGCGGAAGCGTAGCCGGCAAGGGCAAAGTCACCGTCATGACCATGCACTCCTCCAAGGGAATGGAGTTCCAGTGCGTGGTGGTCATGGGCGCTGGCGCCACCGAGATCCCCGCAATGTGGACCATCAACGGGCTGCCCGAAGCCGAGCGCTTCGACGCGCTGCTGCGCGAGCGGTCCCTGCTCTATGTTGCGGCGACCCGCGCCCGCGACGAGCTGGTCATCACCTCGGCCGGGGAGCCGAGCGAGTTGATTCGGCGGTAGACGAAGCACTGTAACTGACTGAGATATGTCCGTGGTAAGTAATAAAACGGGAATATTTCGTTTTCTCTTGTCACCTATTTACGTGGGTGGCCGTGACAAGTTATGTTCTTCGTAGTCTTTATTGTGCGGTCATAGAACCGCATTGTTCGAATGCTAGTTGTATCCCCGCGCGTTGACGCTTGTTTGAAATGCTCTTGCTATTTCCGTGCCTCTAGCGTGAATAATCTTTGTTGCGCCAGATCCTGAAGTCTCTATTGGTTTCAAATGCAACACTTCACCCAAATTCGCCTCAACAAGGAGCAGAAATGAGCACCACACCTCCAGCTCAGTACCAAACGAATGGTCTTGCCATCGCGGCCCTCGTACTAGCTATCATCGTTCCCGTAGTGGGTCTTGTGCTGGGCTATGTTGCTCGCGGGCAAATCCAGCGAGATGGCTCGCAGGGTGCTGGACTTGCGCAAGCGGCAATCGTTATCGGCTGGGTCTTTGTGGCCATTTGGGCTGTTAGTTTTCTCTTGCTCATGATGACGGTGGTTGGTGCAAGCGCTTAATTGATAGTGGAGCCCTGCTTGCTGATCCTAAAGAGCGCAACTGGAGCGGCGTCGTCGTAATTCTGGCCATCCCAGAAACTTTCACTCGTAACGAGGCAAAATAGCCTCATGGCGAATGAATCGTTTTTGGGTCCGGTAGACCAGATCAACCTTGATGCGCTCTTCAGCGACGAAGAGAAGGCGCTCGCGCTACGTGTTCTCTCGTTCGTGGATGAGACCATTCGGCCGAACATCGCCGAGTGGTATGACAACGCCGTGTTCCCCACCGAGATCATCCCGGAAATGGGCAACCTCGGACTTTTGGGTATGCACTTGAAGGGGTATGGCTGCGCTGGGCGTTCCGCAGTGGAGTACGGGCTAGCCGCTCAGGAGCTGGAAGCTGGCGATTCCGGGTTGCGCACGTTCGTGAGTGTGCAGGGTTCGCTCGCGATGTCCGCGATCTATAAGCACGGGTCCGAAGAGCAGAAGCAAGAGTGGCTCCCGGAGATGGCGGCCGGCCGTGCCGTGGGATGTTTCGGCCTGACCGAGCCCACCGCCGGTTCCGACCCGGCGTCCATGACCACGGTGGCGCGTCAGGACGCGTCCGGGGACTGGATCTTGAACGGCAAAAAGCGGTGGATTGGTCTTGCGACGCTCGCGAAGGTCGCGATCATTTGGGCGCAGACCGGCGAGCACGGCGACGGCCGCGGAGTGCGCGGTTTCGTGGTGCCTACGGATACTCCAGGTTTTGAGGCCGTGGCCATCTCGCAGAAGATGTCCATGCGCGCCTCAGTGCAGTGTGAAATCACTTTGACCGACGTACGTTTGCCAGCCACCGCGATCCTTCCCGCCGACAGCGCCATTGGCCTCAAGGGTCCGTTCCAGTGCTTGAATGAAGCCCGATACGGCATCATTTGGGGCGTCATGGGCGCCGCGCGCGATTCCTTCAACGAAGTGCTCCGCTACGCGGGGGAGCGCCAGCAGTTCGGCAACCCACTGGGCGCCTACCAAATCACCCAGGTCAAGCTCGCTGACATGGCCGTGGCGATCAGCAAGGGCTACTTGGTGGCGCACCAGATCGGACGCCAGAAGGACACGGTTGGCACGACGCCGCCGATGATCTCGGTCGGCAAGCTCGATAACTGCCGAGTGGCAATCAACGTGGCCCGCGAGGCGCGCGAGATGCTCGGCGGCAACGGAATCACGCTGGATTACTCCCCGCTGCGGCACGCGAACAACCTCGAATCCGTGCGCACCTACGAGGGCACTGACGAGGTTCACCAGCTCACGATCGGCCGCGCGCTCACGGGAATTAGTGCTTTCGCTGCTACCGAATAAGCCGTACCTGATCGCGTATGTCTGCGCTTGCGTTTCCGGGCGAGATCAGGTTGATGGCTGAAGTCGGTCCGTGGGTAGCTGAAGCTCAATAGACTTCGTGAGATCCAATGCTTTCGCTACCGTTTCACTGTCTAGAGCGAGAGCCACGACCACCGACTCTCGGGTGACCTCCTGGATCCTAACTCGTGTGGTGGAGCCGTCTTCGTTGGTAAGGATCCACTCTTCGGCAAGGTTCTTGAGCCCGGCCGCGTTGAGAAGCTCTTCCGCTTCATCAAGTTCCATGGGCTCGCCGGTTGGCTGTTGCAGCAGATTGAACGGGACAAAGAGGCCATCATCGTTGAGCTCGATGTATCCGACGTGTTCGTTATCTTCTGGTCGACGGTGTTCAAATCTCGAAGCCATGTTTCTTGTCCTCCGTTGGTGGTGGAAAGTCAGGTTCTTCCAACCTAGCGCGATGGTCGCGGGTTATCTTGTACCTTCGGGCTCCACCTCGAATGTGTGAGGCCAGCTCACGACAACCACCCGCCTGATGCGAGAACGTTTCTCTACAGAAATCCGCGAAGAAGTTGCAGCGTTTTGGCCGCACAGTTGGGTGGCGGGTTGGGGCAGGCCCACTGCCGGGGAGTACCGAAGCGTAAGGACCAGCTCAGCCGACCACTAGAATTCCTACGTCAGATCTTGCTGCTCAGAGGAGTTTTCCATGCCATCATGGCTCGTTACCGCGCTCTGGGTTCTTGCGGCACTTCTGATCATCTGGCTTCTACTGATCGCTGTCTTGTGGTGGCAGCAAAAGAAGCTGGGAAACTCGGTGGATTGGCGCGACATGATGCGACTTCTCCCGGATGTACTCCGGCTGATCAAACGCCTTGCTTCGGACAAAGCTGTTCCCCGAGGCGCACGATGGATGCTCTACGGTTTGCTCGGCTACCTGCTTCTTCCCATCGACCTGGTGCCAGACTTCATTCCGGTTCTGGGCTACGCGGATGACGCCATCGCCGTGATTCTGGTGTCGCGTTTCGCGCTCAAGCACGCCGGTATGGAAGCAATTGAAAAGCACTGGCCAGGAACAGACGCGGGACTAAAGAGCGTGATGTCTTCGGTCTTGCCGCGCACTCCGCGGCAGTGACCTGCGGAACCCAAGCTGCGTCGTCGTACTAAAAATCCGGAACGAATCCGCGCAACGAACCTCTATGTTTACTGAGTGTTCCCTTCCGGGGGTCGCGTTATTAACAGCGGGGGAGTAGGTTCAGGGGTACACCGTGGATACGCCCATCCACCTCGAACGAGGTTTGATTGGAGAAGGACTATGCCTACAAAGAAGTCGGCGACCGCAGCTAAGACTGCGAACGGAAAAACCAAAGCAGGAAAAACCGCTCAGAAAAACGCAGAATCAGGGTTTGTTGCCCCGGTTGAACTACGCGACTCGTTGCAACTGGTGCTCGTAAACCTGCTGGATCTGCAGCTGGTCGGTAAGCAGCTGCACTGGAATGTGGTGGGGCCGAACTTCCGGGATCTGCACCAGAATCTTGATGAGATCGTGGCGATTGCGCGTCGGGGGTCTGACGAGATCGCCGAACGCATGCGCGCGCTGCACGCCACCCCAGATGGTTTGGCCGCAACCATCGCGAAGGACACCCGCCTTGCGCAGCCGGTTACCGGTGAGATTCTTACGACGACGGCGGTGGATGACACCGTGAAAGCCATGCAAGCTGTGGTTGATGTGATGCGAGAAGTGCACGACGCCGTGGACGAAGCCGATCCTACGAGTGCCGACATTTTGCACGAGTACATTGCTGCCTTCGAACAGCAGATCTGGTTCATCAGCGCGGAGACGCGAACCCCGTAAACGCGTTCCTGTAAGCGCTTTCAACGGAACGGGCTTAGTTGTGGGAGCCTTCGTTCCTCATTGTGATACGAGTCCCTCTGGAGTGCGCACCGGGTGGATGTCTCTAGGGAAAATGGGTCACACTATCTTCAAAGTTAATGTCGTTATTTTCAGTCAATACACGATATGATGTGTAAAAGTAGCGACATTAGGAGCAAGAATGATTGAGGCTCAGAAGCTCGGCGCTAGCTTGCAAGATTGGCGCATCCTCTTGGGGCTGACACAAGAGTTGGTGGCGCAACGGGCTGGAATTTCGCGGAGCACGCTCATAAAGCTCGAACAGGGTGCAGGCGCAAAGCTGGAAACTTTCCTAACTGTGGCAAAGGTTCTGGGGATCGCCGACCGTGTGCAGGAAGCTGTAGAGCCCCTCAACACTGATTTGGGTCGCGCTCGTTCCCGGCTCCTTGGCCGTCAACGAGTCTCCAAGGCTGGCTAGTGGGAAAACGGAACCGCGTTAGCGTTCGGACCATCGATGTATTGGTGGGCGAGAACGTTGCGGGCATTTTATCCATAGAGTCGGAGGCGCTCTCACCGCTCGAACACCTGGTCTTTTCCTACGCAGACTCGTGGTTGGCACATGAGGACTCTTTTGCCATCTCGCCGGAGCTTCCCCTTGAACGAGGTCCTCAGAGGCCAACAATGGGCCGCGAGATGTTCGGATCATTCATGGACGCCGCTCCGGACGCGTGGGGTCAGCGCCTTCTCTTTGAAGAAGCGAGACTACTTGCCAAAGAATCAGGCACGCCGATGCCAAGAAGTTCACAGGTGGCCAGACTGCTTATGGTCAACGACCAGACTAGACAAGGGGCCCTTCGGTTCCGGGAAGACGGCCAGTTTCTTTCGACATCAAATAGGTGGGCCGGCGTTCGAGATCTTCACGAGTTAGCGGCGCAAGCCCGCGCTTACGAAGAATCGGGATACATCGATGAGGTCAATAGTCTCTTGATAGGGGCAGGTTCCTCGCCGGGTGGGGCTCAGCCGAAGGCCTGGGTTCGTGATGACAACGGGACCATGCATCTCGCAAAGTTTCCGAAGTCATCCGACTCACATAACGTCCAACTGTGGGAAATGGTGGCGATTCGCCTGCAAGAGAGGGCCGGAATTCGCGTTCAGCCGTCGAAACTTGTGAGGCTGGATGAGCACCACCAGATCTTCCTCACGCAAAGGTTCGACCGGGCGGACAAAGAGCGTCGTATCCCTTACATGAGTGTCCGGACGGCGCTTCAGTTAGCGGATCATGAGCATCGGAGCTACGTGACTCTTGCACGCGAAATAGCGATGATTTCATCCGATCCCGTGGCCGACGCAAATGAGGTCTTCAATCGCGCGGCATTTGGTGCGCTGGTCAACAACATTGACGACCATATGCGTAATCATGGTCTACTACGGCATGGCAAGGGCTGGAGGTTGTCTCCGTCGTTCGATGTGAATCCCATGCGCTCAGGAGCCTCAAACACTCCTCTTGTGCCAGAAGGTGACACTGTTGACCGGAACGTTCTTGAGCTGCTGGAGCATCTCGATTCATTTAGGCTTACCAGGCCAGAGGCAATCGACCGCTTGCAAAGTATCAACAAGGCTGTCTCCCATTGGGCCAGCGAGGCGGCGAACCTCGGGGCTGAGTCGGACGAGATTGAGCCGATGAAACGCGCTTTCGAAGGGCCGAGTCGAGGTCGGATAGAAGGCTTGGACGATGGTCTGGGAGCGAGGGTCATAGATCTACGGAGCGGTCCCAAGAGCTAGTTCAGCGCAGGACTCATGTTGTGCGATTTCCACGCCGCAAACGCCACCCAAACTCCCACCACTCCAATGATCGCGAGAAGCAGCGCCACATTCGTGAGACCCAACGCCGCACCCACGACGCCCGCGAGCGGGTACGTCACGAGGTAGCACGCGTGGGAAAGCGAGAACTGGGCGGCGAAGATGGCGGGTCGGTTTTGTTCGGTGGAGTTGCGTCGCAGGATCCGGGACGACGGCGTCAGCACCAAGGACGTCGCCGCACCGGTCAAAAGCCAGAGTGCCAGCAGTGCAAACCACTGAACGTCCCCGGATAACAGGCCAGCGCCCATCACGCCGGCGGACGCCAGAAGCAACACTGGCAACGCCACGGCGCCGGACGTCATTACGGGCCGGTCAGGCAGACGGTCCAACAAGCGCGGCACCAGTAGCGCCACAATCATCGAACCTGCCCCGTAAGCTCCCAGAAGCAACGCCACATCCGACTGCGTCCGCGCCAGATCGCCCTTGACCAGCACCACGGTATTGACGATCACCATCGCGGTTGTCGTCGCCACCACCAGGTTCAACCCCATAAGCGCTCGCAGTTCGGGGGCCCGCCAGAACGCCCGCACGCCAGAGGTGAGCCGGTCGAAGAACCGGGAAGCCGCAGGCGCAGCGATCGTCGGAAAACGCGTCAGCAACACCAAAATCGCCGAACCAATAAAGCCGAACACCGTGCCCACAAACAGGTTGTGATAGCTCATGACGGTCAGCAATATCGCGGCCAACATGGGGCTGACGAGGGACTCGAGGTCATACGCAAGCCGGGACAGCGAAAGCGCTCGCGTGTACTGGGCTTCGTCCGGCAACACCGAAGGAATGACCGCCTGAAACGCGGGAGTGAAGGTCGCGGAGGCGGACTGCAGGACAAAAATCAACACGTAAATCTGCCACGCCTCGGTGACAAACGGCAGCCCCAACGCAATCAACGCCCGGACAACATCGGCCCCAATGAGCACGCGTTTGCGCGGCACATGCGCGAGCCACGCGCTGACCAGCGGCGCCACGGCAACGTAGGCCACCATCTTCACGGTCATCGCGACGCCCATGATCAGGCCTGCGTCGCCTCCGGCGATGTCGAAGGCCAGAAGTCCCAGCGCAATGGTGAGCAAACCGGTGCCGAGCAGCGCCACAATCTGGGCGCTAAACAGCTTGGCGTAGGACGGGTTCTTCAAAACAGCGAGCATCAACGCACTTTCAGGGCGGGTTCAGCACTGGAGGCACAGTGGGTTCACCGGTTACCGCGGTTCCGTGACTAGCGTACGTCGCAACAAATTCGTCCCAAAAATACAGCACGACGACGCCGCTACGGTCCCAGCGGAAGCCGTGCAGCGCCGTCGTTCTAGAGAAAGAAATTAGCCCTTCGGAACGATGTCCGCGTAGAGCGCCTCAACCCGCGTGCGGATGTCGTCGCGCACCAAGCGCATTCGCTCCATGCCTTCGATGCCGCGCAGGGAAGGCTCGTCAGTTTCCCAGATCTCGAAGCGCTTGCCCTCGGGTGCCTCGAGTTTGGCCTCGGTGCCCAGGATGATCACCGCGTCCACCTCGTCCAAGACCTCGGGTGTCACGGGCTTCGGGAACTCGCCCTCCACGCCGATGCCGAGCTCGTTCAAGGACTCGACCGACTGTGCGTTCAGGTCAGTTCCGGGCTTGGTGCCGGCGGAGTGAACGGTGACGGAATCGCCGGCGAGATCGCGCATGAGGGCCGCGGCCATCTGCGACTTGCCGCCGTTCTTGCTGCAAACAAACAGGACTGAAGGTTTCTGAGTGGTCATGCGGAGACGCTCTTTTCTGTCAGCGTGGAGATGAGGTTCTTGATGCGGTCGTGGATGTCATCGCGGATGAGGCGGACGTCTTCAAGGGACTTTTCGGCGGGATCGGTGACGTCCCAATCTTCGTACCGCTTGCCGGGGTAGATGGCGCAGGAGTCGCCACAACCCATGGTAATCACCACGTCAGAGGCGCGCACCACATCATCCGTGAGGGGCTTGGGGTACTCGCGAGAAAGGTCGATGCCCATCTCATCCATCACGGCCACCACGTTCTGATTCAGTTCCGAAGCCGGGAGCGATCCTGCCGAGCGCACGCGAACGGTGCCTTTGGACTCGAGGGTGAGCAGCGCGGCCGCCATCTGCGAACGGCCCGCGTTTTGCACGCACACGAACAGAACTTCTGGAGTAGTTGACGTGATGGCGCCCTTGGATGTGGCGAGCGCGTGGAGGCGATCGTTGGCGAAGTGCTCCGTGGTGGAAGGCAAGTAGGCGCTGATCTTGGCGGTGCGCGCGAGGGCCGTGTAGGACTCGAACACGTAGCGCTCGACGGTTTCGGCCGTGAACGTTCCTGCATAGCGATCTGCCAGGCGGTTGCTGATGCGATTGAGGACTTCGGTGGTGTCATTGAGGCCCAAATGGGTCGACTGGTGGGTGGTAGTCATGATGTTTTCCTTGGGTGTGGCGCTTCGATGCGCGGGGCAAGTGATCCGATGCGTTCGGCGATGTCTCGAAAAGCATCTTCAAACGCTTGCGGGGTGTTGAGCGTGAGTGGGTCCGGGATGGACCAGTGAATTTGGGGCAGGTCTGCGAGTTCTTCGTGCGCGTTATCGCAGACGGTGACCACGAAGTCGTGCTCCGTGAGGACCTCGTCGAGGTGCTTCGGAGTGTTGTTTTCGAGCGTCAGCCCGTGGCGCTGCGCTGCGGCCACGGCTCCTTCCGCCACGTGAGGTGACGGGTGCGTGCCCGCCGACGCAGATGGAATATCACTCTTGATATCCCAGAGCGCTGCGGCGAGTTGTGAACGAGCACTGTTGTGCGTGCATACAAACACGATTCGTTGGGCGTTCTTGAGTTGTTGGGGCATGAGGTTTTCGAGCGAACCCGGAACCAGATGCACGTACATCCGACGCTTATCCGCTTCCGACCTGCGTCGATTCACCAGGCCCGCACTTTCAAGCGCTTGCAGGTGGTGAGACAGCAGATTCCCGGGAAGCCCCAGCGTCTGGCGAAGCTCCATGGGGGAGTAGTCGCCAAACGTCAGAAGATCCACGATGCGCAACCGCAGGGGGTCGGCGAGGGCTGCGTGTTTCGCGACCCGCGCCCCAAACTCGCTCGATAGTTCAGTTTCCATTGATTCAATTGTTACTGAACTATGTTCGTTCGTCAAGGGGAGTGCGCACTTCTTCCGTCCCCTTCTTAAATACGACGACGCCGCCCCGATTTCCGTACAAATCAGCGGGCGGCGTCGTGCTTGCGAAACAGCCATGTCTCTCGCGAGGAATTCGGGTTAGGCGAGGACTTCGGATTCGAGACGCTGGTAGCTGGTCTCCATGCCGTCGACCATGCCGGTGGACAGGATCATGTCCCGCGTCTGCGCATCCGGGTACGTGATCACGAGCGTGAGCAACGTGCCGCCGTCGCATGGGGTCAACGTCATCTCGTTGAGCGTGGAAGGACCTTCGGTGTTCAGCATGCGTTCCGTGGTGACGCTGCGGTACGGGACGGCAGCTTCCAGTAGCTCGCCTTCGAAGCCGAAGCGTTCCTTGGTCTCGACGTTCTCCCATTCCTGGCGGAACGAATCGCCCACATTCTTTGCGACTTCGCAGACCGGCATGGTCCAGCCGTCTGGGCCCAGGAGCCAGCGCTGTTGAAGCTCGGCTTCGTTGTGGGCCGTCCACACCTGCTCCGCGGAACCACGGATGATGCGCGTGATGCGGACCTGGGTGTCGCTGAGGATCTGGAGCTCGGTGCCCTTGCCGGCGGCGAAGGTAGCGAGGTCTTCAAGGACTGCATCGATCTGGCTCATAGCCGAGCGTGTGCCCTCTTCCATGCCCATCTCGATCAGCTGCTGGAGTTGCTCCACGGATCCGAACGTGGCGGTGTTCGTCATGCGGGAACCGTTGGCCGTTTCCTCGAACTCGAACTTCATCTTCATGGACGGCATCATGTCGTTAGGGGTGCCATCTTCGTTGGCGAAGCCGTCATTGACTTCGAACGAGTGCGGTGCGTTCACCGCCGTGAACTCCCAATACCCGTCCGAGCGCTCGCCGTTAGGGCCGGTCATGTAATAGTGGCTGCGGCCGCCGGTGGCCATGTCATGGCGGACAAAAGTCGCTGGCCATTCCACGGGTCCCCAGAACTTCGAAATCTGGCGAGGGTCGGCGTATGCGTCCCAGAGTCGCTGCAGCGGTGAGGCGAAATCGGCGACGATCGTCATGGAGAGGGTGTTGAGGTCTTTCTCAACTGAGGTCACGGGCATGGCTAGTCCTTTGTGGTGGTGGGTGATGGATTGATAGGAGGTTGGTGCGCGGGCTCCTCGGCGAGGAACGCATCGAGTCGGGAGATCCTGCTGCGCCAGATCTGTTCGAATTCATCCAAAAGCGATTGTGCCTTCTTGATGGTTTCCGGATTGCCGCGAACATAGCGTTCTCGGCCTTGAGCGTGCTTGGTCACGAGGCCGGCAGTTTCTAGGACGGTCACGTGTTTTTGGACGGCGGCGAAAGACATGTTGTAGTCCACCGCGAGTTCGGACACTGTGGCTTCATCCGTGAGCACGCGCCGCACAATATCCCGACGCGTCGCATCGGCGAGCGCCCGAAAGATCCGATTGACCTCGTCGTCGCTGAGATCAAAAGGGTCTTTGACTGCCGGAACTGGATGTATAACCATTTGGTTGTATGTTATGCCTGCCGGTGCTCCGGTGTCAACGGTCTTTTCGGCATCACGGCGTCTCAGCTAAGCGTCTGACGGCGTTGCTCGGGCGCATCGTATCTGGAGTTGCGTGATCGTACGTTCAGAGACTACGACGGCGCAACACCAGGTACGTGTGGGCGTTTTGGCCCGTGGAAACAGCCAGCTCAGGCGCCGTTTTCGGGCCTCATCCGCAACATTCCCTACGATGCGCCACGCGTCCGGACGGCCGAAACCAGGCAGAAAACAACAATCGCTACGTTTCGTGGGGTCTAGAAGTCGTGGCATCGAAGCGCCTTGCAACTATCGCTACGACGCGACGCCACGCGACGTGTGGCCGGACGCCAAAGCGCCAGCGACACGCAACTATCGCTACGTTCGGGCGGACGAGACCCAGTGAGCAGATGCTTCACCGCCCACATGGCCGCACAAATCAACCCCCACATACAGAGAGGACGACCCCGCACTGTAAGTTGCGGCGTCGTCCTCTCAAAAGAAAGCAAGCGAAGCGGAACTACGCGGTGCCGGTCATTTCCCGGTGGACAGCGTGCGCTTCATCAACCTTCGCGCGGATCGCGTCAATGTCCTTGATCTTGTTCCGGTACTTCGTGGGCATCGTCAGGATCTCGCGCTCCTCGGCGACCAAGAGCGAGTAAAGACGCTCGCGTTCGGCCTGATCAGAGGTGTACGTCGCGTCAAGGTAGTTCACCGCGTGGCGGCGAGCGTTGTTGACGGCGGTCTGCGCCTTGCCAGCCTTAGAGAACAGCGAGGCCAGGATGGTGACAATCAAGATGCCCACAATCACCGACAAAGAGGTTCCGGTGGAGATCTCGACAACCGGGACATGGTTACCATCATTGATAAACGGCACAGTGTTCTCGTGAAGCGCGTGGAGGACAAGCTTCACGCCAATGAACGCGAGGATCGCGGCCAAACCATAGGACAAGTAAATGAGGCGGTCCAGCAGACCATCCAGCAAGAAGTACAGCTGGCGCAGGCCCAAGAGCGAGAATGCGGTGGCCGTGAAGACAATGAACACGTTCTGCGTCAGGCCGAAGATCGCCGGGATGGAGTCGAAAGCGAACAAGATGTCCGTGCCGCCAACAGCCACCATGACCAGCAACATAGGAGTCAGGACGCGCTTGCCGTTCTCCATGGTGAAGAGCTTGTCGCCGTCGTAATGATCGGTAGTGGGCAAGAAGCGCTTCGCCAGGCGGATGATGAGGTTGTCCGCGTCATTGGAGTGATCGTCCTTCTTGAGCATGTGACCTGCGGTCAGAATCAAGATCAATCCGAAGAGGTAAAAGGCCCACGCGAAGCTTTCCAGAATCGCGGCGCCCAGGAAGATGAAGCCCGTGCGCGCAATGAGCGCAAAGGTGATGCCGAAGAGCAGCACCTTTTGCTGATCCTCGCGCGGCACCTTAAAGCTGGCCATGATCACCAAGAACACAAAGAGGTTATCTACGGACAGCGCTTTTTCGGTGATGTAACCTGCGAAGTACTCGCCGCCCATCTGGTGGCCGCCGAAGTACCAGACGCCAACGCCGAACAGAACGGCGATGCCCACATATAGCGCGGACCAAAGGGACGCCTCTTTGAGTGTGGGGATGTGTGCTTTGCGCACGTGAAAAATGAAGTCATATGCCAAGAGGGCCACGATGAAAATAATGGTGGCGGTCCAGACCCAAGGTTCAACGGTCAATGGGCATCCTTTCGAGTAGTGCGAAGGTTGCCAGTCTCTCCGGCCTACGATTTCTAGATGCGCCCCTGCTACGGATGGGGCCAGAAACCAGTGCCAGCCTCCCCGGCTTGCGGTGGCGCAAACGTGATGACGGGTGAAGCGTTCATGGATACTCCCTGACTTACTCAGTATACCGACCCACTCAAATCTGCTATCCCCAAAAGTTTCACAAACGTTATATCGAGCAGATTGCGTCGTTAGGATGGAGGTAACCACACAGTGCCAGATCATGGCCTATCAAGGAGGCTCTTGTGCCCATCGCAACTCCCGACGAGTACAACGCAATGATCGATGCCGCCAAAGCCGGCGGATACGCTTTCCCAGCTGTCAACGTGACTTCTTCCCAGACGCTCAATGCTGCGCTTCAGGGTTTCGCAGAAGCCGAGTCTGACGGCATCATCCAGGTTTCCACGGGCGGTGCCGCCTTCTGGTCCGGATCTTCCGTGAAGAACATGGTGATTGGTTCTTTGGCGTTCGCAGCGTTCGCTCGCGAAACCGCTAAGGGCTACGGCATCAAGGTTGCTCTTCACACGGATCACTGCCCGAAGGACAAGCTGGACGATTTTGTCCTCCCGCTCTTGGCCGCTTCTGAGGCTGAGGTCAAGGCTGGCCGCGATCCGTTCTTCAACTCCCACATGTGGGACGGCTCCGCGGAGACGCTCGAAGAGAACCTGCGCATCGCTGCTGAACTTCTTCCACGCACGGCTGCTGCGAAGCAGATCCTCGAGGTGGAGATCGGCGCCGTGGGCGGCGAAGAGGACGGCGTGGAGAACGCCATCAACGAGAAGCTGTACACCACGGTTGAGGACGCCCTCGCAACCATCGACGCCTTGGGCGCTGGCGAGAAGGGCCGATACATCACGGCTCTCACGTTCGGTAACGTGCATGGCGTGTACAAGCCGGGCAACGTGAAGCTCCGCCCGGAGATCCTGAAGGACATTCAGGCTCAGGTGGGCGCGAAGCTTGGCAAGGAAAACCCGTTTGACTTGGTGTTCCACGGCGGATCCGGCTCTTCCGAACAGGAAATCGCGGACGCTGTGTCCTACGGCGTGATCAAGATGAACATCGACACGGACACCCAGTACGCCTTCACGCGTCCGGTTGCTGGCCACATGTTCCAGAACTACGACGGCGTCCTGAAGGTGGACGGCGAAGTGGGCAACAAGAAGACCTACGACCCTCGCGTCTGGGGTGCCGCCGCGGAAAAGTCCATGGCAGCCCGTGTTGCTGAGGCCGCTCGCCAGCTTGGCTCGGCCGGAAAGAAGCTCTAATTATGGATCTTGGTAAGAACCTCTTGGGTATCCCGGAGACGTTGCTCCCGGAAGAGCCCGAGTTGAACGCTCGTTACGAAGCGGGGGATGAGCCAGTTGATTTGGCCGCCCGTTTCCCGGCGTCCTCACTTCCGTGGGCATTGCTGGCGAAGGAGGCGTACGACGACGCAGCTTACGTTGAGAGCTATGCTTACGCACGCGTGGGTTACCACCGCGGGTTGGACGCTTTGCGTAAGTCCGGGTGGCGCGGGCAGGGTCCCGTGCCGTGGAGCCACGAACCGAATCGCGGATTCTTGCGCTCTTTGTACTCGCTGAAGACGGCTGCCGCCGCGATCGGTGAGACGGAGGAAGTGGCGCGAATTGAGAAGTTTTTGAACGACTCTGACCCAGCTGCTGTTGAGGCAATCGAAGCTAAATAGTGGTGTTTTGAAACTGCGTTGCAATTGTTATGAGATTGCAACGCAGTTTCGACGTTTGGCGAAGTTTTTGGGGTGGTTGATCGCCTAGATTTAGGGGTGTATCAATCATCCCTTTTTTCGTGAACGGCACCTCCTTGGCAACAACCTTCCGTACCACCGCACTGTCCGCGATGGTAGCGACCGGCCTCCTCTTGAGCGCCACCCCAGCACACGCTGATGATCTTCAAATTTTCACCGATTCCGCCCAGTCATCGTCTTCAACCGAAGCCGTGGTGCTGTCTCCAGTTCTGACGCCAGAGTTGTCGTCAGAAAACCCCGATCAGCTGGACTCCGTGTCCGCTCTCGCAGCAGCATTGGGGGAGCCTGAAGCTGCTGTCGAAGCTAGTTCTAGCCAAGTGCCTGCCGAAGAGTCTGTTGTTGGTGAAACTCCTGTAGTTGAGTCGCCCGCAGTTGAGACGCCTGCAGACGAGGCGCCAGTTGAAGTAGCGCCAACTGAAGAAGCGCCAGTGACCGAGGTTCCTACTGAGGCGCCGACCAGCGAAGACCCTGTCGTTCCTACCGACTCCTCGTCCACTGAGTCAGAGCCAACTGCCTCTGACTCGACCGAGTCCGCCACGTCCACGGACCAACCGGTCGTCGTCACTCAGCCAACCCCCACCGATCCTGCCGATGAAACGGGAACGGAAGGTGGCGGCGTCGTACCTGAAGAATCGGAAGAAATCCCGTCACATCACGACATGCCGACCTTCTTCGAGACCTACCCGGAGATCGAGGCGCCTGCGGGCAGCGAGGCGTGGGACTCGGAGGACTGGGCCGCGTATTTCGAGACCGCGGAGTCCGAAGAATTTCAGCAAGCGTTTTTTGGTGCTTACCTGAACAGTGACGCGGCCGCGTACGTCGACGACCTCACGTTCTTCTTCACCGAGACCTCGGACCTGAACTACATCTATGAGATGTTCGACTTCCTGGACGGGTACTTCCCTGAGCACCCCGGTCTAGCCGACGGCATGTTCTATGTTGTTGCGAACATGCTGGTGGACGCCGGATACCTCGAATGGAATGACGGCGACGACTTCCCGAGCGTCCCGAGTGTTCCAACCGAGCCCGGCGAGCCAACTGAGCCAAGTGAACCCGGCGTTCCAACCGATCCAACCGTTCCAGGTGAGCCATCGTCGCCGAGCGATCCCACGACCGAACCTGAGCCCGGCGAAGTGCCGGTCGTGAACCCAGTACCGGGTGACGGGGAAACTGACGCTACCGATTCGCCAACGTCCACACCAGCGCCTTCGTCAGAACCGACTGACTCGCCAAGCGCTGGTGAAGAGTTGGCCTCCACGGGCGTCTCCGGAACGGCCATATTGGGAGCCGGCGGCGTAATGCTTGTTGCCGCCGGACTCGTTTTGATGCGTGTGCGTCGTCGACTGAGCTAGGCGTTGGTAGACTCCGCGGACGCTGAATCCGCGGAGAACCGGCCGGAATATCAAGCGGAGAAGCGCGCGAAGAACGCTGCGAGCTCTTCGGTGGCATCCAACGGAAGAACGTGGGCTACGTACTGGTCCGGGCGGACGATCACGAGCGCGCCCTGCTGACGGTCAATCCCACGCTCGGCGAAGGTGTCGCGGCCGGAACGAAGGTTGGGCGAGTAGACCTTTTCGTAGTCCACCAGTCCGAACTTCCCGGTCAGCGGCTTCAACGCTGCCGGCAGTGCGGTCACGTCCACCTCGCGGTGCGGCTGCTGAAGTACGGCCCGGAAATCAACCGACCCCAGCACAGCGTCCGGAGCTGAACCGCCTGGGTGAGCTGCGTCGTCGTGCTCCAGAAAACTGCACAGCGCAGCCAAGCGGGAATCCGCGGAATCCAGTGGCGCCGCATCCGCGAAAGCGTAGAGGCGCCAGCGACCATCCGCGCGCGCCTCGTGGCCCAACTGCACGGGCTTCGCGTCCGCAACGCGCACCACGGGAGCCGAGTAGAAGCGCTCGCCGATCGGGAAACCGGTCGCGAGATCCTGGTGCGTGGCCTCGCCGGTGAGCAGGTTCGGCGGGTACACCGTCGCGACGCCCGCGGTGAAGCGGCCGCCCTGCTGGAAAATCTCCTGACGCTCGGCAGCGTCCATGCCGCCCAGCTCGGGATGCTCGGGATCGCGCGGCTTCTCAGCCATCGCGGAGGACCACTTCGTGTCGAAATCGATCAGCTCTTGAGCGATCGGCTGGCGCTCGCCGTTGTAGGTATCCAACAGCTCCGGGGAAGCCTGCCCGCGCAACACCGCGGCGAGTTTCCACCCCAAGTTGAAACCGTCCTGCATCGAGACGTTCATGCCCTGGCCTGCCTTAGCGGAGTGCGTGTGGCACGCATCGCCGGCGATAAAAACGCGCGGAATCACGGAGCCGCGGGCTTCCGGAAGGACGTTGTCGAAGCGATCGGCCACGCGCTGACCCACCTCGTAGACGCTCCACCAAGCCACGTCGCGAACGTCCAAAGTGTAGGGCGCGAGGATCTCTTGGGCGCTTGCGATGATGTGCTCCAGCGTGAACCGGGAGCGGGCGTCGCGATCGTTCGGGTCAAGGTCGCCGAGGTCTACGTAGAACCGCACCAAGTAGCCGCCCTCGCGCGGAATCAGCACAATGCTGCCGCCGTTGGGGGACTGGATGATGGACTTCAGACGGATGTCCGGGAATTACGAAGATCACGGAGGGGCCAGCGACCGAGATGGTCTTGCCCGAGCCCATGAACAGGCCCGTTCCGATTGCTCCACCAATGGCGATGAGCTGGATGTGACGGTTGGAAAGTCCGCGCTCGAGGTGCGGTTTGCCGGCGGGTTCGCCGTCGGTCATCGGGTTGTAACCCGACTCGGTTTTGTCTACTGACATTGTCAGTTTCCTTTTCGTGGGGTGGTGAATTGAGAAAAGTGGTCACCAAACAACAAAGGAAGTGGGACTCTGAGCGAGTGGAATTCTGAGACGAGTGCTGGGCACACGGAAGCGTCGCGGGCGGTGGCGTGCCGAGGGGTAGGGCCGAGAGCGCGCGAGTAAGCCGAGCGAACAGCGAACATCGAGGAACCCCAGTTCTCAGTGATGCGCGGGCGCACATCAAGGGTCCCTCCCCGTTCTGTTCTTTAACCTGAGAGTTTGATCCCTGTAGGGAGTTGCTCCGTCGGTGTGCTCGGCGTAATGCCTGGCCGCTTTCCAGAGGTGCCTCTTCGTGGCGGTATGGGTGCCTGAGAGTTTCCAGGGGAGGAACTTGCTCCTTCGGCGTCCAACACCTAGGCATTGGATCTCTCCTGCCACGAGTCAAACGGCGTCACTGTAAGTGACTGCCCTCACACACTAGTCTTCGCCATTTGTGGCGTGCAACACGATGTGAAGTGAGGGTGTTGAAGAGTCTACGCCCGTTCGCATTACAAGCAGGTTAATTGCCAGAAGATAAAGGATTTTGGGCTGGAAATTATGTGAAAGACCGCGTCGCAAAAGCCCTCGAAGCGCGAAGATGTGCGGGGTGTCACAATGGGAAGCATGATGAAACATTGGTGCTCACGAAGAAGTGGACACCGTACGTCGACGCACGGGAGGAAGAACCCATGACCACCATCCGCGGCGCGGTCTTGAACCAGATTGGCGCGCAAGCGCCGTACGCACAGTCCCGACCCATCACCATCGATACCCTCGAGCTGACAGCGCCGGAACAGGGCCAGGCTCTGATCCGCATCGAGGCAGCCGGGCTGTGCCACTCGGATCTGTCCGTGGTGAACGGTTCGCGCCCACGACCTACCCCGATGCTCTTGGGTCACGAGGCCGCTGGCATCGTGGAAGAAATCGGCGAGGGTGTGGAGAACATCGCGGTGGGTCAGCGCGTGGTCCTCACGTTTCTGCCCCGCTGCGGAGAGTGCCCCGAGTGCGCGACGAACGGCAAGCTTCCGTGCCGCAACGGATCGCAGGCGAATAGTGCGGGCACGCTCATGGATGGATCCACGCACCTCACGCGCGAGACCACAGGACACGCAGAACACGGTGGACACGCAGAGCAGGTCGCCCACCACTTGGGCGTCTCCGGCTTTTCCACTTACGCGGTAATTGACGCGCGTTCCGCGGTTCCGGTGCACGACGACGTAGCCCCGGACATTGCCGCAGTCTTGGGTTGCGCTGTACTCACCGGGGGAGGAGCACTCCTCAATGCAGCTGGCCTGAAGTCTCACGAAGTGGCGAAAGATTCCCGCGTCGCGATCGTGGGACTCGGCGGTGTCGGCATGGCTGGCCTGCTCACGGCGCTCGCGCTCGAATGCAAAGAAGTCATCGCGATCGACGCTCAAGAATCAAAGCTCGAACTGGCAAAAGCATGGGGCGCCCACGCAACTTACACCCCGGCTGAAGCGATCGAGCGGAAGGTGAGCTGCGACGTCGTACTAGAGGCCGTAGGCCATCCCCGCGCGTTCGAAACCGCGTTCGCGATCCTGGGCCTCGGCGGAACCCTCGTGACCGTCGGGCTGCCAGCGCCGGGTGCCACCGCCGAAATTGAGCCGCTGCAGCTGACCGCGAAGGCGCAACAGATCGTCGGAAGTTATCTGGGATCCGCGGTCCCGGCGCGCGACATCCCCATCTTTGAGCAGCTGTGGCGGGACGGAAAACTGCCGCTCGAAAAGCTCGTGACGCAAGAGATTGAGCTGGAGAACATCAACGAGGCCATGGATGCGCTTGCTTCCGGGAAGGTGCTGCGGCAAATCATTCGTTTCCCGTGAGCGCGCTCACCGGCGGCGCAGGAGCGGCGGTCGCAACAGTAAAATGCTGTGGTGTCCAAACTGTATTTCCGCTACGGCGCCATGAATTCTGGGAAGTCCACGGCCTTGTTGCAAGTGGCTTTCAACTACGAAGAGCGCGAGCAGCGCGTGCTGTTGGCGAAGCCGCAAGTGGACACGAAGGGCGAATCCAAGGTGGTGTCCCGTCTGGGGCACGAGCGCGAAGTGGACTTTTTGATCCCGCACGGCGCGAATGTGCGCGATCTGTTCCGCGGGGTTGCCGCCGGTGACGATCCCACCGCGCTACTGGAGCACGTGGATGTAGCGCCCGTGGCGTGCCTGCTGGTGGATGAGGCGCAGTTCTTGGAGTCCAGCCAGGTGGAGGACCTGTTGCGCATCGCAGTTCTGGACGGCGTACCCGTGATCGCTTACGGCATCCGCACGGACTTCCTCACGAACGCTTTCCCCGGCTCGGCGCGACTCATGGACCTGGCTCATTCGCTCGAAGAGCTCAAGACGATTTGCCGGTGCGGTCGAAAGGCTATCTTCAACACGCGCAAGATCGGCGGCGAGTACGTTTTCGCCGGGGATCAAGTGGCGATCGACGGAAATCAGGAAGTCACCTACGAATCGCTGTGCGCGAATTGCTATTTGGAGGCTTCCGGCGGTCGTTTGGGATAACGACGGCAGGGATGGAGACGGTAGGGAGGACGACGACGCAGCTCGGCTCCCGCTTTCATCTTCGGCTTCCGCTGTGGCCCGGAGGCGCGATGGACGTTTTAGCTCGCGAAGCGCTGGACCAGCATGATCACCGCGATGGCGATCATCAGGACGCCGCTGAGCCTGGATATGCCGCGGGCTAAGGCTGGCCTCGTGCCCAAGACGGCTTTCGCGCTGAAGCCCACCGTGAAGTAGACGGCCGCGGTGCTCGCGATGTGAATCAAACCCAGAATCACGATCTGCCAGGCTACTGACACGTTGGCCGTGGGAATGGTGAACTGTGGAATGAGCGCCAAGAACAACAACATCACTTTGGGGTTCAAGCCCGAAACGCCGAAGCCCTTGACGTATTGCTTGAGGATGCTCGGGGAGTCCGACGCGTTTCCGACGTCCGGGGTTGCCGGGTGTCGAAGGATTCCTAGGCCCAGCCACATGAGGTACACGCAGCCGGCGACCGTGAGAACCGTGAGCGCTTGCGGGTTCGCCGCGATGAGCGCGCCAACGCCGGACGCCACGATGACCGTTACAGCGACGTAACCGGTCAGCATGCCGGTAATTGCTGGAACCACGCTCTTGTTTTTGAGCCCCGAGGAGATGGCATAGGCCCAGTCCGCACCCGGCGTAATGACCAAGAGTGCGGAAACGGCCCAGAAGGCGGTGAGCGTGGAGAGCGGCATGGCACTAACCGTAGTGAAAATGCCGCGAAATGTGCTCCCTTTTTCTGGCTCAAAATGGGCTAAATGAGCAAGAATATTCTTCATGGATGCCATTGACCGCGAAATTCTTGCTCAGCTTCAAGCGGATGGGAGATTATCTGTCACCGAGCTTGCTGAACGAGTGGGGTTGAGCCTGTCTCCATGTCATCGTCGGCTCAAGGCACTCGAAGCATCCGGGGCGATTTCTGGCTATCACGCGCAGCTGGATCCCACGGTGTTGGGGCTGACCTTCGATTCGCTGGTGTTTGTCACGATGGACGATGCCCGCAGCGAGACTCTCGAGAAGTTTGAGGCCGCCGTGGCGGACATCCCGCACGTCATCATGGCCCAACGACTCTTTGGCGTCCCCGACTTCCTGCTCCGCGTCGTCGCAGCCGATCTGCCCGCGTACCAAAAGTTGTACGACGAGCGCTTGGCCACCCTGCCTGGCGTCCAGCGACTGAGCTCCACGCTAGTCATGAAGCGCGTGGTGGAAGGCCGCGAACTCCCGCTGTAGTCACACCTTCGCGCGCAGTCCTTAGAGTACGTGCGTTCCAATGATCCGCGCGAGCGCACGCACATCCACTTTGCCCTTGAACTCGAAGCGCACCTTGCCCAAGCCGCTGAACCAGAGATCCAGCTCGCCGTCCAGATCCCAGACGCCTGCGGACTCCACGGAGAAGGATTGGATCTTGGAATAGGGCATCGAGGTGTAGTCGCGCTTAGTCCCCGTGAATCCCTGAATGTTGACGGCGATGATGCGCTTGTTGGTAAACGCCACGTAGTCGCGGATGCCCTTGAAGGCCACCACGAGTTCTTCGCCCTGAACAAAGAGCGGGTGGATGTCCCGCATGATGTCCGCGGGATTGGTTTCGCTGAGCTTGAAAACGGAAGAATTCTGAAAATCGATCATGACATCAGGCTATGAACCGTCCCGGACAGTTAGAACTGCAGGACAGCTAGCGTTGAATCCTGAAATCTTTAAACGCCAAAGGCCCGCAACCTGCTTCCGGAGAAAGTCTCGAGCGAATCTCGAGTGAATCCCCACGGAAGCTGGCAGCGAGCCTGAAGCGTGCGTCGTCGTACTAGCAAAAGTGAGTACTGAAGTAACTAGCCCTCAAGCGGAGTGCGGCGCGCAACGCGAGTGACCGTCTTGACGATCATGAGGACCAGCAACAGGATGCCAACGTAACCGTTGATGACGTAGACGAGGTTGACCATGTCGGAGAACGGAAGCGCAAGCCCGATGACCGTACCCAACACCGCCAGAGCAATGGTGAAGTACTTGTAGCCAGGCGTCTTGTCCTCGAAGAAGCGCGAAGACACCGTCCACAGCAGCGGAACCGCGGTGGTGTAAATGCCGGCGAGGATCATCACCGAAATGATGCCGGCCAAGATCGGCGAGAGATTGTTGGCAAGAACGAGCATCGGGATTTCGGTGCCCGCAACATCGGCGATGTTCGCCAGCAAACCGAGGGCCACGATGATGCACACGATGGAGAAGACAATGGCGCCCACGCCACCACCGGCAACGGCCTCCTTCTTGGAGCGTGCAGTCTTGCCGAGCGCCGTCAGGAATGCGGCGAGCCACAACATGCAGAAGCCCACGTAGGAAAGGCCGGCCATAAACCAGTTGTTAGAGGCCTGCTTGATTTCAAGCGTTGGAAGCAACGCTGCGCCTTCGGCGAGGCCGCCACCATTGTTCAGGAAGATTCCGGCGATACCCAAAGCAACAGCGATGACCGCGATGAGCGGACCGATCTTACCGATCACATCCACAAGGCTCTTTAGCCCAAACCACACGCTCAGTCCCACGACGAGGGCCAGGCCAATGCCGCCCACAAACTTGGACATTCCGTAGTGCTCTTCCACGAGGGCGCCAGCGCCAGCCACCATCACGGTGAAGCTCAAGAAGACGAACAGGATGGAGAAGTAGTCGAAGAACGTGCCGAGGTACTTGCCGCAGTAGTAATGGAAGATGCGGGAGGGCTTGTCGAACTTCTTGGCCTGACCCACGGCGAAGAATTCGATGGCCACGTAGGTCATGAGGACCAGCACCAGGAGGCCGGTGCCGAAAATGCCCCAGAAGCCGTAGGAGGTGAAGTACTGCAGGATCTCTTGTCCGGTAGCGAAACCGGAGCCGATCAGAAAGGCGAGGATAGCGCCAGCGTAGGTAATAACGCGTAGCGGCCTGGTTTTCTCGGTGGTCGATAGTTCAAGCGCAGTCACGCGTGTTGATTGTTCCGTCATCAGATCCCCCTGTGGATTAGTGATATATCAACGGTTCATCAAACGTAGGCAGGTCTTTGTAGCAGCCACAACAATGTGACCTATGCAATGTTTCAAGGAGGTTACATGTGGTTACAAATTCTTTTCCCGCTTGCACGGCAGGGAAGAATGACGGTATGGCCCTCGAAGCGCAGCGCGAAGTTGAGCGCAAATACGATGTCTCCGCCGACACCCAGCTCCCAGATCTCCTGGAACTGCCAGACATTTCGTTCGTAGATTCCCAAGAACCCGTGAGCCTTGAGGCCATCTATTTCGATACCCCAGACCAAGTCTTGCGGCGCAACCGCATCACGCTGCGTCGTCGTACGGGCGGGGCCGACGCCGGCTGGCACGTGAAATTCCCTAGCGGGGAAAGCCGAATCGAAATCCGAGCTGTCCTCGATACCGGTGACGATATTGAAATGCCAGAAGAGATTCGTGACATTGTCTCCGTCTTTGTTCGAGGCCAAAAATTCGAGCGCACCGCCACCCTGAAAACCTCCCGCACGTTCCACTACCTCCACAGTGACGAAGAGGTGCTCGCGGAAGTCTGTGATGACGTGGTCACCTCCGTCACCGCATCCGGCCAGGTCAAGCGCTGGCGCGAGTGGGAAGTGGAGCTGGAGAACAGCTCGAGCCTGGATGGACTGGCTGCGGTTCAGCTCCTCGATGATGTGGAAGAAAAGCTCATTGTTGCTGGAGCGGAACGCTCTTTGCGCGCCTCCAAAGTGGGATTTGCGCTGGGGCCCCTTCCGGAAACTGCCGAGCGACCCATCGGCAAGAAGGGGTCCTTGCGCGCAGTCCTCACGCTTGCTTTCCACAGCGCGGCGAGCGGTCTGACGTACTGGGATCCGCTGGTGCGCCGCGGCGAACCGGACGCTCTGCACCAGTTGCGCGTCTCTGTCCGCACGCTTCGCGGTCTTCTCAAAGTGGGCCGCAAGATGCTCGACGAGGACCGCGCGCGCTCGCTCTCAGATCAGCTCAAAGTCACCGGGCAAGCGCTCGGCGCCGCACGCGATGCCGAAGTTCAGCTGGAGATTCTCGACGAACGCGTTGATCTCTGGGATCACGACACTGTGAGCGAGCAGGCCATCGCCCGCATGCGCAATCGCCTCGCGAGCGAGCAAGAGGAAGCCCTCGCCGCCGCGCTCGAGCACTTGCGCTCGCCCGAAT
Organism: Neomicrococcus aestuarii; assembly: GCF_014201135.1. Lineage (NCBI taxonomy): Bacteria > Bacillati > Actinomycetota > Actinomycetes > Micrococcales > Micrococcaceae > Neomicrococcus > Neomicrococcus aestuarii. Next base: position 1,425,166 of record NZ_JACHDR010000001.1, on the reverse strand, counting down.
ACTTCGCGACGTTGGACTCCGTAGATGCGTTCCTCGCGGACATTCCGCTCGGTTCCCAGTACGACGACGCAGCTCGCGCCCGCGGGCCGCTGCGGGCTGCCGTGGATCGGCAAGTGCGCCGCATCAAAGAGCACGTTGAGGCTGCGAGCGCGCTGGACGAGGGCGAAGAGTGGGTGGAACTGCTGCACGAAGCACGCAAGGAAGCAAAGACTCTGCGCTACATGATCCGCCACTTGGAGGCCGTTCCGGGCTCTGACTTGGGCGGGCACCGGAAGGCTCTGCGCGTCCGGGCCACCGGTTTGCAGGACGGACTCGGTGAACACCGGGACAGCCTGGGATTTCAGGCGTTCGTGCGATCAGTGGCCCTCGAAGCCGCCGCCGCGAACGAGGACACCTTCAGCTACGGCGTGCTGTTCGCGGCCGAAGCTCCCGTTCAGGACCGCGCGTTGCGCCGGGTTCGGCAGGGCTTGAAGAGCCTGTAGGTGCCGATTCGCGTCAGCTGTTCCCAAGGTGAGCGGTGGCGTCTAGGGTTAATGAAATTCTGACGTGACCACACTGAAGTGGTGACTACAACGTAAGGAGATGCCGTGCCGGGAAGCGCCGCAGCAGAGGTCCTAGACGAGCTCGAAGCTCTTGAAGATTCAAAAGTTCGGGCCGTCAACGAGAAGCACGGTGACGATCACGGCGTGAACCTCACCAAGCTGCGCGCGGTGGCGAAGAAGCTCAAGACCAATCAGGACTTGGCGCTTGAACTCTGGGCCACTGACTACACGCCGGCACAGCTCGTGGCGCTCTTGATCTGCAAGCCCAAGCTCTTCAGCGCCGATGACCTGGATACGATGCTCCGCGAAGCGCGCTCGCCGAAGGTCCACGATTGGCTGGTCAACTACGTCGTCAAAAAGAGCGCTCACAGCGAAGAGCTGCGCGGGCGCTGGATGCAGGACAAGGATCCTGTGGTGGAAAGCGCCGGTTGGGCACTGACGTCCGAGCGTGTCAATAAGAGCCCCGAAGGCCTTGATCTGGACGGCCTGCTGGACACCATCGAGTCCCGCATGAAGGACGCTCCTGAGCGCCTGCAGTGGGGCATGAACAACACGCTCGCCTACATTGGCATCGAGTTCCCGGAGCTTCGCGAGCGCGCCGTCGGCATCGGCGAGCGCTTGGAAGTTCTCAAGGATTACCCCACGCCGCCCAACTGCACGTCCCCCTTTGCCCCGATCTGGATAGCCGAGATCGTGCGACGCAACGAGACAGCGGCGAAGTAAGCCGCGCCGTCGTACTAAATTTCACCGCACGCACTTTCGCCGAGCATCACCTTCCCTCGGCGTACGCTCCTCTCTTAAGGTTGCAGTATGGATGATCGCGTCACCCTCCGTTTCCTCGCTTCGCCCACGGATGTCTCTGAAGATGGAGTCACCGTGCAGGCCGGCCGCATCCTGGAGTGGATCGACAAAGCCGGGTACGCGTGCGCGGTGGGATATTCGGGTGGCTATTGCGTGACCGCGTACGTGGGAAACGTGCACTTCACGCGGCCGATCGTCAACGGCGACCTCATCGAAGTCACCGCGCAACTCGTGTATACGGGTCGATCCAGCATGCACGTGGTGATCACCGTTGACGCTGCGAACGTGCGCGAGCGCATCTTCCGGCCCGCCATGGACTGCATCTTGGTCTTCGTGGCGATGGATGAAAACCGCAAGTCAAAGGCCGTTCGTCCCTACGAACCCACGCACGCTGAGGCCCGCAGCCTCGCCGCTGGAGTTGCCGCGCGAGTGGACGCTCGCAACGAAATACGGCGGGCGATGGATGAGCAGGCCTACACGGATGCCGGTACGACGCCGCAACTCACCTTCCGCTTCCTTGCGTCACCTACCGATGTGAATTGGGGAGGCAACGCGCACGGCGGGATTGTGATGCGCTGGATTGATGAAGTGGGCCGAACGTGCGCCGAGCAATGGGCTCAAGCCGATGCTGTTGCGGTCTATACCGGCGGCATTCACTTCTTGAACCCCGTGCATATCGGCGACATCGTTGAGGCCGAAGCCCGCATGATTCACACAGGTCCGCACAGCATGCACATTGTGGTGCACGTACGCGCCAAGGATCCGCGTGGGGGAGAGGACGCTCAGTGGCGCCCCACCACTCGTTGCATGACCGTTTTCGTGACGCGCGACGAGTCCGGACATGCCGCAAACGTGCCGCAGCTTGAGCTGGTCACTGACGAGGATCGCCGGTTGAACGAGCACGCTCTAGATCTAGTACGGCGACGTGCCGCGCTTCCGCAGATGGAGTTTCTGACGGAACGGAAGTACTAGCTCATCAAGTGAGTGCGTCAAGCTAGCGCATCGAGGACGCGTTCCAGACCCCATTCGAAGCTTTCGCGCAAGCGGTCGTTCACGCGCCGAGCTTCTAGCTGGTCTTCACCCACAGCCATGGTTGCGTTCTGCAATTCGGCCACGTTACCCACAATGTGGTGCAAGAGCAGGCTGGTGGCTGCGTGGATTCTCGTAGGCTCAACGGGTAAGTGAGTCAGGAGATCTCGAAGGATTTCCACGGCTCGCAACGCTTCGGGGCGGGTGGCGGCCGCCCACTGCACCACGTCCGCGGAATCGGGAATCGGGAGGAGCGCATCAAAAATGGAGTGGCACACCACGGAAAGTTCCTGACGAACCCACGCTACGTCGTCGTCATTCGCTGAAGTAATTTCCTGCGAAGGAGCGTTATCCGGGATTTTCGCGAGCAAATGAGCGGCAACGTCCACCAGGAGTTCTTGCTTGCTGGCCACGTGCCAGTACAGGGCACCCACCTGGACGTCGAGCTCTCGGGCGAGACGGCGCATAGACAAGTCCGCGAGGCCGTACTGCGTCAGGAGGCGCACGGCAGTTTCTACCACGGTGTCGCGCGTCAAAGCCATGCACACCAGACTAGGGGACACACAATAGGAGCATGAAACGAAACGAAGAGCCGACCTCGGAAGCGCAAGCCGAATACGAGCGGATCGGCGAGGAAATGGCATCCGTGGGAGTGGCGCGCGGGAAAATGTTCACCTCCCAAGCGCTCTTGCTCAACGGTAAGGCGATCGCGTGTTTGATGGGATCGTCCATGGCGTTCAAACTTGGCCGGGAGAATCTGGAGCTTGAACGGGCGCTGTCCTTGGACGGAGCGGTCTTGTTTGATCCTTCCGGTATGGGCCGGCCGTTTAAGGACTGGGCGGAAGTTCCGCAATCGGGAATGGAAGAGTGGGCGGGGCTTGCCGAAGCCGCGCTGGCTGCTAAATTGGCCGAATAATGCCATGAACGCACAAGAAAAGTGTTGGATTGGTAAACTAGATCAGTAAGAGCCCCGTTGTGTTTTTATCCGGGGCGTTTGTCATGTCCATATCCATGGATCCCGGCGGTAACGCCGATGAGAGCTGATTATTCAGCAAGGGGAGGGCAATAGTGCCGGCCATTGTGATTGTTGGAGCCCAGTGGGGAGACGAAGGTAAGGGTAAGGCTACGGACTTGCTCGGCGGCCGCGTTGACTACGTGGTCAAGCCAAACGGCGGAAACAACGCGGGCCACACGGTAGTGGTCAACGGTGAGAAGTATGAGCTCAAGCTCCTTCCAGCCGGCATTTTGTCACCCAACGCAACGCCAATTATCGGCAACGGCTGCGTGGTGAACCTCGAAGCTCTCTTTGAAGAGATCGACGGACTTGAAGCTCGCGGAGCGGACACGTCCCGTCTGCGCATCTCCGCCAACGCACACTTGGTAGCTCCGTACCACCAGACCATGGACAAGGTGACCGAACGCTTCCTTGGCAAGCGTGCCATTGGCACCACCGGCCGCGGCATTGGACCTGCCTACATGGACAAGGTCGGACGCCTGGGCATCCGCGTTCAGGATGTCTTTGACGAGTCCATCCTGCGCCAGAAGGTCGAAGGCGCGCTGCGCCAGAAGAACGAACTCCTGGTGAAGATTTACAACCGCCGCTCGGTGGCTGTTGACGAGATCGTGGAGTACTTCTTGTCCTACGCGGAGCGCTTGCGCCCGCTGGTCATCGATTCCACCTACGTCCTGAACAAGGCTTTGGACGAGGACAAGGTGGTCCTCATGGAGGGCGGCCAGGCCACGTTCCTCGACGTTGACCACGGCACCTACCCGTTCGTGACGTCCTCGAACCCCACCGCTGGTGGCGCGTCCGTGGGCTCCGGCATTGGCCCAACTCGTATTTCGCGAGCTATCGGCATCATTAAGGCCTACACCACGCGTGTTGGCGCCGGACCGTTCCCCACCGAACTGTTCGATGACATGGGAATCTACTTGCAGAAGACCGGCGGTGAGTTCGGTGTGAACACCGGACGTCCGCGTCGCTGTGGCTGGTATGACGCGTTGTTGGCCCGTCACGCTGCACGCGTCAACGGTTTCACGGACTTCTTCTTGACGAAGCTGGACGTGCTCACTGGCATCGAAGAAATCCCAGTGTGCGTGGCCTACGACGTTGACGGTGTCCGTCACGACGAAATGCCAATGACCCAGACCGAGTTCCACCACGCGAAGCCAATCTTCGAGTACTTCCCGGGTTGGACTGAGGACATCTCCGGCGCCAAGACCCTCGAAGATCTGCCGCAGAACGCTCGCGACTACGTGCTTGCTCTTGAGCGCATGTCCGGAGCTCGCTTCTCCGCGATCGGTGTGGGACCGGACCGCGATCAGACGATCGTTCGGTACGACCTCATCAACGGCTAAGTGTTGAGCCAGCTCAACGAGCACCTCTGATTTGAGTAAGGCGGCCACGCATCCCTTGGGACGGCGGCCGCCTTACTTGTCATGAATTATCCAACTTTCAGCACGAACCCAGCCTTGACCGGTAATGTGGTGAGTCACAAGGAGGACAGGTCAATGAAGATTAGCGTTGGACAAATTGCACCTACCGGGGACGTCGCAAAGAACCTGGAAATCATGGGTCGTTTGGCTTCTCATGCCGCAGCTGAGGGTGTGCAGTTGATTCTGTTCCCCGAAGAATCCATGTTCACGGTGAAAGCCGTTGAGGGTGACTTCCGGGAGGCTGTTGCGCGCGACTGGCCCATCTTCTCCGAGGGACTGGCGCGCATCACGGAAAAGAACGGCATTGCCGTGGTCGCCGGCGGATACGAGCCGAACAACGGCGATCGCCCTTACAACACCGTGCTTGCCGTGGACGCTTCTGGCGCTGAGCTGAAGACGTACCGCAAGATCCACTTGTATGACGCTTTTTCCTACCAGGAATCCCGGACCATTTCCGCGGGCGACCCCAACGACATCCCCATCTTCACGGTCGGCGGCCTGAAGTTTGGCGTCATGACCTGTTACGACATCCGCTTCCCAGAAGTGGCCCGCCGTCTAGCCGTTCACGGAGCTGAGGTCATTCTGGTTCCGGCTGCGTGGTTCAAGGGCGATCACAAGGTGGAGCACTGGCGCACACTCCTCAAGGCTCGCGCCGTCGAAAACACGGTGTGGGTTGCAGCGGCAGGTTCTGCCACTGATTCCACCGTTGGCTACTCGGCCATCTTGGATCCCGTTTCCATCGCTGTGGACTTCCTCGAGGGCGAGCCCGAAGGCGTGGCCACCGCGGATGTTTCCCGCAAGCGCATTGACGAGGTGCGCGAGTTTTTGCCAGTTCTCGTGAACCGACGCATTGGCGTTGAGGCCGAGGTAGCTGCAGTCAAGACCTCCTCGATCCCCATCGTTTAGCCCGAGTTTCTGCGGCACTAAAAACTTTTTAAAGTTTTTTTGAACAGACCGTAACTTTTGGGTGACGTGATTCGATCTACTTAGTGAGTGTTGCGACGAGGGTTCCCCCCAACGACGTCTCGTCGCAACGCTCGTCACTGCAGAAGATTCATTTGTGGCAGGAATGATGAACGCGAAATCTTGGCGAGCCATGATGCAAAAGGCGTTCTATACTTCAAGTGCAATGTGTCTCCGTGCGCGAAGGTGAGCTGTGGCAAATACGCTAAATGACGATGTCATTTTGCGTGCCCAAAAAAGCGATCCTTTAGCGCTACGGGCTATCTATGAAGATCTTGCGGGCAAAGTGGTGGGCTACCTCCGCGCTCGCGGGGTCGAGGATGCAGAGGCGGCATGCCAGGAGGTTTTCCTGGCGCTGTTCTCGAGTCTTCCAACTCTTCAGGGTGGCGTAGACGGCTTGCGGGCGCTGACATACTCCATCGCTCATTCGCGGCAGGTTGATTACCACCGCAAAAGAGCCAGCGCACCGCAACACTTTGAATTCCTCGAAGACGATTCACCGCTTGAGCCCTCTGCTCAGGATCAGGTGTTGTCTCGGTATCTTTCCCCTGCAGTGGAGCGGGCTCTTGCAGAGTTGCCGGAGTTGCAGCGCGAGTGCATCATCTTGCGAACCGTTGTGGGGTTGAGTATTCAGGAAACAGCGGCCGCGCTAGAGAAATCAGAAGGCGCCATCAAACAGTTACAGCGCCGCGCTCTTGAATCGATGAAGAAATCGCTGAGTTCTGCAAAGGAGGTGTCAGGTCTTGACTAACGAAAACCAGAAATGGGATCGGGAAATTCTTGAGAACGACGACGCTGCCTTGCGTTCCGCTCTCTCCGAACTTCAGATGATGGGTTCAGTAGAAGCACCGACGCCCACTGGAGAACTTGCTGACATATTGGACGGGAAAAAGCCCGTCAACTTCGTGGCTGCTTTCAAGAAGCGCGGCGGAGGTCCGATCTCTGGCGGCCTTGCCGGAATCTTGATCGCATCGGTGGGATTGAGCGGCGTGGCCGCCGCTTCACCGCAGGTTCGTGATTTCATTGCCGGTTCTTCCGTTCACGTGGTGACCGAAATTGCTGAGCAATTTGGGTACCACCCGGCCGACGAGTTCTTCACGGGACCATCAATCATCGACCTTCACACGCATACGCATGTCTTGGTCAGTCCTGATGCTTCGTCATCAGTGATGGTGGACCGCCACGTCGAAACATTCGGTGCGCTCTACTCTGCCCATGCCGACGAAGTGACTCTCAGTACTGGGTCCAGCACCAGCACGAACATCAGCACAGACTCCGCCGCAGGCGACGCCCTCACTAGTCCTTCGGCCTCCTCTTCAGTCGGGTCGAACTCCACGGCATCGAGCGGAGTTTCGAGTCATAGTGGTGCTCAGAAGACAACGAGCGCTGCGGTCAAGGCTGGAGCATCCTCAAACACGATCCAAAGCGCCGTAGATGGCGCAGCAACTGTCGGCAGCGCAGCAACGAAAGTCCGTGCAGTATCTGGCGACGGTCTAGTAAACGGAGGCAGCGCAGTAAACGGAGACAATGCCGTATCCGGCGCTAACTCTGCAACTGGCATCAAGGATCGTGCTCGGGACGCTATCGGTGGCGGTCTTGCCGCAGGATCTTCCGACGATCTCGTCGAAGACATTTCAAGCCCGATCTCGGGATCGGCAGGCAAGATTGCGGATGATTCCACCAACGGTCTGGTGAGCGGTGTCGCCGGTAGTGCTGCGCAGCAGTCCAGAAGAGTCGTCCAGGGAATCACTACAGATCAGGGAGTCACTACAGGCCAGGGAACCGTGACTGATTCCGGCACGGTAGCTCGTCAAGGAGTCACTGCGCGAAGCGTGCTTCCCGAGCAACCCGCAACACCAAAGTCTGTCCCGGAAGACTCCTTTGTCACCAAGGCTTCTCGAGTGGATTCAGTCCTCGTGAACCACTCCGCTGATCAGTCATCGGTCGCAAATTCTGAGGCCGCAAAGCCAGCTGTAACTGAGTCTGCGGCAGACGCCGTCGCCTCGAACGGAACAGGTTCACGCGGAGTCGCCTCGATCGAACTCCCAGCCAAGCCTGAGGCCCCGGCGAAGTAGATGAAGCAAAAAGGAGCTCCTCCCCAGAACCAGGTGGTTCGGGAGAGGAGCTTATCTATTTCTAGCGAAACTTACGCGAGAACTTAGGCAAGAACCTGACGCTTAGAGCTGATGACTCCAGTATTGAAGCCGGCCAAGTGCAAGCCACCGTGGAATCGGGCGTGCTCGATCTTCACGCAACGATCCATGACAACATTCATGCCAGCGGCTTCGGCATCGTGGGCAACACCCTCGTGCCACGAACCCAACTGCAACCAGATGGTCTTCGCGCCGATTGCTTTGGCCTCTTCCAAAACACCTGGAAGATCATCGTGCTTGCGGAAGACTTCCACCAGATCCGGAACCTCCGGCAAGTCAGCCAACGAAGCGTAGACCGGCTGGCCCAAGATCTCTTTGACCGTGGGGTTGATGAAGTAAACCTTGTAACGCGTCGAAGACAACAAGTACGTCGCCACGAAGTAGGAAGCGCGGCTTGGCTTATCGCTCGCGCCAACAATCGCAATCGTCTTCGTGGAGCGCAAGATATTGAGCCGCTCGGGAGCCGAAGGGCCCTCCCACGTGCGCTCTGGGGAAGCGGGCTGCGCCGTCGTAATATCCGTCATTACTTCACTCCAATTTCGCAAGCAGGCGCCGGAACTTCGGCCGCAACCTCAGCGGAATCCGCCTCTTGCGAAGCCGCAAGCGCCTGATCCAAGTCCCAAATAATGTCCTCAACGTCCTCGATGCCCACCGAGATACGAATGAGATCCTCAGGAATGCCGCCCGCGAGCATCTGCTCCGCGGTCAGCTGCTGGTGAGTGGTGGACGCCGGGTGCAACACCAGCGTCTTCGCGTCGCCAATGTTGGCAAGGTGAGAAGCCAGCTGCAGGTTCTCGATGAACTTCGCGCCCGCCGCGCGGCCGCCCTTCACACCGAAGCTGAAGACCGAGCCAACGCCCAACGGCAAAAGCTCCTTCGCGCGGTCAAAGTGCGGGTGACCCGGCAAGCCGGCGTAGTTCACGTACTCGATGCGGTCGTCGTTATTGAGCCACTCAGCAATCGTCTTGGCGTTCGCCAAATGTGCGTCCATGCGCTGCGGCAACGTCTCCACACCAATCAACAACTGGAACGCAGACTGCGCAGGAAGGCTCGGCCCAATGTCACGCAACTGCTCCGAACGCAGCTTCGTCAAGAAACCGTACTCACCGAAGTTGCCCCACCAAGACACATTTCCGTAGCTCGGAACCGGTTCCGTCATCGCAGGGAACTTGCCGTTGCCCCAGTTGAAACGGCCAGATTCTACGACGACGCCGCCAAGCGTCGTACCGTGACCGCCCAGGAACTTCGTGGCCGAGTGAATGATGATGTCCGCGCCGTGTTCGAACGGGCGAATCAGATACGGGGGAGTCAGTGTGGAGTCCACGATGAGCGGGATGCCCGCCTCATTCGCGACGGCCGCGAGACCCTTCAAATCCGCGATGTCGCCCGAAGGGTTCGCCACGATCTCCGTGTAAAGAGCCTTGGTGTTCTCCGTGATCGCAGCCTTGAAATCAGCCGGATCGCCGGACTCGATGAACGTGGTCTCGACGCCGAAGCGGCGAAGCGTCACGTCAAGCTGCGTGATGGTGCCGCCGTAGAGCTTGGACGAAGCCACAATGTGATCGCCAGTGCCACACAGAGCGGCGAAAGTGATGAACTCAGCGGCCATGCCGGAGCTCGTCGCCACCGCGCCAATGCCGCCTTCGAGCGACGCGATGCGCTCTTCGAAAGCCGCAACCGTTGGGTTGCCAATGCGTGAGTAGATGTTGCCGTACTTCTGCAGCGCGAAGAGGTTCGCGGCATCATCAGCGTCCTTGAAAACGAAGGACGTGGTCTGGTGAATGGGGATCGCACGGGATCCGTGCTCAGCGTCCGGCGTGCCGCCCGCGTGCAATGCACGAGTACGGAATCCGAAGGTGTGCTCTGAATTTTGAGACAAAGAGGAAACTCCTTCCATCGGTCCTGGCGGTAGCACCGTTCCTGTCCGTTCACGCAGGTGATCGGGCGGAGGGTTGCTGCGGCGTCGTCGATCCAGGTCTCTCAGCCGCTCGGGATGGTTGCTCCAACGATCCTAATTTGCGCGAGCCGGTGGCGGCGAATCGAAGAGTCGATTTGTTGCGGGCTGCTCCGTGTTTGCGGACGGGTCCGAGATCGCGGCTGTGGTCAGATGCTTGTCCGCATCCGCGTTTGCTCGCACTAGTCCGCGTTCACTTGGCTGCATTCACGTTCGTTCGTCCGAATTCGCGTTTGATTGTCCGAATCCACGAACCGGTGCCCGTGGTTACCATTTCGCTCGGGTGTGCCTTTTACTAGACGCGAGCGTTGAGTGAATCCTCTGGGATGGTGATGATTTCGGCGTTTTCCACGCTTGGGTGGCGCTCGCCCGTGAGCGCATCCATTGTCAGACGGATGAGCGTTCCATGGCTGACCATGATGACGCGCTTGCCGGGGAAGTCTTGCTGAACTTGCCGAACCGCAGCAGCCCCGCGTTCGCCAACAGCCTTGGAGCGTTCGACGTTCGGGAGGAGTCCGCTCTCGAAAGCTTTGTCCTCATACTCATCGAGCCCGTCGCAGCTCACGCGTGCTGGTGGGTGGAGTGCATCTTGGACTTCCGCGCTCAGCGTCACGCGGCACTGCCCTTCGAGGTCGCCGTACGAGCGTTCCTTGAGTTCCGGGTACGTCTTGATGTGCTGGTCGCAGCCCAGCTCATCGGCCAAAATCTTCGCGGTTTCCAGCGCACGCTTCAGCGGGGACGAAACAATGACATCCCACGGGCCATTGCTTTTCAGCAGCTTGGCAGTCTCATGCGCTTGAAGACGCCCGTGATCATTGAGGGGAACATCGGTTCCGCCCTGCAGCAGACCTTCCGCGTTCCAATCGGTTTGGCCGTGACGTACGAATGCTAGGTGCGATTGGCCTGATTCGACGTTTGCCTGTTCCATAGATCGAGCTTAGCGCTGATCAGGGCGTTTGAGCCGGGTGGCCGAGCATTAGTTGACTGCCTGAGCAGGATTCTCCTAGCTCAACGACTCTCGATAGATGTTGTAGTGGTCTCCAAACCGAGAGTTCGAATTGGACTGAAACATCGATTAGACGTTACGCCCACGCGGGAATGGTCTAGGAACACCTGCGGCAACCAGAAGGCTCGCGAACGTAGCTGGATTCATCAGTTCATTCCAACCCCACCTGCACATCCCCAGACCCATCGAGCGAATTGAATCCTCGCGTTGCTTCTCTTCGTAGACAACCTGACCGGCATCCTTGCCGGAGACGGTCTTGGATCTCGTGTACTTCTGGGCGCCATCAAACTCGCCCACGATCTGGGCGTTTCTCCATAGATAGTCCGGCCTTGCGATGCGGCCATTAGGCAACTGGAACGATTGTTGAAGTTCGGGCTCCTCAAAGCCCAGCCGATACATCAACGCGCGGCTCATTGATTCGCCGACGGATTCAGACTCGGTGCGCGAGAATTTGGCCGCAATTTGAATCCTTGAGCGGCGACGATTGTCGGGAAGGCTTAAGGCAAGCTCTTCCAATTTCTGATGGGTCCAATGATGCCCGTGTGCTTGTCCGCGCCTGAGCAAGTATTCGAATGCAACTACTCGATCCTCGAATGACAGCTCATGGAAGCTACGAGTGAGTGCAATGTCCAGTGGTTCCGCAAGCAAGGGAAATTCCCAAGATCCAAACGTCAAAGATCTAGGCGCGTTAGGCGTCAACAGTTGGCCACGAATGAGTGGGGGTTTGGGGAGCACGTGAGATCCATTGCTGGTGGAGCGCTTGTTATACCGAGCGATTGCGTCCTGCTCATTTCCATAGCAGCTCACCTGTTTGCGTTTCCTGACGGCATTCACGGAGTTCACGCCAACATTTACGAGATTGCTGACGGGTGAGTCGAATTGGATGAGTGGGACCCCATAAAGAGACAACGCGGAGAGGCCAACCAGAACTGATCTCTTTCCTGTAAGTCCGAAGGCGCCGATAAAACTCCTGCGACGATCAGCGAAAGAGAGTCCAAGCCATTGATCGGTGTCGAGATAGACAGATGGTTGAATTCTGACTACGTGGCCTGCTTTATATAACCGAGACAGTCGGCTCCGTTCGCCATCTGGTGCTCGGTCTAGCCGTGGGGTGAAGTAGAGAAACTCAGAGAAGTCCATGGCTCAATCGTTGGCCAGAAACAAGCTACAACTTCCCTCGAGGGTTGCAATTGTGGACTACTTCGAACTGACGGATGACAAGAGCGAACTGTGGGTGATCCAACCGTAGCTGGAGTTGAGTGATCGTAGGTTCAGAGACTACGATCACTCAACTCCAGCTACGTGTCATCTCGATCGACTCTTGTCACCGCAATATTCCCTACGGATTCCAGCGGTGAAACTAGGGATCCGGCGCGCCGGACTCAACAATAGCTACGCTCCGAAAGCGCTTCCGGCTGAGCTAGGCGATGAGGCGCAACTATCGCTACGAACGGATGGGTGGCGAGGGGTGTGCCGGAGGGTAAGCCGCAACTATCGCTACTTATGAGTGGATGGTTCAATCGGCGTTGACAACCGCCACGCAACTATCGCTACGTGCTGATGGATAGTCTGGGCCCCGCCGGATGTCAACCCACAACAATCGCTACGAGCAGCTGGCGCGAAAGGGCGGAGACGTCCCGTGTGTGGACAAAACGCGACAACGCGGCCACGAAATGAGGCGGAAGCACCCCAAACCGTGGCCGCGTCACAGCGAAACGGCGCCGGAAGTCGCCGTTTCGGCGATGGAAATGGCAGAAGCCTGACTTTTGCAGCTAAGTTTCGACGTGAGAAGCGGCGAAGCGGCGATAGAAGCGGCTAGACGCCCGCGCGCTCGCGGCAGATCACGTTGATCTCAGGGATGCACGGCTCGTTTTGCAACGAGGTGGTGTCACCGAGTTGCGATCCTTCGAAGAGCTGCGTCAGCAGACGGCGCATGATCTTGCCGGAGCGCGTTTTAGGCACGTCCGGCACAAACACGATGTCTCGCGGCTTCGCGATCGGACCAATCTCGTGGGAGACGTGGGCCAGCAACGCGGCCACCACTTCAGGCGCCTCCGTGCCGATAATCGACTTGTCATGCGGCACCACAAACGCGGTGGCGGCGTGACCGGTCTTCGCATCAAACGTTGGGCACACGCCAGCTTCAATCACGGCCGGGTGTGACACCAGTGCGGACTCGATCTCGATGGTCGAAAGGCGGTGCCCGGAAATGTTGATGACATCGTCCAAACGTCCGAGGATCCAGATGTCGCCGTCGTCGTCAAAGCGCGCTCCGTCGCCGGCGAGGAACCAGCCTTGAGCGGCGTACTTCTCCCAGTAGGAGCTGTAGTAGCGGCGCGGGTTTCCCCAGACAGTTCGGGCCATCGCGGGTCCGGTCTTGTTGACCACGATGTGGCCTTGGATGTTTGCGGGGACGGTGGCGGCGTCGTCGTCCACGATGTCCACGGCGAGTCCGGGGAGTGCACGCGTGGCGCAGCCGGGCTTAAACGTGGTGTCCGTGGGGCGAGGGGACAGGACGGTGGCGCCGGTTTCGGACTGCCACCAGGTGTCCACCATCGGCACGCCTTCGGGGGTATCGCGGCCTACGTTCTTCCGCAGCCACGTCCACGCTTCCGGGTTCACGGCTTCGCCCACGGTGCCGCAGAGGCGGATGGTGGAGAGGTCGTACTCAGCGGGGACGCCTTCGGGGAACCAGCCCATGAGCGAGCGCACCAGGGTGGGTGCGGTGTAATACGTGGTGACGCCGTAGCGCTGGATGACCTCGAAGTGGCGGCCGGGGTGTGGTGCGTTTGGGACGCCTTCGTAGATCACTTGGCTCACGCCGTTGGAGAGCGGTCCGTAGATTTCGTAGGTGTGCGCGGTGACCCAGGCGAGGTCGGCGGTGCACCAGTGCACGTCGGTTTCGCTCGCGCCGAAGAGGAAGCGGTGGGACCAGTTGGCTTGCGCGAGGTACCCGCCGGTGGTGTGCACGAGGCCCTTCGGCTGCCCGGTGGTGCCGGACGTGTACATGATGAAGAGGGGATTTTCGGCGTCGAAAGCGGGTGCCTCGTGGTTTTTCGGTTGACGTACGACGACGTCATCCCACCAAATATCGCGGCCTTCAGTCCACGGGATCTCGTCTCCCGTTCGCTTAATAACAAGCACGTGCTCGATGTTGTTCTCGCCGGAAACGGCCTCGTCAGCGTTCGACTTCACGGCTACGGACTTGCCGCGGCGGAATTGGCCGTCGGTGGTGACGAGGAGCTTGGCTCCGGTGTCCTCCACGCGGAAGCGAAGCGCTTCGGCGGAGAAGCCACCGAACACGAGCGAGTGGATGGCGCCGATGCGAGCGCACGCGAGCGTGATGACAATGGTTTCGACAAGCACTGGAAGGTAAATGACCACGCGGTCGCCGTGCTTGATGCCGAGTTCTTCGAGCGCGTTGGCGGCCTGGGAGACTTCCTCGGTGAGGTCCTTGTAGGTCACTGCGCGGCGGTCGCCGGGCTCGCCTTCAAAGTAGAGCGCCACTTTGTCACCATTACCGGCGGCCACGTGACGGTCAGCGCAGTTCACGGCGGCGTTGAGCTTCCCGCCTTCGTACCAGCGCAGCTCGGGGCCACGCTCGTTCTCGACGTCAACGGGGGTGGAGGTGTGGGTGGTGTGGAACGGCTCGGACCATTCCAGGGCGCGGGCTGCTTCGGCCCAAAACTCGAGCCGCTCTTCTTCAGTCGCGAATTGGCCGAACTCAGCGTCTCGGGTGAGCTGCGCCGTCGTAGTGGAAACCGGGGTGCTGGAAACTGCAGAGGTCACAAATAATCCTTCCATCGGTCCTGGCTGTAGCACGAACTCACATGAGTGTTGCTGCGGCGTCGCGGAGCCAGGTCTCTCAGCCGCTCTAGATGGGTACTCATCTACTGAACGCTATGAAGGGTGCCGAACGCAAAGTGAGTTACGCCGTATGAGGCGCGGCCCTAAAAAACTTTTAAGAGAGGTTGTTGATGGCCTTGCACGGATCGGCGCCAGGCTCAGCGCGGTGCACTTCGCCCGCAAGGTCCGCGGTCTGTTCGCGAAAGAGGTGTGCGGTGTGGGTGGGAAGCCCGTCGAGGAGCGCGGCTTCAGCGTCCGCGACGCGCTGTTCGTAGTGGGCGAGGATTTCGCGGCCCTTTTGAGTGGGCTCAATTTTGCGGGCTCGACGGTCCGACGGCGCGGGCACGCGTTCCACAACACCGGCGGAAACGAGGTTGTCCAGCAGGTAAGTGAGGACAGTGCGGTCGATGGCAAGGTGGGCGCCCAGAGCTTGCTGGTTAGGTGGGTTCCGGTGAACGACCGTGGAGAGGACCTGGTAGCCGCGGATGCCTTCGGGCATTCCATCGGTGGCCTCTTCGAAACGCGATTGGTAGGCGCGCAAAATGGTGGCCAAGTGCCAGCCGAGATCGCCCGGCACGGCGATGGCTGGACTCCTCAAGGCTGTCTGTTGGCTCTCGCTCATGCGCTCATTCTAGTCGAAGTGTGCATTTGTAAATATATTCTGTCAGCAATATGATCTGTGGACAAGCATATTTCTGCTGGCTGTTGGAACATGATGCCGCGGCCGGCGCTCAGAGGAGTCATGAGATGGAAGCTGAACGGTTGAAGACCGTCGGAATTCTTGGCGCTGGACGAGTAGGAGCAGCGGTTGCCCGCCAAGCTCTTGCTGCGGGATACCGCGTGAGAATGGCTACCGCGAAAGCGCCCCACGAGCTTGCGCTCGCATTGCAATTGGTGGCCCCAGAGGCCGAGGCCGTGACACCTCGAGAGGCTGTTGCTACCGATCTGGTAGTGCTCGCTATTCCGCTGCACAGGTACGCAACGCTCAGCCCCGAGCTCTTTGACGGGAAGATCGTCATTGACGCCATGAACTACTGGCACCCCACGGATGGCGCGGTTCTTGACCTGGATTCCGACCACCGCAGCAGCAGTGAAATTGTGCAGGATCATCTCTACGGTGCGCACGTGGTGAAGACTCTCAATCACATTGCTTTCCGGGATGTTGAGGCGCATGCTCGCCGAGCAGGTTCGCCGGGTCGCCGTGCTTTAGCGCTCGCAGGAGACCACGACGAAGCCAAACGCATCGCCGGCACTTTCATTCACCATCTTGGGTACGACCCCGTGGACGCCGGGCCGCTCTCGGCCGGACGGGTTTTGGAACCCGGGACTGAGATCTTCAACGGCGTGCATACGGCCGGCGAATTGCGCAAGCTTATTGAGTGCGCGCGGATTGTTGCTCACGCGTAAATTTCACAACGCGTTTGGGCGACTAAGCGCTGGACTTTGAACGCATACAACCCGCGAAAATACTGACGAACGATCTTACAAAGGAACGGGGCACGCACGCTCATGGAAATCGGCGCCTACAGCTTCGGCGATGCTCAGCGGAACCCGGATGGCTCCCTGCGCTCCACCACCGAGGCCATCCAAAACCTCTTCGCGGCCATCGTCCACGCGGACAAGGTGGGGCTGGACTACTTCGGCATCGGTGAGCACCACACCACCACCATGCCGGCGTCCTCGCCAGGCGCCTTGATTGCGGCCGCTGCTGCAGCCACGAGCCAGATCAAACTGGGAAGCGCCGCGAGCATTATCGGCACCGATGACCCGGTTCGTGTATTCCAGCAGTTCGCCACCGCGGACGCTATTTCCGGCGGCGGACGCATTGAGATCACCGCCGGGCGCGGGTCCTCCGTGGAGACCTTCCCCCTCTTTGGCTACGAGATGTCTGACTACGATCAGCTTTACGCCGAGAAGCTTGACCTACTCATGAACATCAACGCGAGCACCACCGAAGAAATCACGTGGTCAGGAACCGTGCGATCCGCCCTCGATCAGCTCGCCGTGGTGCCCCGACCGGTCAAAGGTTCGATGCCCATCTGGTTGGCAACCGGCGGAAACCCGGGCTCCTCCGCACGTGCCGGTCAGTTGGGGCTGCCGATCTCCTACGGGATCATCGGCGGAGCGCCGCATCGTTTCGCTCCGCTAGCGCAGTTATACCGTGCATCTGCCGAGCAAGCAGGTCATTCCGCTGACTCCACGAAGGTCTCTGTTGCGGCCATGGGCTTGATTGCACCCACCAAGAAGGAAGCCATGGAGCGCTTCTACCCAGGCTGGTACAACCTGAACGTGGAGATGGGCCGGCTTCGCGGCTGGCGTGCCCCGGACAAGCGAGATTTCGTGGCGCAGGCCGAAGCCCCCGGCGCCTTCTACGTGGGTGATCCGGACGAGATCGCCGAGCGCATTGTTCACTTGCACGGCTATATGGGACACATGCGTCACTTCTTGCAGATGGACCTTGGGGGTCTTCCACAGGAGTACCTGATCGAATCCATCACGCTGCTGGCCACCGAGGTCAAGCCGCGCGTGGATCGGTTGCTCGCCGCGAAGTAGTTGACGCGGGCACGGAGTCTAGCCCCGGCCCGCGTCCGAAACAGTTACGCCCAGCGCTGCACAGCCTTACGCTCCACGAGCCCCAGGAGCGCATCGGTGATCTTGCCGATGACCGCGAGCAGCACGATCGCTAGCAGCAACCGGTCCGTGCGACCGTTGTTCTGCGAGTCGGTAAGCAAGAAGCCCAAGCCCATCGAAGAAGCGATGAGTTCGGCCGCCACCAAGAACAGCCACGCTTGAGCCAGCGCCAAACGCAGTCCGGAGAACACGGCTGGCACGACGGCAGGAAGCTGAATGGTGGTTAGGAGCTTGACGCCCTTGAGCCCAAAGGCGCGCCCGGCCTCAACGAGGTTCTTGTCCACGTGCTTCAGTGCGGAGTACACGGTGGTGAAAACGGGGAAGAACGCACCGATGGCAATCAGCGTGACCTTCGAGTTCTCGCCGATCTTGAGCCACAGGATCAGCAGTGGGACCCACGCGAGGGACGGCACAGCGCGGAACGCGCCGATCGTCGCGGACAGCATCGCGTCAGCTACCTTGGACAGGCCCAGCAGGGAACCCAGCAAGAGTCCCAAGAAACCACCGATGGCGAAGCCCAAGAACACGCGCTGCGTGGAGATGGCAATGTGCCCCCACAGCTCGCCGCGTTGCGCCAGGTCAACACCGGCTTCCAAAACAGACCACGGTGATGGCAGCTGGACGGGTGAGAAAACACCCAGCGCCGTCGTAAAGTGCCACAGCACCAAAATGGCAAGCGGCACGATTGCCCCCAACGCAATCCGCTTGCCGACGGAACCGCCGCCTACCCGCGAGCGGGAAGCAACGGTGTCAGTGGGGGTCCCGCCCGTGGTGTCCACAGCGTCGTCGTGCACGCCTACGCTCATGCCTTCACCGTCGATGGGTCGGCATTCTTAGCGAAGGTGTCATCAAAAATGGAGGCGAGGGCTGCGTCCACGGTGGCCTGATCCTTGACGTCGCCGGACTGAACGAAGATCGGGCCGACCTTCTCCAGCACCACGCGCTGCTTCTCGCCCGGTACAGGATCGACGTCCAAGTTGCTGCGCTCGGTGATGACCTTGGTGGCCACGGCGTCTTCCAGACCGGCGACCTTCGCGAGGATCGTGGCGGTCTCTTCGAGGTTTTCAAGAGCCCATTCGCGGGCGTACTCGTAGGAGTCCACGACGGCCTGAGCGACCTCGGGCTTCTCAGAGATGAAGGACTCGGTGGCGTTCAAGAAGCCGTAAGTGTTGAAGTCAACGTTGCGGTAGATAAGCTTCGCGCCAGCCTGCTCGGCACCGGCCATGATCGGATCGAGGCCGCTCCATGCATCCACGGAACCGTTCTCGAGGGCTGCACGGCCGTCGGCGTGCTGCAAGTTCTGGACCGTCACGTCAGATGCTTTGAGGTCGTTAGCCTCGAGCGCCTGCAACAAGAAGAAGTACGGGTCCGTACCCTTCGTGGCGGCAACGTTCTTGCCCTTGAGCTCGGCGACAGATTTGATGGTGGAGTCCTTCGCGACTGCGAGGGCCGCCCATTCAGGCTGCGAGTACAAGAGGATGTTCTTGATGGGGGAGCCGTTCGAGCGAGCCAAGAGGGCGGCGGATCCGGCGGTGGATCCCACGTCGATGGCGCCGGCGCGCAACGCTTCGTTGGCCTTGTTGGAACCGGCGGACTGCACCCAGTTCACGGTGTAGCCCTGCTCCTTGAGCGTTGCTTCCAACCAGCCCTTTTCCTTCAGTACGAGGGAAAGTGGGTTGTACGTTGCGAAGTCGATGTTCAGTACTTTTCCACCGGCATTGGCGGACGACGACGCAGCTGCGGTCCCAGCGTTGGTTCCCGTTGCGCCTTCGCCTGCGCAAGCGGTGATGAGGCCAGCGGCTGCGATGGCTCCGAAGCCAAGAATCGAACGGCGCGTAGCGACGGCGGACAGTGTTTTACCGGAAAAAGACATGGTGCTCCTCAGTGGTGGGTATGAAGAAAGGGGAAAAATTGATACGTGTGGCGTGAGCTGAGCCGACCGTTGGCGGCCGGACTCGGTCCTGAGGTGTGGAAGTGAGAGGGCTTAGTGGCGGTGAGCGTCTACGCCGAGGCTCGAGAGCAGTTCGGCGCGCATTCGTGCCAGCTCAGCATCCGCGCGATCACGCGGGCGGGTGCCCGGAACGGTCAACACGTGGGAGATGGTGGCGCCAGGCTTGTTGTCCTCACGGCCCAAGACCACAATGCGATCCGCAAGCTGGAGAGCCTCGTCAACATCGTGCGTCACCAAGAGCACCGTGGTGGGGTGCGCTTCGTGAACGGCGAGCAAGAGGTCCTGCATCTTTAGTCGCGTCAGTGCATCGAGCGCGCCAAAAGGTTCATCGAGTAACAGCACGCCAGGACGGCGAGCCAGTGCGCGAGCCAACGAGGTGCGCTGTGCCATGCCGCCGGAGATCTCGCGAGGGCGCAAGTGCGCGGACTCGCTCAGACCCACCAGCTGCAGGAGGTTCTTGATGCGCTCGGCGCCCTCAGCCTTCGGGGTGCCGGCTGGAAGTCCTAGCTCCACGTTCTTGGCGAGGTTCTGCCACGGCAAGAGGCGCGGTTCCTGAAAAGCGACGGCGCAGCGTGGGTCAATGCCCTTGACCGCGACGCCATCAATCAGGATGCGACCCTCGTTTGGCTGGTCCAAGCCCGACGCTGCGCGCAAGAGCGTGGATTTGCCCGAACCCGAAGGGCCGAGAATTGCCACGATCTCATGCGGTGCAACGCTCAAATCGATGTCTCGAAGAACCACCTTGGTGGTGTCATTCGCGGAATCGAACGAACGGCCGACTCCCTCGAAATGCACCGCGAAAGCAGAATCGGCCAGCTGAGCCGTGCCGTTCGCAGACGACGCAGCGCTCGCAGGCGTCGAAACGTTAGAAACGAAAGTTGTCATCACACTCCATCGATTCTGGCGGTAGCACCGTCCTTCACGCTGATTCGTTGCCGAATCGTCGGATTAAGGCGGTTGCTGCGGCGTCGTCGAGCCAGATCTCTCAGCCACTCTTGATGGTTACTCGAATAATTGAACGCCCTAGGGATACAGTCTGGCAAATTGGTGACAAATAATTTCATGATCTGTCACATTCATTGCCCTTGATTCGACTTGCGTGGATTCTTATGGGAACCCACCGAGCCATTAATCACCTGGATCTCGAGTTCATTAGCTTGACTACGAGTCCCCTCGGAAAGCGAAAACGCCTGTGAGCACCCAAACTGTGGAAACCACGTCTCTTGCATCAGCTCTTGATAAGTACCGTCCCGTCTTCGACCGCATTGCGGCCGGAGCGGTTGATCGCGAGCTCAACGGCGAGCTGCCCCACGAGCCCATCCAGTGGCTCAAAGAATCAGGCTTCACCGCCGCGCGCGTGCCGCAAGAGTTCGGCGGCGGCGGTCTGACGTGGGAGGACTTCACGGCCCTGCTCATCGAGCTGGCTGCCGCGGACAGCAACCTCCCGCAGGCATTGCGCTCCCACGTGGCGTTCGTGGAGGAAAACCTCTACCACCACGGTCAGGTTCTCAACGGTGTCACCGATGACCGCAGTGCGTGGTTCAAGCGCTTCGTCTACGGCGAGATTGCCGGAAACGCGTGGACCGAGCCAGGCCAGGGCGGCGTGGCCACGGTTCTTGAAGAGCGCGACGGCAAGCTGTTGCTGAACGGCACCAAGTTCTACACCACGGGCACCATCTTCGCCGAGTGGATCGACGTGTTCGCGAAGCGCCCGGACGGCTCGGACATTTCGGTGTACGTGAGCACCAAGACCGATGGCATCGAGACCTTTGACGACTGGGATGGCTTCGGCCAGAAGGGCACCGGCAGCGGCACCACGGTGTTCAAGAATGCCCCGGTAGACCCTGAGAACGTCTACGACTTCGGCTTCCGTTTCCCCTACCAAGCAGCGCTGTACCAGCACATTTTGCTGATTGCCCTGTCCGGAATTGCGCACGGCGCAGCCCGCGAAGTGGCGCTTCAGGTCAAGAACCGCAAGCGCGTGTTTGGCCACGGCAATGCCAACCTGGTGAGCGAAGACCCGCAGATCCTTCAGGTGGTCGGCGAAGTGACCTCGAAGGCGTATGTCGCCGAGGCCGCGACCTTGCGCGTGGGCCGCGCACTCGACCGCGCCTACGAGTCCCGCACCGCCGGCGACGCCGCCGAGAAGGCAGCAAACATCGCGGTGGAACTCGAATCCGGACAGGCCCAAGTGGTGCTAGTCCCTCTTGTGACGGACGCAGCCGGACAGATCTTCAACACGCTCGGAGCTTCCTCCACGAGCACCGCCAAGGCGCTGGACCGCTACTGGCGCAACGCTCGCACCGTCGCCACGCACAACCCCTACATCTACAAGGCGCGCGTGAACGGTGACTGGGCCGTCAACGGAACGGAACCACCCACCGTTTGGAGCATCGGTGAAGCGGGAGTGGACGAGAAGCGCTATGGCCAAGCTGCGTCGTCGTAATTTCTGAAAATCAAAATTTCCGAGGGAACCGTTACACACTGCAACTCGCGAATTTCGCGAGGAGCGCCCTTAAGGTGTGCAATGGAACGGTACCCATCCAGAGCGGCCGAGAGATCTGGCTCGTTGACGCCGCAGCAACCCCCTCCTTGGAGGACGGTGCTACTGCCAGCAACGATGGAGAAGCTCGAACCGCGCCACGCGTGGGTTCTTCTCGTCGGGAAGGAACCAAAGAATGACTGAACAAACTCCCCGCCGCCAGGTACGTTTCAACGCGTTCGACATGAACTGCGTAGTCCACCAGTCCCCAGGACTGTGGCGCCACCCAGAAGATCAGGCCTGGCGCTACAAGGACATCACCTACTGGACCGAGCTCGCCAAGCTCCTTGAAAAGGGCAAGTTTGACGGCCTGTTCATCGCTGACGTCCTCGGCACTTACGACGTCTTCAATGGCACCAACGAGGCTCCGCTGTCCTCCGGCGCGCAGGTTCCCGTGAACGATCCGTTCCTCTTGGTTTCCGCAATGGCGGCTGTCACTGAGAACCTCGGCTTCGGCGTCACCGCCGGCACCGCCTACGAGCACCCGTACCCATTTGCTCGCCGCTTGGCCACGCTGGATCACCTGACCAACGGCCGGGTGGGCTGGAATGTGGTGACCGGTTACTTGCCGTCCGCCGCGCGAAACATGGGTCAAGAAGATCAAATGGAGCACGACGAGCGCTACAACCACGCCGACGAATACCTCGAAGTGGTCTACAAGCTGCTCGAGGGTTCGTGGGAAGAAGATGCCGTCCAGCGCAACCGCGAGACCGGCGTCTACACGGATCCGTCCAAGGTGCACCCGATCAACCACGAGGGCAAGTACTTCAAGGTTCCCGGCATCGCCATCACGGAGCCGTCCATCCAGCGCACGCCGGTCATCTTCCAGGCAGGCGCTTCTTCGCGCGGTATGAAGTTCGCCGCCGAAAACGCTGAGGCGGTCTTCGTGAATTCGCCAACCAAGGAACTCCTGACGAGCACCGTCAAGAAGATCCGTGACGCTGCCGAGGCCGCTGGTCGCGACCGCTACGACATCCGCATCTACGCCATGCAGACCATCATCACGGGTCCGGACACTGCCTCCGCGCAGGCGAAGTTTGAAGACTTCAAGCAGTACGTGGATCCGCAGGGCGCCCTGGCTCTGATCTCCGGCTGGATGGGCGTTGACCTCTCCCAGTACAACCTCGACGACAGCATCGGTGCGAACGTGAAGTCCAACGCCATCCAGTCCTCCGTGGAGACCTTCCAGAAGGCTTCCGGCGACGACGGCAACCCCTGGACCGTCCGCCAGCTTGCCGAATGGGTGGGCGTGGGCGGCTTCGGCCCCATCACCGTGGGCTCCGGCGCCGAAGTGGCGCAGAAGCTCGTGGAGTGGGTTGACGACACCGACGTTGACGGCTTCAACCTCGCCTACGCCATCACGCCAGGCACGTTCGAGGACGTTGTTGAATTCGTGGTTCCTGAGCTTCAGAAGCTCGGCGCGTACCAGGCCGAGTACCAGCCGGGATCGCTGCGCAACAAGCTCTTCGGTAAGGGCGACCGCTTGCAGTCGAACCACCGCGCTGAGCAGTTCCGTTTGAAGGATTCTGTAGAGGCGTAAGCGGTTCGCGTTGAACCATTGAATCCCGGCTTTCACACCTGGTGTGAGGCCGGGATTTTCATTTCCTAGGTGGTCGTTAAATGGCGGATGGCCGGCACACACTCCGGCCATCCAGTTCCCATTTCTTGCCCGTCACCAGGGGCACTATTAACACTACGAGGCCGTTTCGGCGAAGTCGTTAGCCGTTTGTCTATAGTTTTGTATCAGGTGGTATTTCTTAGAGCTCGATGCCGCGAATCGGCACCGTGACTTCGAGCCGCCACGTGGAATTCGTCTGAATGACGTCGAGCTTTCCGCCCAAGCTGGACGTGCGGTCGCTGATACTTCCCAAGCCCAATCCGGCGGAGGGGCTCTTAGTGCTAAAGGATCCGTTGCCGTTGGTCGCGCGTGCTTTCTGGTTCTCAATCTTGAGCAGCACATTCCCGTCAACAACCTCAACGCATAGCGTGCAAGAGCTCTCCGGTGCCGCATGTTTGAGGATATTGGTAGTCGCTTCCTTGAGGATGCGGTGCATGGCCACCTGAATGCGACGGGGGAGGGCGTCGAGGTCGCCGCTGGTCTTCTCAATGACGCGGAACCCGATGGATTCCAACTGCCGCGAGGCCTGATCGATGCTTCGGCGCAGCGTGAGCGTCGAAGCGCCGGTCGCTGCAGACTCCTCTTCATGAGTGAGCGACTTGTCTGAGAAGTGCGCTTCCTCCGAAGACTTCAAGACGTTCAACAGCAAGCGCAAGTCTTGAAGAGTATTACGGGCGGATTGGCCAATAACTTCGAGGGATTGTTTCGCCAGCTCCGGATTCTTCGAGAAGGATGCCGCTTGAGCCTGCATGGCGATGATGGTGATGTCATGAGCCACGATGTCGTGGAGATCTCGAGCGATGGAAAGTCGTTCCGCCGAGCTCGCTTCGATCTGCCGAATCCGCATCTCCTCGAGTTCGGCATCGTGCCGCGCCTGAGTGTTCCACCCGCGTCGAATCAAGGTGCCGATCAGTGCACCCACGGCCAAGAGGGGGATGCTGAAGTACAGAATGGGGCGGTCGTCTGGCCAGGTAGACCAGATTCCGATAGACCACGCCGCGCAGGCTGCCACGAAGGCGCCAATGAAGATGCGGTTAGCTGTTGCCACCAAGACTGCGAAGATCAGCGGCGTCACAATGATGGCGTAGCTGTACTCATGAATGGTCAGAGACAGCGCCAAACCGCTCATGGCGATAACGCCGGCAACGGTGGATCGAATCCACATGAAGCCCGTGGCGGCAAGGAACACCAAAGCGGCATTGGCGCTATTGGAAGTCCGTGAACGTATGTCAGGGTCTTGCTCAACAAAGAGCGTGACGATGTCAGTGGCGGTGTAAGCCACCACGATGATCGACACGATGCTGAGCGTGAACTTATCTACTTTCCGCGCGCGAAAAAACTCACGAACCGCGTTACTCAGTGCGTGATAGGCGGTTTGGAAGAAGGAGGAAGAGTCCACGGATAAGACTTTACGGAAGTAGTCAACCCGTCTTGAAATCACGGCTGACTAGCGCCGATGTGAATCAGAGGAGAAGCAAGCCACCGTGGAGTGTGTGAGGCGAAAGTGACTCGCTGCGCTATGAAGTCAGCCGTTCGTAAGAACGAGCTGGACGGATCAGTGAAGATTTAGCGTGGGCACATTGCGCCGTAAGTGCGGCAGAACCACTGAGAGATGTCCCAGGAGTAGCCGGTCGGCATGATGATGCTCTTGGAGCTGATGCTGGTGGTAGGGACTTCGAGTGCGGTTGCGGAAGCTGGAAGTGCGAAGGCGGCTACGGTGATGATGGCGGCTGCGGCGAAGCGGGAAATGGATTTCATACCTCTAATTGTCCCAAGTCTTAATATCGACGCAATTAGCCATTCGTCTAAAGTTTGCGGCGAACGGCGTGTCTACAATGACGCCATGCTTGATGCTCCCGCAGAAGACGCCCCCATCCGAGTTCTCATCGCCGACGACGAGTCGCTCATGCGGCAAGCTTTCCGCACCATCATTGACATTGCCGACGGTTTTGAGTGTGTGGGTGAGGTCCGCAATGGGGCTCAGGCGGTGCATCACGTGGAGCTTTTGAATCCGGATGTTGTCCTCATGGATCTTCAAATGCCGGAGATGGATGGAATTGAGGCGACGGCGAAGATCGTTGAGAAATTCCCGGACGTGAAAATTTTGGCGGTTACAGCGTTCTCTTCCGAAGAATATTTGATTCCTGCTTTGCGCGCTGGCGCCGCCGGGTATTTGGTCAAGGACACCACACCGGAGTCCATGCTGTCTGCCATTCGTTCCGTTTATGCGGGGGAATCGGTGCTTTCCCCGGCCGTGAGCCGCAAGCTGGTGGCCAAAGTGATGTCGCAGCCGGCGACAAACGGGCTCGGTGCGCAGCGTCCCGAACTCGGCGACCGAGAACTCGAGGTTCTTCAGTATCTTGCCAACGGTTACAACAACGCTGAGATCGCAGCCCGCTTGGGCTATTCGGAAGCGTCCGTGAAGTTGTACTTGAGCCGGGCGATGGCCAAGCTCAACGTTCGCGATCGCGTGCAGGCATTGATTGTTGCTATGCAGTGGGGTCTCGTCACTCCGAATTTGGACCGCAACTAGTACTAAAGCCTGAATAGGTACGACGACGTAGCTTCAGTTACGCGATGAAACCTCGCCTTAGTTGCGAATTATTTCGAGCAACATAATTCTTGAGTTGCGTTATCGAAGAATCTGCGATTAGCTAGAGCCACAACAACACACCATCAAGAGCGACCGAGAGACCTGGCTCCGTGACGTCGCAGCAACCACCTCTTTGGAGGCCGGTGCTACCGCCAGGACCGATGGAGACTGCCTCATTTCGCCTCGGTCCAACCTTTGGAAAGACTTTCAAAGTTATGGTCCTGTCGTGGGTAACTGCGAACGAAATCGGTGCGTAATCCTCGGATAAAACCGAGAGGATCAGCAATGCGATTCAAGACCTTGGCATTCAAAACGTCTGCCACTATCGCCGTATTGGGGCTATCACTGACGGCTTGCAGTAGCAGCGGAAGCCCGAGCAGCGCCACTAATCGTGCTAGCGAGGACGGGTCTCCGGTAAGCGGTGGAACATTCACCTACGCCGAAGTTACGCCGATCAATAACTGGCAAACTCAGGCTGCTCGCTTCTATGAGAAGGCCAACGTGCTAAATAGCGTTCTGGACCGCTTGACCTACTACGACCCAGAGACCGGCGAAATTGTCGGCTGGATCGCCTCCAAGTTCGAGAGCAACAAAGCGAAAACGGAGTACACGTTCACGATTCGTGACGGTGTGACATTCTCGAACGGTACCGCACTCGATGCTGCCGCAGTCAAGGCAAACTTCGATGCGCTTGGTTTGGGCATCGAATCTGCTCAGATCCAGCCGAACGTGGACTTCTCGGCATACAAATCTTCAGAGGTTGTTGGCGAGAATCAGGTTCGAGTAACGCTCAAGCGCCCGGACGCTAATTTCCTACGGGCAACGACCTCGGTAACGGCAGGGCTTGTTGCGCCAGAGACATTGAAACTCGACAATGCTGGTCAGTCCTCAATTTCTAAAATCGTTGGCTCCGGGCCGTTTGTTTTCAAATCTGAAAAGGCTGACGAGGAAGTCGTTTTCTCAAAACGGGCGGACTATAAGTGGGCTCCCGAAACCGCTGAAAACCAAGGTGCGGCTTACATTGATGAACTGGTGATCAAGTATCTGCCAGAAGTTGCTCACCGCGCGGGCGCTGCGCAGTCCGGTCAAGTGGATCTCGTTCGTGGTCTCCAACCCGTCGATGAGCAGACCCTCACGGCTGGGGGCGGAACGGTTTACCCTGCATCCGGAATTGACTTGACTGCCAATATGGCCGCTGTACGCATCGGATCGGGAAAGCTTGCCGATGTTAAGGTGCGCCAAGCACTCCAGGTTGGAATTGATCGACAAGCCATTAAGGACACCGTTCTTTCTGACTCATATGAAATCGCCGCCTCAGTGGTGAACCACAAGGCGCCAGGATTCGTGGACTTGTCTGCTGAACTTGCGTATGACCCGGAGAAGTCTAAGAAGTTGCTCGATGAAGCCGGCTGGAAGGTTGGTGCCGACGGTATTCGGGAGAAGGACGGGAAAGACTTAGAAGTGACAGTCTCCTCGTCCAACAACTCCGTTGTGATCAAGCCGGCTTTCGAGCTTATTGAACAGCAATGGCGTGCGATTGGCGTGAAGCTGGTGAACAGGGCCGGCGACAACACGTTCTTGACTAACGCCTTGGTGGATCCAAAAATTGAATTCTTTGGAACGCGGCAGTTTGCCTACGGCGGGGTCGGTCCGGTCTTTGGCCCAGCAACAAATACTCAAACCCTCAATGCGGATGAAGCACTGAACGCGCTGTTCCTCAAGGAACAAGCGGCCACTACTGAAGCCGAACATTTGAAGCTTGTAGGAGACGAACAGCGGGCGCTCGTTACGGAGAAGGTCTTGTCGCTTCCTTTGTGGGACGAGGTTCAGGTTTACGGAGCGAACGAGAACGCTCACATTGAATTCACATCGGGAACGGCTCCTATTTTCCAGGGTGCCTGGAAGTCTGAAGGCTAGAAACACGTGTCTGGATTCATTCTGAGAAGAATTGCTCAGTCCATCTTGGTTATTTGGCTCGCCTATACCGCAGTTTTCCTAGCTGTGCAGGCGTTGCCAAATGATCCGGTGACAATCTTCTTGTCCACAGATGCATCGGCAGATCCCGCAACGATTGCACAAATGAAGGCTCATTATGGCTATGACAGGCCACTTCTTGAGCAGTACTTTTCTCAGCTGGGCGGTTTGCTAACAGGAAACTTCGGTTACTCCTTGTCTTCTGGAACGCCCGTTGCAGAGCGTATTGCGGAGGTAGCGGGCTCTACTCTGTGGCTTGCCTCGAGCGCCTTTGTCTTTGCTGTGGTTCTTGCCCTAGTGATCGTCACAGTGGGGACGCTCTCGAAAAGCGAATGGATCAAAAAGGTGTTCTTGAACTTGCCGCCTTTGATGGTCGCTATTCCAGTCTTTTGGTTAGGGCTAGTTTTGCTCCAGATCCTGGCCGTCCAGCTGGACGTTATGTCGCTGTTTCCTGACGGGTCATTCTTGTCACTGGCCGTTCCGATTTTTGTTCTGGCCGTGCATCTCAGCGCTCCGATTGCTCAAGTCCTCTTCAAGAGTGTTCAAAGCATTCAGCAGCAACCATTCGTGGACGTCCTGCGCGCAAAAGGTGCCAGCGAATCATGGATCTACTTTCGCCACTTGCTAAAGAACGCAGCTCCTTCCGCGTTATCGATCGCGGCAATAACTATTGGAACGCTACTGGCGGGATCAGTCATCACGGAGACAGTCTTTGCGCGTGCTGGATTGGGGCAGCTGATCCTGAACGCTGTGACGGTTCAAGACATACCTCTAGTTCAAGGTTTAGTGATTCTCATGGCTGTGGCCTTTACAGGAGTAAACCTCCTTGTGGATCTCATCCATCCAAAACTCGATCCGCGAATCGTTACGGCAGGCTCACAGTCGGCCCGTGCGCTCGCTGCCTAAGAGGAGCTATAAGTGAGCGTTTTAGCTGAAACAGTGATAGTTGAGGAACCGCGGCCAGAGCTTGACCCGGTCCCGGCTGTTCCCGCAAATGGACAGAAACGTAATCCAATCCGTGGCTTGATCTCGCAGTGGTGGGTTCTCCTGCCGCTTGCGGTTTTGGCCCTCTGGGCACTAGCCCCGGGATTATTCACGACGCAAGATCCCATTGATGGTGTACCACTAGACAAGTTTCAGGCCCCAAGCATCCAGCATCTATTCGGTACAGATCATCTCGGCCGAGACGTGTTCACCCGCGTGGTCTATGGGACATCGCAAACCTTCCTTACGGCAGGTATCGCCGCGGTTATCGGTTGTGTCGCGGGCGTTTCTCTTGGATTAGCGGCTTCAACCCTTGGCAGATTTGCCGACACGGTTGCTATGCGTGTTGTCGACGTAATTTTGTCCGTTCCAGGATTTCTCATTTCGTTGATTATCGTTACCGCCACGGAACCCGGCCCACTATCTCTCGGAATCGGCGTGGGAATCGCATCGATTGCGATCTTCGCAAGACTCGTCCGAACTGAAGTCCTACGCGTCCGCTCGAACGACTACATCAATGCAGCACTCATGAGCGGAGGGTCGTACTTCACCGTCATGCGAACCCACATCTTGCCGCACGTTATCGGTCCCGTTCTGGCGTTGCTGGCGGTTGATCTCGGCGGAGCAATTTTAGCTATCTCGGGTCTTGGCTTTTTGGGGTTCGGCTCGCCACCGCCTACACCTGAATGGGGTTTGCTGATTGCAGAGGGACGGCAATACATCGCCGTCGCCTGGTGGCTCACCACGCTCCCGGGTCTAGTGATTATTGTGACCGTCATCCTTTTGGCTGCACTTGGCCGAAGCATCAACAAAACCTTCCGCTTCTAGGACTACAGGAAATACCAGATGTCTATTCAAGAAAAACAAGCGGGAGGGGTGCTGAGAGTTAGCGAACTCTCGGTCCAGTACGCGCAGGGTTATGAAGCTCTCAAGAATGTCACTTTGAACGTTCCAGATGGACAGATCGTTGCGATTGTCGGGGAGTCAGGTTCTGGAAAGTCCACCTTGGCGAAGACTCTTATAGGTCTCTTGCCGCGAGATGCGACTGTGAACGGTCGGGTTGAAATCGACTCCGAGAACGTACTCGAGTACACGCAGAATGAATGGAGAACTCTTCGAGGTGTAGGTATCGGACTGGTGCCCCAAGACCCGGGAGCTTCATTAGATCCGGTCAAGACAATCGGCTCACAAATTATCGAGGTCTTCAAACTCCATCCAACACGTTCGGGCCCGCGCTCGAACTGGCGCAGCAAAGCAATCGAGCTTCTCGAGAGTGTTGGCATCGATCGTACGGAACACCGTCTATCCCAATACCCCCACGAGCTTTCAGGTGGTCTGAAGCAACGAGTTCTCATCGCTATTGCTTTTGCTCTCAACCCAAAGTTGCTCATCGCCGATGAACCGACCAGTGCGCTTGACGTAACTGTGCAACGAAAAGTGTTGGAGGTCTTCGTCGAGCTTGCACGCAAGCGGAATACGACCGTTCTTTTCGTGACCCACGATATTGCTGTGGCGACGGACATTGCGGATCGAATCCTTGTCATGAACAGCGGCAAGATTCTGGAGGACCGATCCGTCCGCGAGTTGGTCACCCAAAGCGTGAACGCCTATACGAAGGCCCTTATTGCCCACTCGACTATTGAGCCGGCGTCCAAGCAATCCAGGGGGACTTCCGAAACAGCGTTAGAGGTTAAGAACCTCGTAAAGACTTTTGGCTCCGGCGAACAGGCGCATACTGCGGTGGACAACGTTTCGTTTGCCATCCCGCGGGGAACGACCTTTTCCTTAGTCGGTGAGTCAGGCTCTGGTAAGTCCACGACTGCAAAAATCATGCTGTCGCTCACCTCCCCAGACTCGGGCCAGGTACTGGTAAATGGCGTAGACGTGACAAACGCTAAAGGTAAACAGCGTCGCAAGCTGTGGCGTGAGGTGCAATTTGTCTTCCAGAACCCGGACTCAGCATTAGACCCGAGACATTCAATCGAACGCATCATCGCGGAACCACTCGTGAACTTCAAACTCGGGTCTCGCAAACAACGGGAAGCCAGAGTCGCCGAATTACTTGAAAGCGTCAACCTACCGGAACGTTTGAAAAACAAGCGACCAGCTGAGCTGTCTGGCGGCCAAAGACAACGAGTTGCGATTGCAAGAGCTCTGGCAGCGGGCGCCAAAATTCTAGTACTCGATGAAGCGCTCAGCGCCCTCGATGTTCTGACGCAAGAACAGATTCTGGTTCTGTTGAACCGCCTGCAAGAAGAAGCTGGGTTGACGTATCTATTCATTTCACATGATCTCAAAGTAGTCGAGCGCATCAGCGACAACATCGGAGTGCTGAAGAACGGGGAATTGGTTGAAACCGGCCCAGCAACAGCGGTCGTTGAGAATCCTCAGCATGAGTACACCCAACGGTTACTTAACTCTGCTCCGGGCCATGTTTTGAAAGAACTCATAAATGCCTAGCTCCGGGCCAACGTTGGTCCGAGCCAAAAATGAACCAAGAACTGTTCGCAAGAGCAAGGGGAGACACCAATTATGACCACAACTTCTGCTAATTCTGAGCCTGAGGTCAATGCCTTGAGTGATGAAGCAAAGTATCAGAATCTTTCTGACCAGTTTGCTGAAGTGTTTGCACGAATCGCCGAAGGAGCCAAGGACCGAGAGCTCAATAGGGAGCTTCCATTCAAGCAAGTTCAGTGGCTAAAGGATGCCGGATTCACCAAAGTTCGTGTTCCAAAGAAGTTTGGCGGCGAACCCATCAGTCACGAACATCTGTTCCGGTTGTTGATTGACCTCTCGGCCGCCGACTCCAATGTTTCGCACCTCTTGCGATCGCACTTTTCGTTCGTGGAAACCATTTCTCGCGAACCTGAAGAGTTCCAGGAACGCTGGTATGCCCGTGTTTTGAATGGTGAGATTTTTGGCAATGCGGCGACCGAGCGCGGAGGAAATGCCCTCGGCACAACCAATACGAAACTTGTTAAACGGGATTCGGGCTGGGTTCTGCAGGGTGAGAAGTTCTATACAACCGGCTCAATCTTTGCCGACTGGATTGTGGTTATGGCTACCACGGACGGAGTCGAGGGGCGCCAATACGCAATAATCCCGCGTGAGGCGCGGGGAGTGACAATTTTGGATGACTGGGATGGGTTTGGTCAGCCGCTTACGGGCACCGGCACCGCAATTTTCGATGATGTTTCAGTAGACGAGGAAAACATCATTCAGCGTCGCCCCAGTTCGACTCTTGAACCGGCGTTTTTCCAGACATGCTTGCTTGCCGTTCTTGTTGGCATCGGGCGTGCTGCCCGGGATGAAGCCGCCAAGATCGTTGCATCCCGGACACGAACTTTCAATACAGGCTCTGGCGCGGCATTCAAGGACGACCAGCTCATCCAACAATTGGTTGGAAAGCTCGCCTCAAATGTCTTTGCGGCACAGTCGATCGTTGAAGCAGCAGCTAGGAGCTTGGATGCGGCAAATGATCCGTCATTAAAGCTCACACCTGAAGAGGGCTATTTGCGGGCGGAACTTGCCGTACAGCAAGCTCACGTTGCCGTGCCGAAACTGATCCTAGATGCGACCAGCGAACTGTTCGACGTGACAGGTGCGTCAGCGGTATCAACGTCCAAGGCGCTGGATAGATACTGGCGAAATGCGAGGACGGTAGCGACGCACAACCCAGTTGCATTCAAGGCACGCTCTGTAGGGGACTTTTACATCAACGGCACTATTCCGCAGGGCCTTAACGCCATTGGTGACGCCCCCAACTCCTCAGCTTCAAAGGAGACTTCAAACTAAATGGGTACTTTTGACTCGCGGCCACGTCTCGCGCTGTCCGCATTCTTGATGAATACCTCTAGCCACATTCTGGGGGGATTGTGGCGCCATCCGCAGGCGCAGCAACACCGCTTCTATGATCCTCAAATTTGGGTGGATCTCGCGATTAAACTCGAAGCCGCAAAGTTCGATTCTTTGTTCTTCGCGGATGTCGTGGGACTCTATGGGGATCACGAGGGTGGCTGGGCATCACATGTTCGTAAAGGACTACAGATTCCAACGCACGATCCCCTGATTCTGCTTGCGGCCATTGCAACGCATACCGAGAACATTGGTATTGCAGCCACTAGCTCGGTCATTCAGGCTCATCCGTTCCAGTTTGCGCGTCAGATGTCCACGCTCGATCACATTTCAAACGGCCGCGTGGGTTGGAACATCGTGACTAGCGTGCTCGCTAACGCACACCGAAATTTTGGGGCTTCAACTTTGCCCGCACATGATGATCGGTACGGCTGGGCCGAGGAGTATGTTGCTGCCGCGTACAAGCTTTGGGAAGGGTCTTGGGACGACGACGCTCTGTTGGCGGACAAAGAAAAGGGAATCTACGCAGATCCTTCTAAGGTGCACAAGATTAATCATCGAGGTGACTACTACTCGATTGATGGTCCTCACTTGGCACTACCAAGCACCCAGCGCACTCCTTTCCTGTTCCAAGCGGGTTCATCGCCGCGAGGCGTCCAGTTCGCCGCAACACATGCAGAAGCCACGTTCCTCTTTGCGCCACATCCTGAATATGTGCGGAAGAAGAATGCTCAGATCGTTGAACAGCTCAACAAGGCAGGGCGCGAGCGTCAGGACATTAAAGTCTTCGCTGGGCTCTCGTTTGTTGTTGGATCGACTGAAGCTGAGGCAAAGCAGCTTGAAGCCGAGTACGACGAGTTCCTTGACCTACACGCAATCATTGCTCACATTGGTGGCGGCCTAGGAGTGGACTTCGGTGGGCTCGATCTTGACACTCCGATTGGGGAGGTCCAGACGGAGGGCGCGCAGGGCGTTTTGGAAGCTGTCTTGGCATCAACGCCCGGACGGAACCCGACTTTAAGGGACCTCGCCTATTACAGGGCTAAACAACAGCAAATTGTGGGCACGCCTGAGCAAATTGCAGATGCTTTGATTGAATGGCAAGACGCTGGCATAGACGGACTGAACGTCATGAACCATATACTCCCAGGCTCATACGACAATTTCATTGAGGGTCTGCTTCCGGAACTTCAGAACCGCGGGATCGCCCAGCGAGAATATGCGCCAGGGTCACTACGGAACAAGATTTTCAATCGAGGGGATAAGTTGCCGGATAGTCACCCTGCTGCTCAGTACCGTGGCATTTTTGACGACTTATCGGCAGAAGCAACAGTTGTCGAGAAGAGCGTGTTTAGCTCGCAAGAGAGCTAAAAATCCTGCCGGACGACGGGGAGGAGGAGCTGTGGACCGAAATCGAGACACCTCCGAAAGTAGGTTCACAGCTTTCACTCCTTCCTACCCAATGAGTTAGCGTTTCCGAATTCGGAAGATGGCGTTCTTGACCAATATTCTTCGACTTATTTCCTGTTGCGTGTCAAAATATTTACCTCAATGGCCGAATGCGTTTGCTTTTTCAAATATTCTGCGATTAGCTAGATCTGCAACATAAACCATCAAGAGCGACCGAGAGACTTGGCTCCGTGACGTCGCAGCAACCACCTCACTCGAGGACGGTGCTACTGCCAGGACCGATGGAGTGCTTTCATGCTTTCTCTGATTGACCAGCCGAGCTGTTGTGGGGTTCGGCTTGCTCATCAAAATTGGCTGCATTCGCTCATCGGAACGATGAAAGGAAAGCCATGAGTGAGCAACACTTTTCCGCAAATTTGGTCATCGGCACCGAATACCAGCAGCTGCAGCGCAGGTTTGCGCCGATCTTTGCGCGGATCGAAGAAGGCGCACTAGCCCGCGACCAAGAGCGCATCCTGCCGTTTGAGCAGGTCAAGTGGCTTGATGACGCCGGTTTTGGTTCGCTTCGTGTGCCGGCGGAGTTTGGTGGCGCTGGAATCTCGCTCGAAACCCTCGGCCGGTTGCTCATTGACTTGGCCGCAGCGGATTCGAACGTGGCGCACCTCTACCGTTCACACTTGGGGTTCGTTGAATCGATCCGCGCGTTTGATCCAGCTCGTCGTTCCGAATGGTACGGCCGAGTTTTGCACGGTGAAACAGTCGGAAATGCTTCCACCGAAAAGGGCGGCAATGTCATTGGAACCCTGAATACGGTGATCACTAAAGCGGCGGATGGAACGTGGCGGTTGAATGGCGAAAAGTTTTACTCCACGGGGACGGTCTTCTCTGATTACACTCGCGTCTCTGTAGCGGTTGAAGGTCGCGAGGGCAGAAGCTTTGCCCTCATCCCCATCAATGCCCTCGGCGTCTCCGTGTTCGATGACTGGGACGGCTTCGGTCAAAAGCTCACTGGTACCGGCACTACCGTCTTCACGGATGTTGTTGTTCCTGACAACCTGATCTTTGAGCGCACCGTGGGCACGCTCGAGGCCATTACCGAAGCAGCCTTCTTCCAGTATGTCCTCTTGGCGGTTCTTGCGGGTATTGCCCGCGGAGCACGGGATGCGGCAGCAGCCCTCGTTGCTACTCGCAAGCGCACTTTCAACACGGGAAGCGGCCTGCCGTTCCGTGAAGATCCGCTCATTCAGGCCGAAATTGGCAAGATCGCGGCGAAGGCGTACGCGGCAGAAGCCACCGTGGTGGCTACGGGGCGCGAACTCGATACCGCGCTCAACGAAGCTCTTGAAACCGGGGACATCAGCGGCGCTCACCGCAGCGAGCTTGCGATCGAAGCTGGCCAAGTGATCGTTCCGGATCTGGTGCTTGACGCCGCACAGTCGCTGTTCTTGACGGTTGGCGCTTCGGCAACGAGCACCAGCAAGGGCTTGGACCGCTTCTGGCGGAACGCGCAGACGGTCGCGACGCACAACCCCATCGCTTTCCGCGCTCGCAGCCTCGGCGACTACTACATCAACGGCACGATTCCCGTGGGCCTCAACGCCATCGGTGACGCGAAGTCGGAAACGAACCAGGCCGCCAAGCCGGAGTAATCACAGCAAGCACAACTCCATAGATTTGCGACGGCGCGGTGGATGGTGGGCATTCGCGGAGCTGAACATGGTCAGGGACGCAGGCTGCGCCGTCGTAATTAGAAATAAGTAGGGCGCGAACCCGGAACGGAAGGTTCGCGCCCTACGGCTGTGAAAAATTCTAACTAGCCAACGATCTGGATCGAAGAGCCCCACTGGAAGTTCTCGTAAGCAGGATTGACCTGGAGAGCCATGTGCAGGAGCTGGAAGCCTTCGAGCTCGCGAGCGTGGTGCAAGCCGCCGACCTCGATGGCGCGCATGTCGGCGTCGGAGATCAGGGAAACCACAGCGGCGCGGGCCTCAGCGGAATCGGAAGCAACGAAGACGTCGAGTGGCTGGCCGTTGATCTTGCCGGAAGCAAGGTTGCCAGCGAACGTGGTGTTGAAAGCCTTGACGAACGTAGCGTTTGGAGCAAGCTTTGCAAGCTCTTCAGCAGCGGAGGTGCCAGCAGGAACGGTGAGGGAATCGAAGGTTTCGAAATTGACTGGGTTGGAGATGTCGATGACGATCTTGCCGTCAAGAGCGGAACCGAGGGAAGCGACAACTTCCTTCGAGGCGTCGAATGGAAGAGCGAGGATCACGATCTTGCCAGAGACCTTCTGCTCAAGAGCAGCACCGTTGACAGCGCCGCCGAGCTCGGTTGCGAGCTCCTGAGCCTTGCCAGCCTCACGGTTGAGGATCTCGAGGGAACGGTCAGCTGCGACGACGCGCGAACTAATTCCGCGAGCCATGTTGCCTGCACCGATGATGGTTACGTCAGCCATGTTTGAACTCCGTTTCGAAAAGAGCGAGGCGATCCACGCGAAGAAAGTTTTGAAAATGTTGGTCACGGAGAGTGTAACTAGCTTGAATATTCAACTATTACCGCGAATTTTTGTGATCTACACCCTATGGTAAAACCGTTGCTTGCGTTGCGTCGATGGGCTGGGAAGTACCGTTAGTACGACGACGCAGCTCGCCTCCAGCGGTAGGGTGAGGGACATGAATGATCCAGAGGTCATTAAGCGGCTACTGACGATCCAAGGTCGGTGGGCCGTGGTGGGCCTGTCTAATAATCCACGACGCGCGGCGCTGGGTGTCTCGAAGTTCTTGATCGATCATCTTGGCATGGATGTAGTGCCGGTTTCCTTGAAAGGCGACGACGTTCACGGTCGCCAGGGTTACAAGAAACTCGCCGACATTCCGGGACACATCAACGTGGTGGACTGCTTCGTGAACTCCCAGAAAGTGGGAGCCGTGGTGGATCAGGCGATCGAGATCGGCGCGGACGCGGTATGGCTGCAAGTGGGCGTGATTGACGAGGCGGCTGCCGAGCGAGCCCGCGCCGCAGGACTAGACGTGGTCATGAATACCTGCCCCGCCATCGAGGCGCCGAAACTCGGACTATAGGGCTCGGAGATCTCGCAACTTCGCGTCGTAAGACGCGGAGGGTCTGAAGCGTCGGACGAATAATGTGTACTTGAGGGTTTCGCCCCTCGCACCTACGTGCAACTAGTACCTACACGCCACTCGACGAACGAAGACCTCACTCATGTTCCTTGAAATCCTCTTGAGGATCCTCCCGCTCTTTTTGGGAATCCTCGTTGGTTTCTTTTGCAGTTCGTGGTCGCGATTCAAGAACGCAGAACCTGGCATTAGCGCCTTCGTGTTCTTCGTGGCGCTGCCGGCGTTGCTGTTCATCCTCACGGCTCAAGCTGACCTCTCTCAGGGAATCCCGGCCGCCGTCACTCTCGCTGTGACTCTGGGAACGCTGGTCTACTGGGCTCTCGTGTGGCTATTCTTTTGGATTACGAACAAGCGCAACGACACGGTGGACCTCAGCTCATCCATGGGAGCGGCCTTCGGCAATGTGTCCTATCTTGGCATTCCGTTGGTCATGGGAATCCTTGGTCCGGTGGGCTACTTGCCAGCCGTTATTGTCCAACTCATCCACAACATCATCTTCATGGTGGGCTACCCGCTGATCCACGGCATCCTGACACCCGAAGGTTCGGGAAGCCGATCACGCCAATTCGGACGTGCGCTCAAGGGCTCGCTCTTGAAGAACCCCATCATGTGGGCGGTGCTTTTAGGCTTCGCAGTGAACTTCATTGGCTGGCCCAAAGACGGGCCCATCATCGAGTTCGCTGAACTCATGTCCGCCGCAGCTTCACCCGCAGCGCTCTTCGCTGTGGGTCTGGGGCTTCGGCCATCGTTCCAAGCGATCCGCGGGGGAGAGCTCAAGCTCGGCCCAGTTGCCTTTGCGACCGTCGCGAAGCTCGCACTCTTGCCAGCCATTACGTTTGTGGCAATCCTCGCCGTCGGCCAGCCACTCTTCGCAATGGGGAACGGTCAAGAGTGGATCTTCACGATCCTCATCATGGCCGGCATGCCCACCGCTGGCACGGCCTACGTTCTGGCTACGTCCACTAAGGGCGACGCCAACCTCGTAGCGGCCACCATCCTGGGAACAAACCTCTTCGCGGCGCTCACGCTACCGCTACTGGCAACTCTCACGCTGTCCTAGCGCCGATTCCCAACCACGGAAGACGAGGGTGTCCGCAAGGCTGCGTCGTCGTACTGGAAAAAACTAGCCATCCATGTCCGCAAGGCGCGCGCGGAAGAACAAGTAAATTCCGTACGCCATCAGCCCGGCGCCGATGAACGCCAGCGCGGGAACGCCGAAGGACTGATCCTTGATGGCCTTGAGCGCGCCGTCGAAACCAGTGGATTCCTGCGGATCATTCTGAACCGCCGCAACAATCACCAACAACCCCACGGCCGCAAGAGTCAGGCCCTTGGCCACATAACCGAGCACGCCCAGCACCCGCGCCGCACCGCGAAGCGCGCCGCTGCGGGGGAGTGACAGGTCCTTCTCAAAGCGACGCGTCACGCCCTTGAACACGTAATAGCCGCCCACAATGATGATCACGGCGCCGCCAACAATCAGCAGCAACGGCCCGCCAGGAAGCGAATTAATGGTGGTCGTGGCACCCGCCGCAGTCTCTTCGCTGTCACTCCCGGCACCGAAAATGAACTGCGCAAACACCACCGCCATCGCCGCGTACACCAAGCCCGTACCCACGTTCTTGAGCACCCGGCCCACCGTAGACACCGTCCGGTCATCCTTCGCCGCAAGCGGATCCTTCACCGAATCCTGAGCCGCGCTCTTTAGCTCGTCCGCC
This sequence comes from Neomicrococcus aestuarii, assembly GCF_014201135.1. NCBI lineage: Bacteria > Bacillati > Actinomycetota > Actinomycetes > Micrococcales > Micrococcaceae > Neomicrococcus > Neomicrococcus aestuarii. Next base: position 1,386,026 of record NZ_JACHDR010000001.1, on the reverse strand, counting down.
GACAAATCGCGGATGCCATCGCGCCCCGTGGGGCCGAAGAAGGACTCCGAAAGATGCCACAACGCCAAAAACGCGCAACCAATCAAACACGTCCACAACAGCACCGGACCAAAAGACTGCTCCTTCAACAGAGCAACAGCCCCCGACTGATCCGCGTTACCGCTACCCCCAAAAGCCACGCTCCACGCGAGAACACCAATGAGCAAATGAAGGATTCCGCTGGCCACAAACCCCAGCCGCGCCAACCGCTCAAACCAAGGATGTTGGGACGCGCGCTCGGCGGCGTCAATGGCCTTCTTGGTGTGGTGCTGGGCCCGGTCCATATTGCTCACGGCGACTCGATTCGGTTCTAAACTCAAGAAATGGATGCGCAAAAACTAGAACAATTCTGCCTCAGTTTTCCCGGCGCGTACGCGGATTTTCCATTTGGCGAAGAGTACGCGGTGTTCAAAGTTCGTGCGGGCGCCGGTGCGGGGTCCGCGGAAGTGCCCGGCAAAATGTTCGCGATGCTCATCAACGGCAATACTCGCCTGAACCTGAAGTGCGATCCACCCGTTTCCGAAGCACTGCGCGCCGAGTATCCAGCCATCACCCCGGGTTACCACATGAGCAAAAGGCATTGGATCACCGTTGAATTCGGGGCGCTCGAGGATGAGTTTGTGCGCGAGCTCGTGGAGGATTCCTATGATCTGGTGGTCAGCAAAATGACGCGCGCGCAGCAAGAGCGTTTGCGGTGGCGAGGGCTCGCTGCGAACTAGGCTGGAACCATGATCTTTATTGTTGTGAAATTCAAGACCCGCCCCGAATACACCGAGAACTTCATGGAACTCGCAGCGGATTTCACCTCCGCCACCCGCGCCGAGCCCGGCAACAAGTGGTTCGAATGGTCCCGTTCCGTGGAGGAGCCGGACACGTTTGTACTGGTGGAGGCCTTTGAGAATGACGCCGCGGGCGATCACGTCAACAGCGACCACTTCAAGCAGGCCATGATCGACTTGAAGCCGGCCCTCGTGGAGACCCCGCACATCATTTCCCGCACCGTGGACGGGGATGACTGGGATCGCATGGGCGAACTTCGGGTTGACTAGCTCATGAGTTTTCTCGGGGACGTGGCGGCGCGGGCGATTCACCCTTTGCGGGTGCGCTTGCGCCACACGTTCGCGGGCCAAACCGAGGGCGTTCCCGCGTGGGAAGACGCCCTCGATCGCGGGGATGACGCGGGCTATTTCGCCCCGACTTCCGCCACCTGGCACGTTCACGGCGGCATGACGCCGATCGCCGCGGGCATCAAAGCGTTGCTGCTGCAGGCTTTGCACCCGGGCGCGCTCGCGGGCGTCGCCGAACATTCCGACTACCGCGCGGATCCGCTGGCCCGGCTTGCCGGCACTATCCGCTGGATTTTCACGGTGACGTACGGGGACACGGCGGCGGCGCAACAGGCGTGCGCCTACGTGCGTCGTCGTCATGAACCCGTCACCGGAACGTATGCTTCGGCAACCGGCGAATCCCTCGAATATTCTGCGAACGACGCCACCCTAGCCCACTGGGTCCACTGCGCGTTCGCCGAAGCCTTCCTCACCGCGTACCAGGACTTCCGCGGCCCCATCCCGCTCCCGCCCGACGCTCTCCCCGGCGAATCCGGCGCGGACGCGTACGTTCGCGAGTGGTCCGTGGCCGGGACGATGATGGGGGTTGCCTCGCCGCCGCGGTCTCGCGCGGAGCTTACCGCGGCTTTACTCCAATACGACGACGATGCCCAGCTCTCCGGCGGCCCACGCGTCCGGGAGGTAGTCCACTTTTTGCAGCAGCCACCTTTGGACCCCATGCTTTTGCCCGGGTATCGCTTGTTATTTCTTGCGGTCGTCAATTCACTCACGCCTCGGCAAGCTGAGCTCCTCGAGTTGCGCCAATGGCCCGCGTTCTTGCGGCCGGTGTCCAATGGACTGGCGCGCTTTGCTCTCGCCGTGGTCCAAGTCGCGCTCCAGAAGGTGGGGCCTTCGGAACTCGCGGCACGTCGTCGTCTTCGCCGCCTCGGCGTGCTCTGAGCGCGCCCACTTCTGGCCGCTCCGCGCTTCCCCCGCGCCCGTCCGCGTCCCTCCCCGCGCCCCCTCTTCCGCGAGTTGCCAAGTTAACGCGGTGTTTGGCTCCTCAACGGCGTTAACTTGGCAACTGGAATCAGGGTCGCCGCCGAAGACCCTGTGGAAAACGGCTTCCTGCCTGAAATTTCGTCAATTATGGAGCTATGACAAGGCGTCGCGAACTCCCGCGCGAGCTTCAACGTGCCGTCTTCACCCGTGAGCAACTGGAGAAGAGTGGCTTTCACGGCACGCGTGTGGATGCGAAAGACATCATCCAGACTGCTGTTCGGGGACTTTATGCCCACTCAAGCCTGGAGATTACCGAGTATTCTCTCCTGTGGACTCTGCAAAAGTTGTACCCCAAAGCCTGGGTGAGTCACTTCAGTGCGGCTCGAATGCACGGTCTTTACACGCCAAAACACCCGGCCGATGTCGCGGTGCACCTCACCACGCTGCTCGGCGAACCTCGGATACGTCGCGATGGGATCACGTCCTACCAGTCAGGCCACCGCGACAGTGAACTGTCCCAGGTTTAATGCCGCTGTTATGCGGGGAGCGGCTCTGGGGTGAGGGCCGCGTAATAGGTCGCCTCGAACTCGTCGGGGCTGACCATTCCAAGGCTACCGTGAAGCCTTCGGTTGTTATACCAGTCGACCCATCCAGCGGTCGCGAACTCGACGTCCGCGATCGTCTTGTAAGGGCCGTCGTGGAAGATCGTCGTGCGCACACACTCGGCCTTGTAGAGCCCGTTAACCGTCTCCATCAGCGCATTGTCATACGCATCACCCACCGACCCAATCGATGCGGCGATACCCTCCAACGCGAGATGCTCGGTGAGCATCACAGACGTATATTGAGATCCCGCATCTGAGTGATGCCGCAGCTGCCCAGGGCCGACTCGGTGGCCTTGCCGGTCACGTTCCCACAACGCCATGCGCAACGGGATCATGACCAGGTCGACATGCTTGGTGGTCTGGACATGCCAGGCCACGATGCGTTGCGAAAACACATCGAGGATGAACGCAACATATACCCAGCCCGTCCAGGTGCGGACGTAGGTGAAATCAGTGACCCACGTGTGATCAGGCCGCGGGGCAGTGAAGTCCCGGTTCAACAGGTCCCCGGCACGGATCCCGTCCTTCGCACGGATCGTCGTACGGATCGCTTTCGATCTCGTGACGCCCGAGAGTCCCAACGCCCGCATGGCGCGGTCGACTGCACCGCGGGAGACGTCTGGCAAGGCGGTACGGCGGATTAGCGCGGTCATCTTCTTCCGCCCGTACAACCCCTCCGGAGTCATCCGACGCCGTTGCGTGCCTGTCTGGTCGACGACGGTCTTCCAGGCGGCGTCACGGACCGCGTCCACGACCATCGCGTCGGTCACCGTACGAGCCGAGATCCGGGGGCGTTTCCACGCACGGTAGGTGCGTGCCGCGATCTTCACGCCCTGCTCACGCAGGACGCGTACGATCGACTCGACGGCGAAGCCCTCCGAACGCATTTGGTCGATGAAGCCCATCATCAGCGGTTGCGGGGGTCGAGTTCCCCCGCGAAGAAAGTCGTTGCCGCGCGCAGGATCGCTACGTCCTCACGGAGCTGACGGTTCTCGGCTTTGAGCCGCTTGATCTCAGCGTGCTCTTCGCTGGTCTGACCTTCCCGGGCACCGACATCGATCTCGGCTTGGATGACCCACCGGCGCAGCGACTCAGCCCCTACACCTTCTTGACGGGCAACGGCTGCGATCGCCTTCGCGTTCGATGGGTATTCCGCTCGGTGCTCAAGCACCAGCCTGACCGCTCGTTCGCGGACCTGGGCATCAATCTTCTTCGGCATGAAGCCATCCTCTCAACTCGAAAAGATACGGCATCAAACCTGGGACGGTTCACAGTGTCGTGCGTTCCAATGCTCTGTGGCTCAGCAGCCCTGCCCGGACGGTCATTGAGCTTGCCTCGTTGGCGTCCTTGGATGAACTCGTGGTTCTCATCGATCAGCTTGTGCGAGAACCGCGGCCTGAACTCGAGAACCGGTGGGAACCGTTCGTCCACCTCGCGGAATGGAAGAAGATGGCAGCTGACTTTCATGGGCGAGGCGCCAAGAAACTCAGAGGTGCAACTGAGCTTGCCCGGGTTGGCTCAGATTCGCCGCCCGAAACGAAACTGCGTCTGGCGATCATGCGCGCCGGCCTCCCCGAGCCGGATCTTCAAATAGATTTGCCCGTCCGCGGTTGGAGGAGACCTTCGGCGGACCTCGGGTACAAAGAGCTCTTGATTGCAGTGCACTATGACGGAGGATCGCACCGAGAGCGCGAGCAGCAACAACGCGACAATTGGCGAGACAACGCTTTCTCAGCTGAGGGGTGGCGGAACCTTCATTGCAACTCAAGAGATCTTGCGGGCGGATTTCGAGACACCTGCGCACGGCTCGAGCGCCTGATCAACGAGCAACGTCAAAGGCTCGGCGCCGAGCTCCGGAGGCGCCCGGCCTAGACCCGTCGACTTGCCAAGTTAACGCCGTGCGAGCGCCTCAGACCGCGTTAACTTGGCAACTCGATAGTTAGAGGACGTGGGGCGAGCCCCGGGGCCCCAGAAAACTAGTCCAAAAGCGGTTTCGGCAACACCCGGTAGAGGATCTCAAGCACCACGCATCCAGCCACGCCAATCATGAGCGCGGAAAGGAGCTGATCCGGCGTTGGCAACGTGAACAGGTGGTACATCTGAGAGATCGGGATGACCAGAACGGCAACAAGCAACGCGTACATGGCTACCAGCAACCAGAATCGAATCACGTTCAAAGGCCTCGACGCGCAGTTCAGCACCCACAGTCCCATGAGGCCAAGCACTATGAAGGACGCGGTCTGAATCTGGGACGGGCTTGCGTGGTAGATCTCTCGCATCACGAAGCTGGTGGCCACAATGGCCACGGTGATGACAAAGGCGTTCGGTATGGCCGCCCGCAAGGAGCGTTTCAAGAAGCCTGGGATATAGCGGCGCTTGTTGGGCATCAGCGCCAGCACGAACGCCGGCCCGCCGAGCACAATGAAGTCCACGGTGGAGGACTGACGAGGGATGAACGGGAAGGACCAGAACAGCATGCCGAAAGCGATGCCGAACATGATCGCGTAGCTGGTCTTGGTCAAGAACATGTAGCCCAAGCGCTCAATGTTCGCGATGACCTTGCGTCCCTCGGCCACCACGGAGGGGAGTCGAGAGAATTGCCCGTCCAGAAGCACCAAACGCGAGACCGCTTTCGTGGCTGGCGCCGCGTTCCCCATGGCAATGCCCAGGTCAGCGGACTTGAGCGCCAACGCGTCATTGATGCCGTCGCCGGTCATCGCCACAACGTGGCCGCGCGCTTGCAACGCCTTGACCATGGCCTGCTTTTGCTCTGGCCCCACGCGTCCAAAGACCGAGTGCGTGTTGACGGCCTCTTCAAGCTCAGGCCCATCAAGTGGAAGCTTGCTCGCGTCGAGCGCCGTGCCATCAAATTCGAGCCCGGCTTTCAAAGCAGCCGCAGCCACAGTGTGCGGGTTGTCGCCGGAGATGATTTTGAGGTCTACATCTTGCTCGCGGAAGTACGCGATGGTCGAGGCCGCATCCTCGCGGACCTTCTCATGGAAGAGCAGGATTCCCACCGCCGAGATGGTCTCGGGAAGCGCTGCCTGCGGCGAACCGTTCGCAGCATCGCGAACCAACGCGGGCGCGGAACACAAAACGAGCGTCCTGTTGCCGGCTGCCGCGAGCTCTGAACATCGGGACACCAAATCTTCGGAGCCGGGCACGAACGGCAGCAACGCTTCCGGCGCGCCCAGGAACCAGGCGCCCTGTGCGCGTCCGGTTTCGAATTCCACTGCGCTCCAGCGTCGTGCAGAAGAAAACGGTACGACGCCGCGCGGCAAGTGCCCGGGCTCGTGCGGGTAGGTGGGGCGAAGGGCGGCAGCTGTGGGGTTTGCGTCGGGGTCGTGTCCAAACCAGCCGAGCGCGAGCGCGGCGCCGGGGCTAAGTTCGTCGTCGTCCCCGGTTGCGAGAGAGTCGCCTGCAGAGGCGGGGGCACTGGAGGAGGCAGGGGCACTGAAAGGGACGGGGGTGCCGGAAGAGACGTGGGCGTCGTCGCGGTCAGTGCCGCTTGATGGAAGAGCGCTGTCAGGCTCAAGAGTGCCGTTGAGATACTGCCGAGCGTGCTCAATGGACCCAAAGTGAACGCCGCCCTCGGTGAGCGTTCCGGTCTTGTCGAAGCACACCACATCCACGCGCGCCAAGACTTCAACGGCGGCCATTTCTTGCATGAGAACGCCTTCACGGGCGAGCTTCAAGGCCGCGAGCGCGAAGGAAATAGTGGTCATGAGTGCAAGGCCCTGCGGGATCATAGCGGCGATGGATGCCACGGAAGAGATCAGAGCATCGCGCCAAGCTCCGGAGGAGAGCGCGGCATCCCAGCCGCCTCGTGCCACCATCTGACCGTTGAGGACAATCGCCATGATGGGTGCGATGCCAATACTGATCCACTTGACCACTTTGTTGAGGCCAGCGCGGAGCTCGGAATTGATCTGGGAAAACAATCGGGCTTCGTTGGTGATGCGTGAAGCGTGGGAGTCGGCGCCGGCTTCGGTGACTCGGTACAGGCCGTTGCCGGAGGTGATGGAGGAGCCGGATAGCACGCGGTCCCCGGGAGTTTTCACGACGGGATCGGATTCACCGGTCATCAAAGATTCGTCGGCATCTAGTCCGTCTGAGTGCAGCACCACCCCATCAGCTGTCACCTGGTCGCCGCGACGCAACACTACGACGTCGTCCACCACAATCTGCTCAAGCGGAATCTCCACCCGCTCGCCGTCCCGCAAGACCACGGCGGGATCTCGGCGCAAGAGCGAAATCTTGTCCAGTTCCTTCTTTGCGGAGTACTCCTGAACAAAACCGATCACCACGTTCGCCAATGCGGACACCACAAACAGCAGATCCAGCCAGCGTCCTAGCGCAATGACCACGGCCGCGCAGGAACCGAGCACCAGGTTGAAGATGGTGAACAGGTGTGCGCGGGCAATCTGCCAGATGGTTCGCGAGGTGGTGTTGGGCTGCTGGTTGGTGCACCCGGCGGCGGTCCTCTCAGCGACAGCGTCCGCGTTCAAGCCAAAGCGGACCAGATGGTCGTCATCAGGGCGCTCGAAAGTTCGGGTGGGCGTCGTCACTGTGGTCCGTGCCAATAGAGATCCTCTGAAACTGCTGCAGGCGCGGGCGAAGCGTTGCAGGGAGAACGTAGAAAATTGTGGGCGATCAGTCCGTTCGCTACTGATCGCTTGCCATAACACTAAGGGACGCCACAGCACCGCCTAATCATGCGCAGGTATGATTCCGGCGATCTCAGGGATGATTCTGGGGGCTTCTCAGGGTTGAATCTTAAACGTCCAAATTCTAGGGGTGTTTTTTGGCCAAACGAGTGATTTTCATCAATTACTCAAGCGCATAGATTGATCCCGTCCGAAGATTCCGCGGACAACGGGGTGGCGCGTCGCAACCCCGCAATCTCTCACGAAGGCATCGTCATGAAAAGAAGGGTTGCAACCGCAGGGGCGGCTTTGTGCGTCGCTGCAATGCTTGCCGGAACTGTCCCGGCCGCTGCTAATGCGGCACCTTCCGCGATCGAAGAGCTCGCCGCATTGAACCCAGGAACAACCACTACCGAACTATCGCGTGACCTCGCGCAGTATGCGAAGTCCAAAAACATCTCGGTCTCTCAAGCTACCAACGAAGTCCTTGCGGAGGCACGGTCATCGCAGTTGTCGGCGAACTCCGCCAAGCTTTCCGCTTCAAAGGATGCGGGACTGTCCCTCAATAGTTCTTCGGGGAGCGGTAGCACGGTAGTGCTGGGAAGCGCCGCCCGACGAGGCGACATTTTCATTTCTCCCGCGTCCACGTTGTTCGTGGAGCACGGCCACACAGGCATCTACTACACCACGTCGGTGGTGGTTGAGGCGCCTGGCGGGGATAAGTTGAGTCGCGCTGTGGCCACGTCCACATACCGCGTGGGTTCCGGTTCCATTAAGCAATACATTTCCGCTACGACGACGCAGCGTGAGTCCGCAGCTAACCTCGCTTACGGGAGCTTGCGTGGGAAGGAATATAACTTCAACTTCGCGTTCAATCGGAATGCTTATGGAACCAAGATGAACTGCTCGCAGCTGGTGTGGGCGGCCTACTTGCGAACTACCGGGCTTGATCTGGACGGCAATGGTGGAACGGGCGTCTACCCGTACAACATCAGAGATCACTCGCGAACCGTCACGTACCAGACCCTGTAGGACGCATTCATGACCGCTCGCAGCAGGATGTCCGCAGGTATCAAAGCGGTAAGTAGCGTCGCGCTCTTGGGAGTCGCGGCGCTACTTGCGGGCTGCCAATCGGATTCGGCTGATCTGCCCGCCCTCGTTTCATCCGATGGTGCGGATCAGGCTGTCGCCGAAGCGCGCTATGCCATCTATATTTCACCTCCCTCACGACTGATCGAAGGTTCAAAAGTGGGGCAAGCGGAAGTCATTTTGGTGACTCCCGAAGGTGAAACGTCGCGCGTTCTGACCGCGGGGATGGAACTGGGAAGAGTAGCGTTCCACGATGAAGAAGTGGTGTTCTCCGACGCCTCCACCGACTTCACCGTGACCGCGGATCACACGGACAAACTTCCTAGTACTAAGGCGGACAGTCAAGTGGCCCTGTTTGAGGACGTGGATGGTACGCGCGTTGCGGTCTATAACAACGGGTTCCTGGAGGATGGGTACTCGAGCCACGTGGTGGTGACCGAGGGGGATAAGGCTGAAACGCACACGGTGGAAGGCAACTACTTCATTGCGGCCCAATGCGGAGACACTGTGTACGGTCTTAGCCGAGCCACGGGACACTACTCGGTGACCGACGTTCCGGAGCGTGAGCCCATGATGCTCGCTCAGCTCTCGGGAACAAGCGACGGCGCCGAGAAGGTTATCGGCACCTCGCTCAAGGCCAACGAAGGCGCAGTAGTTCCGAACGCCCCGTGCGTGGACGGCGTGATCTACTACATCTCGAACGCGGCGGAACCCGGGAAAACACCGAAGCCGGTCGTCTCCATGTGGGACACCACCACGGGAAAATACCGCGAGCTTTCAATCGCTGCAGTGAAGAGCGAGAAACCCATCATCCGTGAGGATGGCACAGGCTTGCCCCAGGTTAGCAGCACCTCAGTAATCGGCAATAAGCTCACGTGGTTCGGCGCCGAGGACGGCATCATGCAAACCGATCTCACCACGGGAAAAACCACCAGGCTCTTCACCGTGCAGGGAAAGACAACGAATTCCGCCTACTCGCAGACCATCATCTCCCAAGATAAGGTCACTCAACTCGTTGACAACGCGGACGGTTCGGAGATTGAAATCATCGAATACGCCATGTCAGACGGACACGAGATCTCGCGGGTCACGCTGAAGGGTCTGAGCAAGCGGCTCTCCGCTGACTTCCAAATCTTCGGCTTCGACGCCCGCTAAGCACCGCCCTCAACGGACCGCAAAGAGACCGCAAAAGGACCGCTGAGAGGTGTGCGGAAAACTCACCTCTATCCAAGGAACACATTCAGGCGTAGACTCCGGAAACGGGGCATCTACCCCCAGATCCTGCGGGACCCCGTGAAATCGAGCACGTGCAAATGCGCTCGAGAAGTACAGCCCGTGAATAACAGGAGGCGTCGTAATGCCCATGAAAGATCCCGGTAGGCATCAGACCAAGAAGGTCGGTAAGACCATCAAGGAAAAGCGCGCAGAAAAGCGTGCCAAGGCAAACGGTGTTGGCAGCACCCCGCTGATTGAGACCAGCAAGGCTGCTCGCCAGCGTCACTAGAATCCAGGTCGGTTGTAAAACCGGCTAGTTAAGAAAACCGCGGGGCCCGTAGATCGGGTCCCGCGGTTTTCTTTTTCCTTACCAGTACGACGACGCTAGCTTGCGCTGGGTGCCGAGCTGCGTCGTCGTGGTGGAAGGGTTAGAAGTACTTGCGCATGGTGCCTTCGTGAGCTTCGCGCAATTCTGCGATCGGCAACGAGAACTGGCCCTGAACGTCGAGGGCGCCGGACTCGGAGTCGACGATGCCCAAGCGGAGCACGGGGAAGCCGCGCGCGCCGGTCATGTCGTTGAAGCGGACTTCCTCGGAGCGTGGCACGGCCACGATCGCGCGAGCCTGGGACTCGGAGAAGAGCGCTGTGAAGACGTCCACGCCGTCGCGGTCGCACAAGTCGTCCACTGCTACGCGGGCGCCAACGCCGTAACGCAAGACCATGTCGGACAGTGCTGCGATGAGGCCGCCTTCAGACAAGTCGTGCGCGGAGTCGATCATGCCGTCGCGCGAAGCGTTGATGAGCAGTTCGCCCAAGAGCTTCTCGGCAGCAAGGTCAACCTTTGGTGGCAAGCCGCCCAAGTGACCGCGGATGTTCGCGAACTCGGAACCATCGAGCTCGTCGCGCGTGACGCCGAGCAAGTAGATGGCCTGGCCGTCAGCGTTTTCGCGCCAACCGGACGGGGTGCGGCGAGCGACGTCGTCGAACTTGCCGAGCACGCCCACCACAGGGGTGGGGTGGATCGGCGTGGTGCCGGTCTGGTTGTAGAGCGAGACGTTGCCGCCGGTGACGGGAACGGAGAGTTCCAAGCAGGCGTCGGAGAGACCGCGAACGGACTCGGCGAACTGCCACATGACCTCTGGATCTTCGGGGGAACCGAAGTTCAAGCAGTCGGTGACTGCCATCGGGATGGCGCCCGTGGTGGCCACGTTGCGGTAGCACTCGGCGAGGGCCAACTGTGCGCCCGTGTACGGGTCCAGGTAGGCGTAGCGGCCGTTGCAGTCGGTGGAGAGCGCAACGCCCAGGCCGGTCTCTTCGTCTACGCGGATCACGCCGGCATCATCCGGCGTCGCGAGAGCGGTGTTGCCACCCACGAAGCGGTCGTACTGGTTAGTGACCCAAGCCTTGGAGCACATATTGGGGGAGGCCATGAGTTCAAGGGTTGCGGCACGGAGTTCGTCGCCCGTGGACGGCAAGTTGGCGCCGGCCTCGGAGGAACGGAACGTGTCAGCTTGAACCTTGTCCAGCCACTCGGGGCGGTGGTACGGGCGCTCGTAGACAGGGCCGTCGTGAGCCACGGTGCGTGGGTCAACGTCCACAATCTTCTGGCCGTCCCATGTGATGATCAAGCGGCCAGTGTCCGTGACTTCGCCCAACCAGGAGTACTCAACAGCCCACTTGTCCATGACGGCTTCGAAGGCTTCGATGTTCTCAGGGGAGACCACGGCCATCATGCGTTCCTGAGACTCGGACATCAGGATTTCGCCTGGCGTCAGGGTTGGATCGCGCAAAAGCACCGAGGTCAGCTCGATGTCCATGCCGCCGTCACCGTTGGAGGCCAGCTCCGAGGTAGCGCAAGAAATACCTGCAGCGCCGAGGTCCTGAATACCTTCAACGAGGGAGTTCTTGAAGAGTTCGAGGCAGCACTCGATGAGCACCTTCTCTGCGAAGGGGTCGCCTACCTGAACGGCTGGGCGCTTGGATGGCTTGGAATCGTCGAAGGACTCGGAAGCCAGCACGGATGCGCCGCCGATGCCGTCGCCGCCCGTGCGTGCACCGAAGAGCACTACCTTGTTGCCCACGCCGGAAGCGTTGGCCAAGCGGATGTCCTCGTGGCGCATGACGCCAACTGCAAGAGCATTCACGAGGGGGTTGGCCTGGTACACGGAATCGAAGACCACTTCGCCGCCGATGTTCGGCAGACCCAAGGAGTTACCGTAGCCGCCGATGCCGGACACAATGCCGTGTACCAAACGAGCGGTATCTGGGTGATCAATCGCGCCGAAACGCAGTGGATCCATGACAGCAACGGGACGTGCACCCATCGAGATGATGTCGCGGACAATGCCGCCGATGCCCGTGGCAGCGCCCTGGTAAGGCTCCACGAAGGAAGGATGGTTGTGGGATTCCACCTTGAACGTCACGGCCCAGCCGTCGCCCAAGTTGGTCACGCCGGCGTTTTCGCCGATGCCCACGAGCATGTCCTTCTTCATGTCCTCGGTGACCTTGTCACCGAACTGGCGCAAGTGCACCTTGGAGGACTTGTAGGAGCAGTGCTCGGACCACATGACGGAGTACATCGCGAGCTCGGCGGCCGTTGGACGGCGCTCGAGGAGCTTCACGATCTCGTCGTATTCGTTCTGCTTGAGGCCTAGTTCGGCCCATGGCAAGTCAACGTCTGGGGTCGCGGCAGCGTTTTCGACAGTATCGATATTGAAGGAGGTCACTTGGCGGCTCCGGCGGTCTTGCTAACGAGGTTGGTCAGAACGGACGTGAAGAAGCGCAGGCCGTCCGTGCCCGTGTGGTCTGGACCGAATCCGGCTTCCACAGCGTGCTCAGGGTGCGGCATGAGGCCCACAACGTTGCCGAATTCGTTGGTGATTCCGGCGATGTTGCGGCGGGAACCGTTGGGGTTCCATCCTTCATAGCGCACGACGACGCGGCCTTCAGCTTCGAGGGCATCCAACGTTGCGTCGTCGGCTACGTACTGTCCGTCCTGGTTTTTGAGGACAACGGCGATCTGCTCGCCTTGCGCATAACCGTTGGTCCACGCCGTGGTGTTGTTCTCAACGGTCAAGACCTGCTCGCGGCAAATGAATTTCAAGTGATCGTTCTTGATCATGGAGCCCGGCAGCAAGTGGGATTCTGTGAGGATCTGGAAGCCGTTGCAAATGCCCAAAACGGGGAGCTTGGCATCCGAGTTCGCTGCGTCGATGATCTTGGACATCATGGGCGCGAAGCGGGCGATTGCTCCGGCACGCAGGTAGTCACCGTAGGAGAATCCGCCGGGGATGATGACGGCGTCCACGTTCTGAAGGTCGGCATCGCCGTGCCACAAGGAGACCGGGGTTGCGCCAGCGAGCTTTACGGCACGGGCGGCATCGCGGTCATCGAGGGTTCCGGGGAACGTGACAACGCCAATGCGGGCGTCGCTCAGCGCTTGCTCCGGTTCGCTGTAATTTCCAATGAGAGGGAGCTCGGCCACGTTAGTCCTGCACCTCAACGTTGACGACGTCTTCGATCACGGGGTTGGACAGCAACGTTGCTGCTGCTTCCTTCGCCTGCGCCAAGATGGCTTCGGTAACTTCGCCTTCAACGGTCAGTTCAAAGCGCTTGCCCTGACGAACTGAGCTGAAAGCATCGAATCCGAGCCGGGGGAGGGCGCCAACAATCGCTTTGCCCTGAGGGTCAAGAATTTCGGGCTTGGGCATGACGTCCACAATGATGCGAGGCATCCGTATTCTCCTGTGAGCTCTTGAGATGAGGGTGTGCACGCGGGAGATTGCCGTCTCACGCCAATAGGCGCTCCGCGAGCTTGCCCCATCATTCTAACGGGGTTGGGCAGTGCCCCTCTCCTTTATGGCGGTGATCTTGGCGGCACTCTCTGAGCCGGGTAGTGAAACTTTGGTATCGCTGAGAACTTCGCCTGTTTGAACATTAGCCATTTGGAGAGCGGAGTACTCAGGAAAAGATAGTTAGTGTGGAAAATGTAGTTATCCACTTGTGGTTGTGAGTGAACCAGAACTCAAGGAACGATGATGAACCTCAACGCATCTCATATTCGGTCTGCGCTCGTTGCAGTCGCTGTGTGCGGCCTTGGCCAGCTGGCCACCTACATGAGCTACGGATCTGCGGCGCTCGGCGTCCGCAGTGACATGTGGCCTGTCTTGATGGGCGTACTTGTCGCGGGAACCGTGATCATGCCACTTGTGGGAATGCTGGGCCGACTATCCGATGAAACGAAGACCGCCCCACGGGTCGTAGCTGTTGTGTCTCTGGCGATTGCGCTTCTTTCTAGCGCGGTATTTCTTGACGCCCGTTTTGATGTGTTCCCGGCTCGTTTGTTTTGCATCGTCAGCGTTGCACTGAGCTTCGTGGGCGCCCTGACAGTTTTGTATAGCTTGTTCAGTGATGCGGAAAAGCGCTCTGCGCGCGAGCCGCGCACGTAGGCTAGGAGCATGACGAAAAACAACTCTCCGGAAACCTCTGGCACCGGCGCAGCAGGAAAGTCGTTCCTCTTGGCCCTCTTGGGCGGGACGATCGCCGCCGGCCTCGGCAAGATGGTGCTGGATAAGATCCGTCAAGATAAGCGCGCCAAGCAGGCGAACCAGACGGCCGTGGCTAACAATCCCACGAAGCCCCGAGCAACTAACGACTAGCAGCTCTCGTGACGCGGTGCAGGGCGTCGCCAGGGGCTTCCTCTGACCGATCGTCTCAGGCGGATAGTCGCTCGTGGCGTTGAGTCAGCCGAGTGCTGTTCTGCCGGGCGATGCCCGGCGATACTGCCGTCACCGCGGAACTGATGGCTCGGTGCACCTGCGGTCCGCGGGTCACGGCCATGAGGGACCGTGCGGAACCTGCGAAGTAGCGAACCTTCATGATGTTCAAACCCTCGCCTCGAGTGCCGAACGTGTCAACGAAGTGCACTGCGGGCGTGGACACCACGAGCTCCTTGTCCATGACGCTTGAGCACTTCCAGTGGCACGTGCTCGCGTCGCCTTTTAACCGTGCGGTCATCAGCTGAACAAGCTGTGTAGAGATCACCAGGACGATGATCCCCAAGCCCACGTTCACCCACAGCCACAGATCCCAGAGCTCGTTGATTCGGGTGAGGACCAGATAGATAAGCCCCGCCACAAGCGCGAGTAGCAGTGCGCCTCGCACAAAAGAGCCTCGCCCGGAGCGCTGCGTCATCTCCATCTTCGAATGATCCTTGAGCGCCGGGTAGGACGCCGTCAGTGTTTCAACGAAAGCTTGCACGGCATCGCGCGGAAGCGACGGGAGCATGAGGTTGCTTCCCAGCTGTTCGTTTGAGTCCTTCGTCAGCAGGGACAAACGCACCCGATCCGCAAGCATCTCAAAGATGTTCCGCCGCAACTGCAAGCCCACGAGACCTTCGGGTCGGATCTCTCGGACGTGTCGACTCAATAGCCCGTAGGCCAAATAGACTCGACCGTCCACGTTGCGCACCTCGAACGCGTGGTACTTCATCAGCATCTGCGCAACGCCGAGGGCAACCACGCACAGTCCCAGCACTAATCCGCTGATCAGGGGTGCTTGGCCAAAGAAGGACATGGCCGAGGAAGACAATCCCAGGTCCTCGAGTATCTGATGCGCGCCATAAGCCAAACCTCCACCCAGGACCAGAAACTGGCCTTGAGCAAGGCACGCAATGATCAATTCACTCTGCGTGGCGCGGTAGAGCAACGTGCCGCCCAACACCTTGCCATCCAGTGCCGAATCCTGCGCGGGCGCGTGGTTTCCGACGCTTTCCGAGCTCGAAGCGCGAACATGCGAGAGCCGGCCGGTGATGAACTCGGTAACTTCTCGCGGCACACCCTCGAGAGCCACATTGGTGTCCTCGCTACCACCCGCGCGAACAGAAATGTGGGAAAGCCCGAACGGCCGGTAGGCCCACGGCTCCTCAATATCTAGAACGGACACGTTCTCCCAAGGGATCGTCCGCGAAGTCTTGGCAAACCAACCGGACCGCGTCACGAGGTGGTGAGCTGCGGCGTCGTACTGGAAAAAAATCCAATCCAACGGGGGATGCACGCATCGCAATACCAGCAGGAATCCTAAGACATACAGCATGAACGGCCCCGGCCAGAGGGAAGTGTTCGTGGAATACACGTACATGCCGAACAGGAGGCCCGCCACGGTGGGCAAATTGAGGAGGTAGTTCGCGAGGATCGACGACGCCGGAAGTCGCTTCAGTGCGAGGCTATCGTTGGGTGCCAGATCAGCCATGAACGGAAACCTTCGCGGGCTCAGAATTCTCCGGCTCGGGACTTGCTGCCTCGGGACTTGCCAGTTCAGGACTCACCGCCGCGGAATCCGGGGCAGTCGCTGACGCGTAGATGCCCAGCAGTGTGGCGCGAATGCTGTTGGCCTGTTCGAGCGTGACCGGACCTAACGGCTCAATGTGGGAGATCGACGTGAACTGGACCTTCGCAAGGCCAAACCTGCGCAAGAGCGGCCCCTCCGCCACGGACACGTTCAGAATCTGAGCCGCGGAAATCACCGTGTCCCGCGTGAAAAGCACGCCTTTGCGCAAGCGCACCTCGGTAGTGGTCACCTCATAACTGGTGTGCTTGACCTCGAGTCGATTCATGAAAGGAAGCTCCACGAGGAGCGAAATCACGGTCAGCGCCGGAATAGCGATGAGGATCCAGGTTCGCCACGGCTCTGGAACCAGCCAGGACGCCAAGGCGGCAGCGCACCCCATGACGATGATCAGCTGAATACTGCTTTGAATGTTGAGGTATTTCAGGGCTTGAGCAGGCAGGCTGTGCGCGTACCTGAGTCGTGGCGCCGTCACGATGGCACCTGATGCAGGTGCCGATACGTGTTGCTGGGGTGTTGGGCGAAAGCGGAAGCTTCGCGCAGGCTATCCGGATCCATGCGGATGGAATTCTCAGGGAACTCAACAATTTTAGCTTCGAGCGCTCGGATGACCACTTGCACGCGGTCTCGCACTTTCCACTTATTCATGACGCGGCCCAGGTGGGCTTTGACTGTAGGTTCGGCGATGAACAGCTCGCGCGCGATCTCCGAATTGGTCATGCCTTTCGTCAAGAGACACACCACCGCATGCTCGCGAGCGGACAGCTTCTCTGCGGGGGAGAGCTTCGCGGACATCTCGGGAGGCGGGGCGGCGCGGACAAAGTCGCACACGGTGCGCAACACTGAACGCGACGCGGAAAAGTGACCGTCTTGGACTTCCCGCAGCGCGGTATAGAGCTCACACGGGGAAGCATCAGAACCTACGACGCCGCGCGCTCCCGCTCCGTACATAAGCGCCGCGAGTGCGGGGCTGGGGGAGCTGACGACGGCGATGGCTCGCGTTTCGAGGGAATGGTGGCTGAGATTGCGGATGAGCTGGGCGGTCTCTTGCTCTTCGGAGTCGGCTGCGACGATGAGTAAATTGACCTCTGCAGCCTGCAGTTCTCGATGAAGCTCGAGAGCATCGCGAGTTTTCGTTGGCGTCGCCGTAAACTCACCCGTGGAGTTAATGAGCTGGGCCAACGCAGAGCTCAAGAGCGTGTCCTTCGAGGAAATAATCACGTCTACAGTTGCCACGAGGCGGTCCCTTCAGTCTGTCTGCGGTCTTCTCTACTGATGAGTAACGTAGGTGGTTTCATGAGTAGTCTTTTCTTCCAACTGGTGGACTGATGTAACTCAAGATATACCCCGGAAATCATGCGCTGCCAGTTAGCCAATCGGCTAATCGAAGAGAATTCCCATGTGGGCTCCGTGACGTTAAGTTAAAGTGTGGATTTATTACGTGAGGCTTAAAGCAAAGGCAAAGCAAAGACGGGGGCTTGAGCCGCGAATCAAGTTCGTAGCCCAAGCCCCCGTCTGTTGATGACGCGAAGCCTCTAGTAGAGGAGGTCGATAATGCGCTTCACGATGTTAGTGAATGACTGTCCACCCTTGATCCACGAGAGAACCTTGGTGGGATTGTTGGTAATGAACCACACCACGCGCCAGATGCGATCACTGCCGTAGCGGGCGGTGAGAGTCCAGACGAACTGCAGCAAGCGAAGAATCAAGATGTGCATCTTTGAGCCGCCGTTCGCTTAGAAAACGATGTTGATGATGCGGACAATGATCGTGTAGAACGAGTCACCGCGGGCGATCCATGAAGCGACGGTGCGCCAGTTGGCGATGACCCACTTGATCACGGCGTAGACCTTTGCAAAACCGTGACGCCAAATCTGGGTGTGGCAGTAGGAGATGAAGTTGACGACTGACGTGGTCATGATGATTCCTAACGTGAGGTGAATCCCGCTCAGAACCTTGGTGTTCTTGAGCTATCTCCAACGTTAGGTTTGTAAGAATCTCTTAGATATTCTCCAAAAGTCGATTTCGAGTCATCTATTGACCACCGAAAATAGCCGCTCGGATAGCGGCGTTAAGACCTTTGGCTAGATGCCGTCGGCCCCGCCGGGGCCTACGAGTTCAACGAAGGCTTGCCATTCGGAAATCTCGCAGCCGTTCTTGCGGCTGAGGCTCTTATTCACGGGCTCGCCGTTGAGGGTTCCCGTGATGGTCGCTTCTTGTGGGCCGCCATAGATTTCAGTGCAGATTTGATCCTTGCGCGGCAGCGCCCGCAGTTGCTCACCTTTAGTTTTCAGTACCTCGCACGACGACGCAGCTCGGGGATGCGTAGTACCTTCGGCTGGTTGCCCCTCGGCGCAGATGAGTCGGTAGGACTCGCTGATGGCGGTGCCGTCGGCGCTGATATCAATGGTGAGGTCCGCGTTCATGCCGTCCTTCGGGTTGGTGGAGCCGCAAGCTGAGAGAGCGAGAAGGCTGGCGGCCAGCAGTGCCGTGGTGAATGTCTTGAGAAGCTTCATTGGATCCCTCACTTCGTGATGGATTCAGTGTCCGCCACGAGGGAGAGTGCCGCAAGCAGGCGTCGTCGTAATTCATCTGAGCGCTCCGCGAAGCCGCGCTGGAACTCAACGTACCGGGCTTTACCTTCCGGGGTTTCGATCGCGATGGGCTCGTAGCCCCAGTCCTCGAGATCGTACGGGGAGGCCTGCATGTCCATGGTGCGCACATCCCACGCGAGTTCGAAGCAATCCATCAAGAGGTCGCTGGAAATGAGGGGAGTGAGCTTGTAGCACCACTTATACAGATCCATGGCGGCATGAAGGCACCCTGGCTGTTCCATATCCCGCTGTAACTCACGTGTGGGCTGGAGCTCGTTGAGCGGTGTTGCTTGCGGAGTGAAGAAGCGGAAAGCGTCGAAGTGGGAGCAGCGAATCTTGTGCCCCTCAACGACGGCGTCGGTGCCGGTGGCTCCGAGGCGAAGTGGCAGATACTCGTGGCGCACGCCGTTGACGCCCGACTTATAGGCCATCGCCCACTCGTGCAGGCCAAAGCACGCAAAATTAGCTGGGCGCTGCCGGGTGATGGAGACGAGGTAGCGCACGAAATCCACCGTGCTGCCTCGCTCGGCCATGAAACGCTCGACGTCCACCGTCATATCTTCCGAGGATTCAGAAATTTTTTTGTTAAATTTCCAGGCTGCTCGATCGGTGGTTGCGGCACCCTCGAGGGCCACGCCGGCGCCCGGTTGCCAGCGCAAAAGTTGGCCGGGTTTGTGGCCGTAATACGTGAAAAGAAAATCCTCAACGGGATGCTTTTTGCCGCTGGATCTGCGCTCGAGATACGGCTGCACATAACGGTTTACGCGGGCTTGGTGGGCGCGCTCGGACTGCTTCCAATCGTGAAAGGAAAGTGTCGTCAAAGAGCGCATCATTCCATTATCCAGCCTTACCGCGTAGGCCTGAAACTTCCGCGGCGGCCGGGGGCGCGTTACGTACTTGTAACGCCTGCGCAACAAGCAACCATGAATTTATTCAGGAAGAGTTTCATTCCCCTCTTCCCGTACCAAGTTAATTCCGATAGATTTCTTTCACATCTCCCAGCTTCGTGGGGTACATCACATCCGTGTATGGCGGTGCTGGGGGACACTGTGGCTCGTATGAGCCACGCATTCGCACAAACATAGGAAGGCGATCCAGTACCGTGAAACAAGATCAGCCTGCGCGCCGTCGCCAATCGTGGCGCCGCGCAACCGCCGTAGCGATGGGTCTCCCATTGCTCATCACTACGGGACTCGGGGCCTCCAGCGCATTCGCTGCACCCGAGAACAGCACCTCTCAGGTGGCTGGCCAGATCCAGCAGACCTTCAAAGACGGCAATTACATTGTGGTCCTCAAGGATGCGCCAGTAGCTTCCTACGAGGGCGGGGTTTCCGGCATTGCCGCCACCAAGCCCGCGCCAGGCAAGAAGATCAACAAGGGTGATAAGAACGTCAAGGCCTACGAGGCTCACTTGCGCAAGCAGCAGCGTGCTGTTGCATCGTCGCAGGGCGTCAAGATCCAGAAGGATTACACGGTCGCCATTAATGGTTTTGCTGCGAAGCTGACCGCTGCTCAGGCAACTGAACTGTCCAAGCAGAAGAACGTGTTGACCGTTGCTGAGGACAAGCAGTTCGCTCCTGATTACACCTCCACCGACTTCCTCGGCTTGAGTGGTAAGAGCGGTGGCTGGGCCACTCAGTACGGAGGAATTGAAAACGCCGGCAAGGGAACTGTGGTCGGCGTTATTGACTCTGGCTACCGCCCAGACAACGCCTTCCTCAAGGGCAACCCTGTCAAGCCTCTCTCCGGCAAGGCAACGGTTGGGCAGCCATACCTGGACAAGGATGGCAATATCGCCATGCTTAAGGCCGATGGCTCCATCTTCAAGGGTGAATGTCAGGTGGGTGAGGACTTCGACGGCAGCGCTTGCAATGACAAGGTGTTGTCTGCTCGCTACTTCGCTGACGCTTTCGTGGGGTCCGTTCCTGAAGAAGAGCGTGCACCTGAAGAAGTCATCTCTCCCGTTGACGTGGGAAGCCACGGCACGCACACGGCCTCCACCGCCGCAGGTAACTACGGAGTGGACCTTGAGTCCGCTGGTCGCGACTTCGGCAAGGGCTCCGGCATTGCTCCGGCAGCCAAGCTCTCCGTCTACAAGATCTGCTGGGAAGACACCGATCCTGACACGGGTGGTTGCTACACCTCCGCTTCCGTGGACGCTATTGAGGCCTCCATCTTGGATGGCGTCGACGTGCTGAACTACTCCATCTCCGGTAACAACAACAGCATTGTTGATCCTGTTGCTATCGCGTTCAAGAACGCAGCGGCTGCAGGCATCTTCGTTTCCGCATCTGCTGGTAATTCCGGCCCAACGCCAACCACGGTCAACCACGCGTCCCCATGGTTGACCACGGTTGCTGCTTCCACGTTCTCGAACGAGCTCATGGGAACCGTCGAGTTGTCTGATGGCACGAAATACCGCGGCGTTTCCGTGATGTCCAGCGAAGTTCATGACAAGCCATTGGTGCTCTCCGCCAATGCTGTTGCAGCAGGCCAAAAGGCTTCTGACGCAGCGCTTTGCTTGCCTAACTCGCTTGACCCAGCCAAGGTCACCGGCAAGATTGTCATTTGTGACCGTGGCGTCAACGCTCGTGCTGAAAAGTCCGTAGTAGTTGGCGACGCCGGCGGCGTCGGCATGGTGCTGGTCAACATCACCACGGGATCTGAGGATTCAGATGTTCACGCCGTTCCAACGGTCCACATCTCTAACCCAGAGATCAAGACCCGCGTTGCAGCTAACCCATCTTTGACGGGATCCTTGGTTGACCATGACACCACCGGTCTCCCGCAGACCCCACTCCCTCAGATCGCTGGATTCTCTTCCCGCGGCCAGACTCTTGCAGAGGGCTCTGACTTGCTCAAGCCTGACCTCGCAGCCCCTGGCGTGAACGTTCTTGCAGGTGTGGTTCCAGAGGCATACAACGGCGACTCAACGGGCTTCATGTCCGGTACGTCGATGGCTGCCCCTCATGTAGCCGGTTACGCCGCACTCATGTTCTCGAAGTACCCAACGTGGTCTCCGTCGGCAGTGAAGTCCGCGATGATGACGACGTCTTACGACGTTCTCAATAACGATGGTTCCAAGAACCTCGACAACTTCGCGACCGGCGCCGGTGAAGCTGATCCAAACAAGATGACGAACCCAGGCCTCGTTTACGAAAATGACGTGAATGACTGGGATGCACTCATCAACGGTGAGCTTGACGCAAAGAACGTGAACCTTGCCTCCTACGCAGTGGGTAGCTTGGTTGGCGACGTCACCGTGACCCGCGAAGTGACCGCACTGACCAAGGGCACCTACGTAGCTTCGGCAAACGTTCCTGGTGTTGACGTCAAGGTCTCGCCATCCACGTTGAAGTTTGCCAAGGCTGGCGAGAAGAAGTCCTTCACCGTCACCTTCAAGAACGTGTCTGCTGCAACGAACAAGTTCACGCACGGCTCGTTGTCCTGGAACTATTTGGGCACCGGCATCGGCAACAGCGCTGGCAAGGGCAAGGCTCAGTTCTCCGTCAACAGCCCAGTCTCGGTTCGTCCGTTGGCTGTCGCGGCTCCTAACCTCGTTGAGTTCTCCGGTGCCTCCGGAAAGGGCTCCTTCGATGTTCTGGGCGGCGTTACCACCAACGCTGACCTTTCGGTTCTTGGCTTGGCCAAGGGCGATGTGACCCCAACCGGTGCTAAGAAGCCGGGCGAAGGCGCTGTCATCGGTTCTAACAGCTCCACGGCAACGAAGGTTGTCAAGGTTGCTGAGGGAACCAAGACGGCTACCTTCTCCGTGAACGCTGATGACGCGAATGATGACTGGGACATGCTCATCGTCACGCCAGGCAACCAGGTATTGCAGATTGCAACGGAGTCCGCTTCGGAGTCCACCGTGATCAACAACCCAGCTCCTGGCACGTACTACGTGATCGGCAACCTGTACGCCACGAATGACAATGGTGCAGCAAACGCCACCATCGAGTACGTGGGCCTCACGGGCGACGCAGGCAACATGACTGCTTCCCCAGATCCACTGGCACTCGCCAACGGTAAGACCTCCACTGTGAACCTCGCATGGGACGGCCTCACTGAAGGTAACTGGTACGGCTCCGTGATCTTGGGTGACACAGGATCTGCCGTAGGCGTCAAGGTCGCTGTCGGCACCAACGGTGCTGCTGTTTCCACCTCCAACGTCAAGGTCTACAACCAGTCGGACATTGACAAGCTTCCTAAGTCTTCTTTGAAGAAGAGCTAACGGCTAGCTAACAACCGGCAACGTTAGCGTTGCATCTCTCCAGAGTGAGGGCCCTTGAGCTTCGGCTTGGGGGTCCTCACTTTTTTGCTCTGCGTTCGCGCGAGACCACCGGATAAGCTGGTGCCTTGACTACCAAGATCACTGACGAAACTCGTTGCCCGTGCGGCAGTGGCGACACCTATCAGGCGTGCTGCGGCCGTTTCCATGCTGGCGAAGCAGCCCCCACCGCAGAGGCGCTCATGCGCTCCCGCTACTCGGCCTACGCGCTGAGCAGCACGGACCCGGACAAGTTCGCCCAGTACGTGTATGACACGTGGGCGCCGGAAACGCGCCCTGATCTGGAAGACCTGCGTACACCTGGCTTGGATTGGGATCGGCTCACTATTGTGAGTACGACGGCGGGTGGTCCCTTTGATAGCGAGGGCACCGTTGAGTTCGTGGCTCAGTACCATAACGACCACGGCAAGCGCTTCCGGATGCACGAAGTCAGCGATTTCCGCCGGGAGAACAAGCGTTGGTTCTACGTAGACGGCGAAGTTTCCGATTAACGTAGAATTGCTACTTTCTTCTGAATCACCTTTCAATTTTTCTAGCCCTAGAGGGCGGTAGGAGGTCGGCGGCTACATGCGCGCCAGCAATAGATAAGAGCTGAGTATCTTCACTCAGCGGCGAACAGTTCCATCTCTTGGAGTTCCACGGTCCTCGGTGACCGGCAGGAACCCAATGCTGCTTCGTACCCACTTATCTGTTGTTTTCCTCTAATTTCCAGGCCACGTCTGGTGTGCCCACGAAAGGTTTTCCCATGCACTCTCATTCAGAGTCAGCTCTTCGCAAGAGCTTTATCAACTGCTCCAAAGGTGCCGCTCAGCGCATCAACTTCCCCAAAGAGATCCTCAACGCAGATTCCGCAGACTGGGAGAAGCAGATCTTCTTGAGCTGGGCGGATCCCAAGGCTCCTCAACGCGCGTACCTCGTGGCTGAAACCACGGAAGGCTTGCAGGGGTTGTTGATGGAGCGAAACCAGACCCCAGCCAAGGGCGGCGGGGCTCGCATGTGCCAGCTCTGTTTCACGCTCCACCCCTCCAGCGGAGTATCGATGGTGTCCATCCCCACCATAAAGTCCTCGCAAGACAAGTACGGAAGTATCGGGACCTACATCTGTTCCGATCTCCAGTGCGTTGCCTACGCGCTCGGCAAGAAAAAGCCTGAGGGGATCCGTCAGATGGAGGAGACCCTCACGGTCGACGAGAAGATCGAGCGAATGCTCGCGAACGTGAAAGGAATTTTCGCTCACGTCGATGAGCTCTTGAAAAAGTAGTACAGACACAAAAAACGCCTCCCAGTGCAAAAGCAACTGGGAGGCGTTCGAGCTTCGTCTCTCACGCAAGCCGCACTTAGCGGCCGGTGCCTCCGTAAACGGTAGCTGCGTCGTCGGAATCCAAATCAAAGGCCGTGTGCACAGCCTTGACCGCGGTATCCAACTTGTCAGCATCCGTGACAATCGAGATGCGGATTTCGGAGGTGGAGATCATGTCGACGTTCACGCCCGCTGCGGATAGCGCCTCGAAGAAGCGGAAAGAAACGCCTGGGTTGGAGCGCATGCCGGCGCCGATGAGCGAGAGCTTGCCGATCTGCTCGTTGTACTCAACGCCTTCAAAGCCAATGCGCTCTTGAGCCTCGTGCAACGCAGCAAGCGCATCCTTGCCCTCAACGATCGGCAGGGTGAAAGAGATGTCCGTCTTGCCGCGGCCCGCGGTGGAGACGTTCTGAACAATCATGTCGATGTTCGAGTTAGCGCCCGCGATCACACCAAAGATCTCTGCGGCCTTACCTGGGATGTCAGGCACGCCAACAATCGTGACCTTAGCTTCAGAGCGGTCATGTGCAACGCCGGAGATGATGGGCTGTTCCAAGGGTTCTCCCTCTTGAATCTTGATTTTGTCGTCAGGGCTGGGGAGCACCCAGGTGCCCTCATTGGTGCTGAAGGATGAGCGCACGTGGAGTGGGACTCCAAAGCGACGTGCGTACTCAACGCAACGAAGGTGCAGGACCTTGGCGCCGGAAGCGGCCATCTCCAACATCTCTTCGCTAGAAATCTTGTCAATCTTCTGGGCGGAGGACACAATGCGCGGATCCGCGGTGTACACGCCGTCAACGTCCGTGTAGATCTCACACACATCCGCATCGAGCGCTGCAGCGAGGGCCACCGCCGTAGTGTCCGAACCGCCGCGGCCCATGGTGGTGATGTTGTGGCTGTCCTTGCTCATACCCTGGAAGCCGGCAACGATCGCCACGTGCTGGCGCTCGATCGCCTTGCGTACGCGGTCAGGGGAAACCTCAATAATGCGAGCCTTGCCGTGAACGGCGTCCGTGACCATGCCGGCCTGGCTTCCGGTGAAGGAAACGGCCTTGCCGCCTGCGGCGTCGATGGCCATGGCAAGAAGCGCCATGGAGATGCGCTCACCGGAGGAGAGGAGCATGTCCATTTCGCGAGCTGGCGCGTCATCGGTGAGCTGCCCTGCGAGGTCCAAAAGATCATCGGTAGTGTCACCCATTGCGGAGACCACTACCACCACGTCATGCCCTTGAGCACGCGTGTCCATAATCCGCCGTGCAACCCGCTTGATGCCGTCCGCGTCGGAGACGGACGAGCCGCCAAACTTCTGGACGATCAGGCTCATATAACTGCACTTTCCTTAGTTTTCCCAGGGCGCGCGGACGCACGCGGTTCCTATTCTAAAGGCAGGACGCATTCACGTGGCCGTTCATGACAAACCTTGTGTCCGGTCTGATGGAATGCTGGCAAAGATCATACCTAGGTACCTCCCGACCAGTGGTGCAGTTCCGTACCTTGGGAAACATGACAACAACTGAGCGCACGCTGGACGTGCAGGACGGAATTGTGGCGAGGGGTCTCGCACGTTCCTTCGGGGATGTGCCCGCCGTGAAGTCCATTGATTTTGATGCACCCATGGGTCAAGTAACCGCGCTCGTGGGGCCGAACGGTTCAGGCAAGACCACGCTGCTGCTCATGCTGGCCTCCCTTCTGCAGCCAGATGCCGGAACTATCACGGTCAACGGGATCACCCCGGAGGACAATCTTCGCGGCGTGCGCTCGCAGATTGGCTGGATGCCGGACACCCTGGGCGTGTGGGAGCAGCTCACGGTCACGGAGGTCTTGGTGATGGTGGGGCAGCTCTATGGCATGACCCGCGGCGCGGCTGAATCCCGCGCAGCCGATCTGCTGGAGTTGGTGCAGTTGCAGCCGCTCGCGAAGCGGCCTTCACGGGTGTTGTCCCGAGGTCAGCAGCAGCGCTTGTCGCTCGCACGTGCGCTGGTCCACGATCCCCAAATCTTGCTGCTGGATGAGCCCGCTTCTGGACTTGATCCGGGCGCCCGGATTGATTTGCGCAATCTGATCAGGCGTCTCGCGGACGCGGGCCGCGCCGTCGTCATTTCATCCCACGTTCTTTCTGAGCTGGACGAAATGGCCGACCGCGCCGTCTTTATCTCCGATGGCCGTTCCGTTGACGTGCAGACCATCACCGAGGCCGGGGCGCAGGCTCGCCGGTACGCGCTGATTTCGCTGGATGAGGCACGGTTGCGTGCGGCGCTCGAGGCGAGCGGTACGGAATTTGGTGAGGTGCGGAGGCAACACCGGCAAGAATTTGTGGTGCGGTGCGCTACTGAGCACGACGCCGCAGCTCTTCTGAGCGGGCTGGTTTCCGCTGGGATTCCCATTACGCAATTTGCGCCGGCCGCCGGTGCGCTCGAGGAAAGCTACGTCAACGCGATGCAGCGAAGCAAGGAGGGTCGGTCATGAGCCAAGCACTAGACACGGAGCGGAATCCCGTGGGTGTGGATGGGACTTTGGGTTTCAAGGCGGGCATCCGAACCGTTTTTAAGATGGAGCTCATGCAACGCCTGCGCTCGGGTAGCTGGTACTGGATGATGGGCGTCTGGTTCGTGATCATTGGCTTGGTGACCTGGGCGGTCATCGCGTCCTTTAGGCCCTATGACGAATACAGCATGTTCGGAGGGCAATCGGGTCAGCTGGTCTTTGAAACCGTGTTGTTCTTTGTCCTGTTGTTCGCGCTGCTGATCTCTCCGGCTTTCGCCGCCAACACCATCACGGGCGATCGTCAAAATGGCACGCTCGCCATCATTCAAAACACGCTGCTTACGCCGTGGCAGATCATCCTAGGAAAATGGCTGGCAGCCTGGGTCTCAGCGCTTGCGTTCCTGGTGGTGGCGCTGCCGTTCATTGTGCTGTCTTTCGCGCTTGGCGGTGTGGACTTCAGCCGAATGCTGTTGTTCATTCTCATGCTGGGTTTCGAACTGCTAGTGATGACCGGTCTTGGCGTTGCTGTTTCCTCCGTGTCCGTGCGCTCGCTGTTCGCCGTACTCGGAACGTACCTGTTGGTGGCTTTGTTCTCCGTAGGAACGCTCATTGGTTTTGGACTGAGCGCTCAACTGAGCCAGGAAGAGGTTTCGGGTCGGTATATGGATGCGCCCATTATGGAGCCGCCCGCGGAGGTTTTGAACTCATCGGATGGAAAAGCCATCAACGATTGGTACAACGAGAATTCTCAGTGCAGCACCGCTACCCAAACCACCAACATTGTGCACACTGAACGCATCGCCTGGATATTGGCAGCCAACCCATTTGTGATGGTCGCGGATATTGCTAGAGAGCCGTACGACGTCAATACTGTCACCAATGGAGAGCTGTTCACGGGGATTAGCCAATTGATGCGAAGCGCTCAAGCGGGACCCGAGTACCAGCACGAATGCTTGAACGGCAAGAAGTTTTCCGAGCTTCCGGATCCGCAAGTGTTCCCAAGCTGGCCTATCGGTATGGCCATTCAGGTGATCTTCTTGGGTGGACTCATGACCGCAGCGAGGAACCGCTTGAAGACGCCGGTGAAGAAGCTTTCGCCGGGAATGCGTGTGGCGTAGGTGCGTTAGCCCACCAGGCTACGGCGGCCCTCGAATGCGCGGCCCAGCGTCACGTCGTCAGCGTATTCGAGGTCTCCGCCTACCGGCAGTCCGGAGGCTAGGCGGGTCACCTTAATGCCGATGCTCTTGAGCATTCGCGCAAGGTAGGTGGCGGTTGCTTCGCCTTCGAGGTTGGGGTCCGTGGCGATGATGATTTCTTGGATCTTCTCGTCGCCCAAGCGCGTGATCAGCTCGCGGATGTGCAATTGCTCTGGGCCTACGCCGCCAATCGGATTGATGGCGCCGCCGAGCACATGGTAGCGGCCGCGGAACGAGCGCGTACGTTCGATCGTCACGATGTCTTTGGACTCTTCCACCACGCAAATGATGGTTTCGTCGCGGCGTGGATCCTGACAGATGTTGCACGTCTCTTGCTCGGTGACGTTGAAGCAGATCTTGCAGAACTTCACTTTGTCTTTGACGATCCGGATGGCGTCAGCGAGGCGCTTCATGTCCTCCGGGTCAGCATCGAGGATATGAAAGGCGATGCGCTGAGCAGATTTCGGTCCGATGCCAGGCAAACGGCCCAGCTCATCAATCAGCTCTTGAACGGCACCTTGATACACGAATCCTCAAATCCCCGCAGTCGCGGATAAAGCGTCGAGAAACTTAGCGAAGAGCTCTTAGACGATGGGGGTGCCGTCGAGGTTTCGAGCTTCGATCAACTTTCCGTCGAGCACTCGTTCAACAGCCGCGCGACCCACCAACATGGAATCTTCGATCATGGGGTCCTCATCGCTGGGAACCTCATCGACGTAGGACGATTCTACGCCGCTTTGCTGCGGGTTAGCCGGAGGCGTGGCCTGCGATGCAGCCGCCTGCTGGTCCTTCGCGGGCACCAACTTTTCGGCGATCCGCTGCGACATCGGCTTCTCTTGCGGTTCCGTTACCGGCGCAGGTTCAGGCTCTGGCGCGGTAGCCGGAGCCGCATCCCGTGCGGATTCCCAACCCCAGTTCTCAGCATCCCCAGCCGGAGGTGGTGGAGCCACAGGGCGTGCACTTCCGCCGTTACGGGGTGCGGGAGCCGCCACTGGCGACGGTGCCGCAGCTTGCGCGGGCCTCCGAACTTCAGAGGACGACGACGCAGGCTCGCCTTCCGAGCGCGAGGCCGTGGTCGGAGGGACTTGCGTGGAAGGCGATGGCGTCGATGGCGCTGACATGGATGGAGCCGGAGACTCGGCTGGCGATTCGTCAGGGGTGGGTTCCCACGAGTAGTCGTCAGCACCGGCCCATGGGTCACCATCTGGATCCCACGGTTCAATGTCATTCGCGTATTGCCAAGCGTCGTTCGAGCTAGGCGTTGCAGGGCGCGTGGAAGCAGAGCTCGTCGCCCGTGCGCTCGCAGTCGGTGCACTTGCAGGTGCCGCGCTTGCCGCCGGCCGGGTTGGCTCGGCCTGCTGAACGGGTGGGGCCGGCCTCACCGGTTGAGGTCGGTCTACCGACTGAGCTGGCTTTGCCGCCTCTACCGGTTCAGCGGAGCGCGATTGAGGCTGTTGGACCGGAGCGCTTTGTTCGCGAACCGGCGCTTCAGCTACCTGGCGGGCAGGTTGACGTGGTTCGGGGCGATCCTGCGTAGGCGTCTTCGTAGGAGCAGGCGCGGAAACAGGAGCAGGGGAAACAGGAGCGGCAGACGGCACAACGTGTTCTTCGGAACGCTGAGCAGGGGCCTTGCGGCCCCTATCTTTTGGGCCCGAACCACCCGCAGGAGCAGCCCCTCCACTCACGGCGTCAAGAGCGACGCCAACGCCGAGAACATCCTGAATGCACTTACGGAGCAACTCCGCGTTGTCTTCACGACGACGGAAGTTCATGAGAGCGCCCTCGTTGGAGAAGGCAATCGTTAACGTTCGACCGTCAAAACCGGCCACCGTGGAGTGCGGTTCTACTGCCATCCACACGGCTCGGCGCTCTTCGCTCAAGCGGTTCATGATCTCTGGCCAAGCGCGGCGGAACATCTCGACAGAACCAGCACCACCGGAGTGTGCGCCACCTGACTGAGCGCCGTTTGTTGGCGCGCTGTCCCGAGCTGGCTGCTGAGCAGGAACCTGCTGCGGCTGAGCCGGCTGTTGCTGGGCTGGCTGCGACTGAACCGGTTGTTCTTGTGGTGCTCGACCCTGAGTTGGACGCTCGGGCGTCGGACGTTCGGATGCCGACTGCTCGGGAGCTGGCCGCTGTGCAGGTCGGTTCTGCGTTGAACGATCCTGAGCAGGGCGATCCTGGGCCGGACGCTTCTGGGCCGGACGCTCTTGAGTCACTTCGGGACGGGCAGGGGGAGCGGGTGGCTGGTCGTCGAGAGCGCCCCACGTGTTTCCCCAATCGGGGGAGGCAGGAGCGTCATTGGCGGTGTTACGAACTGGTCCGCGCGGCGGGATGGATTCTTCCCGCGGGGAAGGTGCCGCGCCGGAACGCGGTGCTTCTGTGGCTGGAGCGGGAGCAGGTGCTGCCGTTTCCCGTGGCGCCGAGACCGATGCTGATGCCGGTGCAGTAGTTGATACGGGTGCAGAGGTAGGCGCAGGGGCAGGAGCTGCCGTGGCTCGCGGCGAAGATGCCGGAGGAGCGGCAGCCACCGGGCCTGTTGAAGCGGGGGCCGTGGAGACTGGAGCCGATGAAGCGGCAACCGGTGCGCTTGCTGACCTCGCGGCACGGCTCGCTTGACGTTCGAGGGCACTCTCCGGAGCCTGTCGAGCGGGACGCGGGGCGGCGTCGTCGTTCTCCGCAAAATTCAGGTGCCGCTCAATGCGATCCAAGCGCGCGGCCATGCCGCGTTCTGTGTGATCGCTTGCGGGCAGCAAAAGCCGAGCGCACAACAATTCCAAGTGAAGCCGCGGGCTCGTAGCCCCCGTCATTTCGGTGAGCGCCTTGTTGGTGGTGTCAGCGTTTCTGCTCAATTCATTGGCGCCCAAAACGTTGGCTTGCTGGCGCATGCGAGCCAGCTGATCCTCGGGCAAACCACGAATAATGTGGGCGGCCTCGTCCGGCATCGCCTTGACGATAATGAGATCGCGGAAGCGCTCCAACAGGTCCTCGACGAATCGTCGGGGATCGTGGCCCGTCTGAATCACGCGGTCTACTGCATTGAAAACCGTCGCCGAATCATTGGCAGCGAGCGCGTCCACCACATCATCCAAGAGGGCAGCGTGCGTGTACCCCAGAAGGTTCACAGCGAGCTCGTAATCCAAGCCTTCTTCGCCGGCGCCAGCCATGAGCTGGTCCAACACGGACAGCGAGTCGCGCACAGAACCGCCGCCAGCGCGAGCCACAAGTGAGAGAACGCCGGGCGCTACCTCAACCTGTTCGGCATCGCAGAGTTCTTGCAAGTACGCCATGAGCGGCTCTGGTGGCACGAGCCGGAAAGGGTAGTGGTGCGTGCGGGAGCGGATGGTGCCGATGACCTTGTCCGGCTCCGTGGTGGCAAAGATGAACTTGATATGTTCTGGTGGCTCTTCAACGATCTTGAGCAAAGCGTTGAAGCCAGCCGAGGTCACCATGTGGGCCTCGTCAATGATGAAGATCTTGTAGCGGTCGCGCACCGGCGCAAACGTGGCGCGTTCGCGCAGATCGCGAGCGTCATCCACGCCACCGTGGGAGGCGGCGTCAATCTCAATAACGTCGAGCGAACCAGGGCCGCCGCGCTGCAAATCGAGGCACGAATCGCACTCACCGCACGGGTGCGCGGTAGGTCCGTGGACACAGTTCAAACAACGGGCGAGGATGCGCGCGCTCGTGGTTTTACCGCAACCGCGAGGACCTGAAAAGAGGTACGCGTGATTGACGCGGTTCTTTTCAAGAGCAGCCATCAAAGGGTCGGTGACGTGCTCTTGCCCAATGACGTCCGCGAAGTCGTCGGGACGGTATCTGCGGTAAAGGGCGGTGCTCACCCCATAGACAATATCCGGATTGACGCTCGAGCGTGAAGCGCGCCCCTCCCAGCTGTGGAAACTAGGAGATCGGCGTGACTAAGGTTCCGGTGGAAACGTAGCTCCGAAGGTTCTCCAACGTGAGAGAAGCCATGTCCGCGCGAGTTTCCACGGTGCCGGAACCAACGTGTGGCTGAAGCACCACGTTGTCAAAGGCGCGCAATTCCTCTGGAACGTGCGGCTCGCTCTCGAAGACATCCAAGCCAGCGCCAGCGATGGTGCCGTTCTGAAGGGCTGCAATCAATGCCTTCTCATCCACTACGGTTCCGCGCGAAATGTTGATGAGATATCCATGAGAACCCAACGCTTTGAGGACTTCTGCACTCACTAGTCCGCGGGATTCCGGGCCTCCGGTTGCAGCGACCACCAGAACATCAACGGAGGCCGCAAGATCCACGAGACTGGAGTGGTAGCGGTACGGGACGCCCGGCTTCTCATTACGGTTGTGGTACTCGATGGTGCAACCAAAACCTTCAAGACGCTGTGCGATCGCCGCACCGATGCGACCCAAACCAACGATGCCCACCGTGCGCCCCGAAGCGCGGGTGGTCAGCGGATAGGATCCCTCCGATTCCCATTTTCCGGCGCGGACGTAGCGGTCCGCCGCGGACACTTGCCGTAATGCGTCAAGGTAGAGCGCTAGGGCGGAGTCGGCGACACATTCGTTGAGCACATCCGGGGTATTGCTCACGACGATGCCGCGTTCAGCAGCTTGCGCCACATCCGTGGAGTCATAGCCCACTCCAAAGTTCATGACCGCTTCAAGATTCGGTAGAGACTTCATTAGCTCGGTGCCGACGCCAGCCATAGCCGAGCACACAGCCACCCGAATATCCGCACCATGTTCGGCCAAGAACGATTCCCGCTCCGCAGCATCCGTAGGGAGTAAATAGGCCGAGTAATCATCCCTCAACGCAGCACGGACCTGCGGGTGAGGGTCGGAAACCAGAAGAATGTTGGATCCTGAAATGGCAGTGTGTGCGGTAGTGCTCTCAGTGGCGGTCATACCGCGAGACTAGTCAGCGCTTAAAACTGTTGTCTACCGATACGCTGAAAACTACGTTTCGTTGCCCGGGTGACGTAAGGCGAATTCGTCGAAGATCCACGGCTCGCGCGGCAAACGTTGCGAATCAAAGACGAGCAGGGCGGCATCGAGCTGTTCTGAAGGGCTGCGAGTTCCATCACCGGGCAACCCCACAGACAGAAGCAGTTCGGCAACCACCTCGGCAGTGCTGAACCCCAACAATTCGAGATCCGCCAGCGTCACCGCGCCATCACGCTTAGCGAGGCGCTGTCCGCTCGTATTGAGCACCATAGGAACGTGAGCGTAGCGCAGTGGGGGAGCTGCGTCGTCGTACTCCGGAGAAAGAAGCGAGCGCAAATAGGACTGGCGGGGCGCGGAAGAGAGCAGATCCTCGCCGCGCACCACTTGGTCGACGCCCTGTAGGAGATCGTCGAGGACGGTTGCGAAGTTGTAGGCCGGGACGCCGTCGTTACGCAAGAGCACGAAGTCGTCCACGACGCCCGTGTAGGTCCCGTAGACCTCATCCGTCACGGTGGATTCGGTGACTTCGGAACGCAAGCGCAAGGCGGCCGGCCGCTCGAGGCGTTTGCGGGCTCGTTGCTCTTCGGTGAGATCGCGGCACGTTCCGGGGTAAGCGCCTGGGGCTGCGTGTGGAGCCGAGGTCGCTTCTGCAATGTCTCGTCGCGTGCAGAAGCACTCGAAAACTAGCCCGCGGGCTTGGAGTTTTGTGATGGCGTCGCGATAGAGATCGCCGCGATCAGTCTGACGAAGCGGAGTTTCGTCCCAGGTCAGGCCGATGCGCTGCAAGTCAGCAATTTGTTGTTCTTCAGAGCCGGCGCGAGCGCGATCAAGATCTTCAACCCGCAACAGAAACCGGCGGCCGGTGCTGCGCGCAAAAAGCCACGCGAGAAGCGCGGTACGCAGATTGCCGATGTGTAATTCGCCGGACGGGCTGGGTGCGTATCTTCCCGCACGATTTTCCACAGCCACTGAAACCTCCAATGCTGAAAACAAGCGGAGACGTTAAAACCCCTCATGCACCTGCCAGAGCCCGCTTACCCTTGCTACCTTCCGGTCCTGGGGGAGTTCACAGGATGACACCACATGAGGGGCCGCCTAATAGTGTACCCGAGGTGAACGTCAGGTGACGATTCTTGGGCGCCCAGTGTGAGGTGGACCT
Organism: Neomicrococcus aestuarii; assembly: GCF_014201135.1. Taxonomy (NCBI): domain Bacteria; kingdom Bacillati; phylum Actinomycetota; class Actinomycetes; order Micrococcales; family Micrococcaceae; genus Neomicrococcus; species Neomicrococcus aestuarii. The sequence goes on along the minus strand of NZ_JACHDR010000001.1, from coordinate 1,352,092 downwards.
CTCGATTTCGAACTTCGGCAAGTGTCCGTTATGCTTGAACCTGCTCTTAGAGCGCTTGGAGGATTCGCCTAGCGGCCTATGGCGCACGCCTGGAACGCGTGTTGGGTTAACGCCCTCGGGGGTTCAAATCCCCCATCCTCCGCCAAGTTAAATCGGCTCCTGACCTAGTCAGGGGCCGATTTTGCGTTTCTGGGTAGGCCTAAGTGTCAATGGTCAGGATTAGGGTTGTCCCATGGCAACCATCTTTTACACGGCATCGACGCTGGACGGATTCCTTGCTACGGAAGACCATTCGCTCGAGTGGCTCATGCGCCAAGACTTCGATCAAGAGGGCCCCATGGCCTACCCGGCGTTCGTTCAAAACGTGGGCGCGCTCGTGATGGGCCGCTCCACCTACGAGTGGCTGCGAGAGCACGAAGACAAGTGGGGATATTCTCAGCCCACTTGGGTGTTTACGCATCAGGACCTGCCTCTTCCGGACGGCGCAGACGTTCGCATTGTGGGCGGATCGGTGTCCGAAAACTTTGAAAGCATCGAGGCGTCCGCGCAGGGCAAAGACGTGTGGGTGGTAGGTGGGGGAGACCTCGCCTCACAGTTCGCAGCCGCCGGTCATCTCGACGAAATCTGGGTCCAGTTCGCGCCGGTGATGCTCGGCAACGGCCAGCCACTTTTCACGCAGGAACTAGACCTCGAGCTTGTCGAGCTGGCCCAGAATCGGGCGTTCGTCTGCACGCGCTACCGGGTGCTCAAGAACGCCTAGAGGGAAGTTTTTAGGCTCTTTTTAGTCATGGAGTTGTCACAAGTCTGTCTAAATTCTGCAGGAGCGTCAGATTAACGCCGTGAGAGCCATTGCTCAAAGGTCTCAGAATCAGTACGCGTTCCCGCCGCTGGCAGCAGCCCGCCAGAACCCATGGGACCCGGAAGCGGGATGGGGAAGACCTTGAGCGAGGCGGAGTCGGCCGCGGCAGAGTCCTTTGATGCAATGCGCTGCGCGGCAGCAGCAAGATCCAAAGGAGCAGGACCGCCAATTTCTGCGATCGGCTCCCACGGATCAGCCAAAACGTTCTCTGCAACGAACCGCGCGGCGGCGATCGGCTGACTCAGCATCCGTGGAACCACCGCGAAGCGCCCCACACGCAGTTGCTTGGAGAGCTGTTCGGCGAGCTCAAACCACTGAGTGGTGCGCACGATTTGCACGGGGAGCCCGGATTTCAGGTACGCGTTTTCCTGGGCGGCTTTGCCCGCGTAGTACCCGTTGGTCCGAAGCACGGCGGGGTCTGTGGCGTTCACAATGGACACGCACACCACACGCTGCACGTCGTTGACGCGCGCTGCGTACGCGACATGGTTCGCCGTCGTAATAAAAAATCGCTTCGCCGTAGCCGCCGCGAAAGTATTCGTATTGAGCGCGTCCACCACCACGTCGACGCCCTGGAGAGCCGCGACCAAGCCCGAGCCACTGAGCGCATCCACGCCCTGAGCGCGGGAGAGCGCGATCGTCTCGACACCGCGCCGTCTCAGCTCAAGGACAATCCGTTTGCCGATCGTTCCGGTTCCGCCCAGCACCGCTACCCGCATGTTGTCCCCCTTCTAGCAAGGCGCCTACGATGGCCCCATGACCAGTCTCGCCGTTTTCTTGCGCGGCATCAACGTTGGCGGAGTGCGGCTCAGCATGGCCGCTTTGCAGCAGGCTCTTAAGGATGCTGATTACGACGGCGTGAGTACCGTTCTTGCCACGGGTAACGTCTTGCTGGACTCGGGTGGGCGGACGGCCGCCGACGTGAAAACCGAGGTGGAAGGCGTTTTGAGGGCTGCTTTCGGGTACGAGGCGTGGGTGATCGTGAAGACCCCTGATCAGGTTCGCGAGATTGTCGCTGGGTATCCCTTCGGGCGCGATACCTCCACGCATCATGCCTACGGCGTTCTGGCCACCTCGGCTGATGTGATCTCAGAGGTTGTGGAGTCCGTCAGCCCCGAAGACATGGCTGCTGCGGGTGAACGAGTTGCGGCTCATGGTGATGTGCTCTGGTGGGAATGTCCCAAAGGATCCTCGCTGGATACTCCGATATCCAAGTACTTGGCGAAAGCGAAGTTCAAGCCGCACGTGACCACTCGGAATCTCAATACTTTCGACAAGGTGCTCGCCAAAATTTGATCTTGAAGTGTAAGAATGACGCTTATGAGCGTATCTGTCACGGGTCTTCTGCGCCCCACCACCGATGACCAGTTTGAGCTAGTGCTGCACCGTCACTTTGACGTGAAACCTGAAACGGTGTGGACCGTGCTCACGGACTCCGTTGAATGTGGGCGTTGGATGGGAACCTGGGAGGGTGACCCATCGTCTGGAGTCGTGCACATGAAAATGGTCGCCGAAGAAGGCGATGCGCTTCAGGTAGTCAAAATTCTTGAATGCCGAGCCCCCGAAGTGGTCAAAGTACAGCAGGGGCCAGCGGATCAACCGTGGACGCTCGAAGTTCACTTGGCCGAAAACGGACCTACTACTGAACTCACGTTCATCCAGCCGATGGCCAGGGATTTTGTGCTCTCGATGCTGTCAGAGGTAGGGCCGGGCTGGGAGTACTACATGGATCGTCTGGTGGCAGCTGTCGCCGAAGAAGACGCCAACGAGATCGCGTGGGATGACTACTACCCGGCGCGCAAGGAACCGTATGCGGTCATGGCTCGAGCCGCAGAGCTTTAAGCCACAGCATGTGTTGGACGTGAACTAATTCCTTGCAGAGGGTTGAGCAAATGTGCTCTCGGGCATAGGTTGAAGGGACGCCACGGGCATACAGAGTAATCGGGGCGCAACGTAAGTCGGCTCGTCGAGGGTGACAGTAGCTCGTCGAAGGTGACGGCAGAACCAGGAGAGAAGCGGATCGCTTCCGAAAGGGGAAAAGTGGCAGTCTACGGTTGGATTGGGCTCGGAAACATGGGCGGTCCCATGGCGTCCAATATCTTCAATGCAGGGCATACCGTGCGCGGATTCGACTTGAGTCAGCGCGCCCAACAAAATGCTAGGGACGGCGGCGTGGAGGTGGTGGGATCCATCAAAGATGCCGTGTCCGACGCCGACGTGGTGTTCACGAGTCTTCCGAAAGGCGAGCACGTGCGCTCCGTCTTCGATGGCGAGGACGGCATTTGGGAACACGCACCCAAAACAGCTCTTCTGGCCGACACTTCAACTGTGGATCTCGCGACATCACGTTTTTGCCACGAAGAATCTCAAAAGCGTGGCTTCGTGTTTGTGGATGCGCCGGTTTCCGGAGGGATCAGCGGAGCCGCCGCCGGCACCCTGACGTTCATGTTGGGCGGCGATGAAGACGGCGTCCAGCGCGCTCGCGAGTTCGTGGCGCCCATGGCAGGACACATCATCGAGACCGGTGGCGCCACTACGGGTATTGCGTCCAAGATTGTCAACAACATGATGCTTTTCATTAACCTGATGGGCATCGCCGAAGGCTCTCAGCTGGCCGAGCGTTTGGGCCTTGATGCGCAGACTTTCTGGAACGTCGCAAACACGTCCTCTGGCCAGTCGTGGGCGCAGCGCACGTGGTACCCAGTCCCTGGAATCGTGGCTTCAGCGGCGGCCAACAACAACTTTGACGCCACCTTCACTGCTGAACTGGCGCTCAAGGACGTGTCCTTGGCGCTTGAAGCTGGCAACGAGACCGGCGTCAATCTCGAGGCTGCCTCCCTCGCGGCCGAGATGTTCCAGACGCTGATTGATCAGGGCCTCGGGAAGAAAGACTGCTCGCTCATTGCAAAGCTCGCATCGCCGGACGGAACGGTCGAAGGCTGGAAGCCTTAGTCAATAGACCGCATCCTCTTGATGCACGGACTACTTTGAAGCAAAAGCACAGGTGGGGCTGATCTTCTCAACGAGAGAATGATCAGCCCCACCAATGGATGAGCAGGTGGCTATTGAGCGCTGTTTAGCGGTCGTACCACTTCTTCGCCACCTCAGGGTGAGCGCGAAGGAAGCCCTTGAGCATGTTGGATCCGTAGTTGGACAGCATGGGGTTGTGTGGATCGTCAGAGACGCCACGAGCCTGGGCAGCAAGGTGCTCAGGAAGCGGGACCGGGTCGATGGTGGCATCGAGTCGCGGTGACCAGAAGAACGGTACCGAATAGCGGTCAACTCCAGCTGGAGGGGCCGTCACGCGGTGGATCGTGGCCATCAAGTAACCGTTAGTAGCAACTTCGAGCATTTCGCCCAAGTTCACCACAAGAGCGCCCGGGATGGGATCAACATCAATCCACTCATCCTGACCGTACGGCTTGACCTCGAGTCCGCCGACCTCGTCCTGCAGCAAGAGCGTCACGAAACCGTAGTCGGCGTGCGCGCCCACACCTTGCGATCCTGCTTCGGGAACAGCGCCGGTACCCACATAGTGGACGAGCTTGCCCATCCAGGCGGGCGTGCCAGAGAACGGTTCAGCGAAGTAATCGGCAGGTAGTTCCAAAGAGACCGCAATGGCGGACAAGAGCTCGTCACCAATCGAGGACATGAGCGCGGCCCAGTCCATGGCCTTCTCTTCGAGCTGCGGGAATGCAGACGGCCACTGGTTGGGGCCCTGTAGTTTCAAGTGCGGCTGATCCTCGGGCACGTTTTCAAGCGCCGGACGTGCCGGTCCGTAGTCGATCTGCTCGCGTGCGTCCGCACGACCCTGCGTTACTTCCTTACCCAAACGGGTGTAACCGCGGAACTGCGGGGAGTTGCGGTTGTCCAGCAAAAGGCGCTCGCCAACGGGGCGCGCAAAGAACTCGCGGAGAGTGTCCAGAAGTTCCCCGGCCTGGTTGTCGCTTCCGCCGTATCCAACGACCTGGAAGAACCCAACATTGTGGGTGGCATCCCGAAGTGCATCAATGAATTCTGGGTTAAACGAACCGTCAGAGGACCGTGCGGTCGACAAGTCGAGGACGGGGACGGAAGTGCGGACTTTTGTCATAGGTTCCATGGTTCAACTCCTTTGGGAGTTAAAGCAATGAAATGTTTAGCTGTATTCCGCCCCGTGGCCTCCAACGTAATGAAACTTGACAAACACGATTTCGTAACGGTTTTGCGGCAATGATTCAGTACTCACGAGGACTTCCGTACTCTAGCTATATGAGGTCACCCGGAGCTTGCCGCAGTGAGTAAAAGCCAACGCCCGGACCGTCTGAACGGTCATCACATCGTCACCGAAGACGAACTCCTGGACGTGAGCGTCCAGGACGAATACTCCCGTGCTGAAGAGAAAGCACGACGACGCCGCCACTTCCGTCACGGGGTGGTGCTGGTATTGGTGACGGTGATGCTGGCTGCTGCGGCTTTCGCAGGCTGGATGGTGCTGACGCGCCAGTGGGTGGTTCCGGGACTTGATTCCGACTCCGTGGCTGTCGTGGACGACAGATGTCCGGTGGAAGAGTTCGCCTACGCGGACAACAACACGGTGACCGTGAACGTGTACAACGCCACCGGGAGAGCGGGACTGGCCGCCAAGGTCGCCACGCAATTGCGAGATCGTGGCTTCAAAATTGGGGTGGTCGCGAACCGCAGGCTCACGTATGACGCAACTATCGGCGTCGTAATTTCTGGTGGTCAAGGCCGCAGCGAGGCACTCTCTGTGCAACGCAATGTGGCCGGAACCAAGTACGTCACGGATACCCGCCGGCGGGACGAAACCGTAGACGTAATTCTGGGTTCGAGCTTCAAGTCACTGACAACGCGCGATAAAGTCCGCACCAACGAGGGCCGGTTGCCGTGCTTGCCAGGAACGGAGAGCTCGGCTCCGGTAGCACCGTCGACGTTTGTTCCGCCGTCTGTGTCACCCTCGCCGAGCTCGTCAACGCCGTAGTTCGCCGCGTTTCCGCGGCACCGAGTGCTTAGTTGCAACCCTCCGGGCCGCACACGGCGCCGTCTTCGCCCGGCTTCACGTTGGACATCATGGTCAACGGGGCAGGGTGCTTTTCGGTGAAAGCTTGCGTCAGTGCTTGCTCGAACGCCTCGGAAGGCTGCGCGCCGGAGACACCGTACTTGTTGTCAATAACGAAGAACGGGACGCCCTGAATGCCGTACGCGCGAGCCTGAGCGAAGTCCTGCAACACGTCCTGACGGTAAGCGTTCTCATCCTTGATGGTGGCTTCCGCCGTAGCGCGGTCCAAGCCGGCTTCTACAGCGAGATCCGCAAGGACGGCCGCGTCATTCGTGTCGAGACCACGTTCAAAGTGTGCGGAAAGCAACAGTTCCTTCAACTGCGAACCAACGCCGTGCGCCTTCGCAAGGTGCAGCAAGCGATGGGCGTTGAAGGAGTTCGCTACCTTCAGGTTGTCGAAATCGTAGGTCAGCCCCTCGCCGGCGGCTTGCTGTGTTACGTGCTGAAGCATCTGACGCACGCGCGTTGGCTCGAGGCCCTTCATCTCACCCAAGTACTGCTCTTCCGTGCCGTGGTAGTGATCCGGCAACGTGGGATCCAGCTGGTAGGAGTGGTAAGTGACGTCGATGGAATCAGCGAGGCCGGACTGCTCAAGAGCGCTCTCGAAGCGGCGCTTACCAATGAAGCACCAAGGACAAGCGATGTCCGACCAAATGTCGACGGACATGCGTTGTTCGGATGCGGAATCGCTCTGGGGCGAAGTAACGGAAGGCGTGGTCATACAGGGTAAAACGGTCAGCCCGCCGCAACTATTCCGCGAAGGTCCTCTCGGCATCGCGTCGAGCGGCGTTGGAGAGCTGGTGCAAGCCTAGAGTGAAGTCCTTGCCGAGCATCTTGTCCATGTCAAAGAACTTAGAAAACAGCACGGCTAGCCCCTTGTTCTCACCGCGCATGGTCCACGTGGCGCGGGTGCCGGCGGCGATGGGCTCAAAAGTGAACGTGGTGGGGCTCTCCGATTTCCACGGACGAGTGAAACGCAGGTCCACTTCAACCCGGCGAGACGGATCCACTTCCGTGATGGTCATGGAACCCGCGCCGGACTTCTTGCCATCCCATGCGTAGGTGGCTCCCACACCTGATTTGGGGCCACTGAAGGTCCTGGAATGATCCATGTGCGGACCATCCCACGGCGACCAGCGTTCCCACTCGTGGAAGTCGTTGACGAGGGCAAACACCACCTCGGGTGCTACCGGAATATCCAGCGAACGGGACACGGAGAACTTAGCCATGGGTGACACACTACGCGTGCGATTCCGCGTAGCGCTACAGGGTTACTGACAGGACAGTTTCGATGGCACCCTTGAGGAGCCGACGAGCGGTTTCAGCATCTCGCACCGCCTCCGTGTGCCGCCACGCAACCACCCCATCTGGCCTGACCAAGAGGGCTCCGGCCTCGGCGATTTCACGTTTTCGCGCCCAATATTTGTAAGGATCCTCGTATCCTGGGCGACCCACCAGCACCGTATCGAGGAATGGCAACGCAAGCTGCGCCGTCGCACTCTCCCATGCAATGCCGGACAGACCGGTGATCAGCGTGAAGCGACCCTTCCCAGTGATATCCAGTGTGGAGACGCGTTTCCCGTCCTTGCCGACAAGCCATGCGTGCGGAATTTTTGCGCCTGGTCTGGTGGTGGCTTGCAAATAGAGCTGAGGGTCCCGGTTCCAGCGTTCTTCCGTTTCTTCCAGTACGACGGCGCCGCTCGCGTAGCGCTGATTCAGTTCCGTTCCGTGGGCGTTGAATTCGTAGTTCTTGAGGTCGAGTGCTTTTTCGAGGCGCGCTCGCAGTTCTTCGCCTTCCGGGGTGGGTGCGTTGAGTCGTTCTAACCCGGTAGCAACGGACTTCTCTCCACTTGAATCCGCGGTTTGCCAGCACTCGCGGAAGGGTGCGTAATCTGCGCGGGACTGGTTGGCGCGTTTCACGATCTGCTCACCGACTGGGACGCGTTCTTCGGAGTAGCTTTCAAGGAGTTCGGTTCCCGCGTGTCCCTTGACCACGTATGCCAGCTTCCACGCAAGATTGTGAGCGTCTTGCATGCACGTATTGGAGCCCAGACCAGAGCTAGGCGGGTGGCGGTGTGTGGCGTCGCCCCCGCAGAAGACGCGACCCTTAGACATGGTGTGCGCGAACTGCTGATTTACGAACCACGTGCTGACGGAAACGATTTCCGGTTCCAACGAAGGATCGCCCACAAGGGTTCGAATTTGCTGGAGGATGGTCTCTTCACTCAAGTCCGGTTCTCCGGCCTCAATGTTGAAGCCCCAACCGGCGATCCACTCGTTCCACGGCCGCACGCACCGCAAGAGGCCCATACCGATTTCTCCGAAGTCTGCTGCGGGGTTCATAATCCAGTGCAGAATCGACGGCCGATGCTCGACGAAGCGTGAGAGATCTGCGTTGAAACGAATGTAAGCGGTGCCAGCGCGGGCAACCTGTCCTTCAATGTGAAGGCCAATTTCATCCGCGATCTGGCTCTTTGCGCCGTCCGCACCTACCAAGAATTTGGCGCGCACGGTGTACTCCTGATTGCTCACGCGATTCAGTAGACGGACTGTGACGCCGTCGCCAGTGTCTTGGTGGCCCAAATATCTTGTGGAGAAAACGGCCTTGGCCCCCCGTTCGGCGGCGTTCTTGGCTAGGAGTGGCTCCATGAAAGTTTGCGGAATATCCAACATGGGGCAGGGGCTGCCCTTAATGTAGTCGCCCACTCGATCGTCGCCGGTTCCCCAGGTCTGAATGCGGGCGATCTCCGGGCCGGCGAGGCTTGTGGTGAAGAGGGTGTCGCCCATTTGGTCCCACGGTACGGCGTACTTGGCGGCCTCCTCTTCGAGGCCTAAATCGCGCAATACTTCAACAGCACGTTGGTTTGTGATGTGAGCTCGAGGCGTATTTGCTAGCCACGACCATTGGGTGATCATGGTGACGCGCACGCCGTATGTTGCCAACGCCAGTGCGGCAGTTGCGCCCATCGGACCCATGCCTACAACGAGGACGTCGGTGTCGAACTCGTTGTCAGCCGTATCGTCAGTGGTTTGAGAAGTGAAGTCTTGAGGGGAAAAGGCCACGGTACGCTCCTTTGCGGTCTAGTGACTGTTGTTTCGCACACCGTACGTCTTGTGTGACGGGCGCTACACTTGAGAATACTGGCATGCCAGTTTTTGGTTCGCCACGGGGTGTTCCGGAGAGTGGAACGATCGGAGGGTTGCAGCAATGAGTTCGAGTCTTGCTGGCCGCGTATACGAAGGCGTCAAAGTCGGGCTCTTCCGGGGTGACTACCCCATTGGCAAGCGGCTCTCCATCGAGGCGCTTCGCACAAGGTTTGGTGTCAGCAAGCAGCCCATTTCAGAAGCCTTCCGACTGTTGGCGGCCGATGGTCTGGTGGAAATTCTCCCGCGTTCGGGATGCGTTCCCCGTTCCTATTCGCGTCAGGAGATTGAAGACTTTTTCGCGGTGTTTGCGTCTTTTGAAGCATCGACCACCCAACTGGCGACGCGGCGTCGTACTCCCGAGCAAGTCGGGAGCCTCCGGAGAATCTTGAGTAGCCACAGTCCGGAAGCGACTGTAGGAAACTCGCCCGACCATGCGGCGAAGCGGGCAGATGAGTATCGGCTACACAATCGCGAATTCCACCTCACGATTCTAGAAATGGCCCAATCTCACGTGGTCACAGCGGTGTCTCGGCGAATGATGGATCTCAGTGACTATCTCATTGGAACCGGCGCCGAAGAAGGCCGCTTTGTCTTCCATGAGGTCGAACGGCATGACGAGCATGAGGCCATTGTTGAGGCAATCCAGGCGCAGGACGAAGAACTCGCGCGCCGGTTCATGTTCGCTCACATTTCTCGAGCGGGTCAGTTTGCAATAGCGGTCCAGTAAGAATTCTGGCGCTCGATAAAAATCTATACCTTTGGCTAATTGCGTTCCCTTGAGGACTTCCTAGGCTTGAAGTGTCTTAAAAGGTCAAGGGGGAATAACGCATGGAACAGCTGAGTGAGCGCGCAGACACAGGATCTTTGTTCTTGATTGGTGGTGTAGTGGCCACAGCAGTCATGGGTGTCTTGGTGATTCTGATGGTTCCGACCGTCGTGGGCACTGCGGTTGGAGTACTGCTGATGGGACTGGGAATCTTCCCAGTCATGGCCCTTGCCAAAGAGCGCGCGGTACGTCTAGGGCTCGCGGCAATGATCGCGGGATACGCCGCTATCGCCGTGGGAATCGCGCTACTGGTGCGTTGAGCCTGACGCAAGCAGGCATCGTCGTAATTAACAAGAAATTGGCGCGAAACGCACCCGCTCGAGGTGGTTTCGCGCCAATTTCTATGACCGCTATGCCGTAATCAATTCGGTCTGCTCTTGATCGCACAAGAAGCGGTTGTAAGCCGGGATGGTGAGGAAGGTGGGGAAATCCTCGCGCAAAGCGGAAGCTTCGAAAATATCCCGAGCATCCTCGAAACGGTCGCCGTCAAAACGTGGCAACTTGCTGAACTCGTCCGTGAGCAGGCCCTCCACGCGAACGCGGGTGATGGTCTGGCCGTCCTCCGTCTTCGCTGCCTGATGGATCCACTGCCACACCTGCGAACGGGAAATCTCCGCCGTTGCAGCATCCTCCATGAGGTTGTGAATGGCTACTGCACCGTTGCCGCGCAACCAGGATTCGATGTAGCGGATGGCCACCTCGATGTTCAGTCGCACGCCGCCTTCCGTGATGGATCCGCCGGTGCCGCTCAAGTCAATGAGCGCGGCATCGTTCGGCACTACATCTTCACGCAAGCGCTCAATCTGGTTGGGGTTCTCGCCAAGAACGGCGTCGAAAACTTCCATCGCTACGGGCACGAGGTCCGGGTGAGCCACCCATGAACCGTCGAAACCGTCGTTGGCTTCGCGAGACTTGTCAGCCCGCACCTTTTCGAGAGCGTTGGTATTGACCTCGGCGTCGCGGCGATTCGGGATGAACGCTGCCATACCGCCAATCGCGGATGCACCGCGGCGGTGGCACGCACGCACAAGCTGCTCGGTGTAAGCCCGCATGAACGGAGCCGTCATGGTGACGGAGCTGCGGTCTGGCAACAAGAACTGGGAACCGCGGGAACGGAAGTTCTTGATGATGGAGAAGATGTAATCCCAACGGCCCGCGTTCAAGCCGGCGCTGTGATCGCGCAGTTCGTAGAGGATCTCTTCCATTTCAAACGCAGCCGTAATGGTCTCAATCAGAACCGTGGCGCGGATGGTGCCCTGCGGGATGCCCACGTAATCCTGGGCAAACACGAACACGTCATTCCAGAGGCGAGCCTCAAGGTGGTTCTCCGTCTTCGGCAAGTAGAAGTACGGTCCGCGGCCCAACTCAATAAGGCGCTTGGCGTTGTGGAAGAAGTACAAACCAAAGTCCACGAGAGCTCCGGAAAGCGGAGTGCCATTGACCAGCAAGTGCTTCTCCGGCAAGTGCCAACCGCGAGGACGAACCACGATGGTCGGCAGATCCGTGAGGGTCTCGCCGGAAAGGCGGTACTCCTTGCCTTCGGGGGAGGTGAAATCGATGGTGCGGTCCAACACGGAACGAAGGTTCAGCTGCCCATTGATGACGTTGCGCCAGTTCGGGGTGGAGGAGTCCTCCATGTCAGCGAGCCAGACCTTGGCATCAGAGTTCAAAGCGTTGATGGCCATCTTGCGATCCGTAGGACCGGTGATCTCAACGCGGCGATCCTCAAGTCCCGGAGCCAGCGGAGCAACGCGCCACGTGTCATCTTCACGAACGGACCGAGTGGCTTCGAGGAAGCGCGGATCCTGACCGTTAGCGATCTTGGCGCGGACCGTGTGGCGGCGCTTCATGAGCTCTTGACGGCGCTCATCAAACGTGGCGTGCAGCTTGCCCAGGAACTCGAGGGCCTCTGCGGTGAGCACGCGCTCTTGGTAGCGGATCGGTGGAGGGGTGATGGTGATGCCGTTGATGGTGATGTTGCCGTGCATGGTGTACTCCTTGGAGAAAAATTGAAAGTGGGGGTGGCAGAGATTCCGCCACCCCCTGATCTGGGGCTAGTGGAACTGGCCTTCTTCGGTGGAACCAACGAGCGCGAGGGTGGAAGCGTTCGGGTTGAGGGCGGTTGCGATCTGATCGAAGTAACCGGTGCCGACTTCGCGCTGGTGCTTGGTGGCGGTGTAGCCGCGCTCCTCAGCACCGAACTCGCGCTCTTGCAGATTTACGTAAGCGCTCATACCTTCACGGGCGTAACCGTGGGCGAGATCAAACATCGAGTAGTTGAGGGCGTGGAAGCCGGCAAGCGTAATGAACTGGAACGTGAAGCCCATGGCGCCGAGCTCGCGCTGGAACTTGGCGATGGTGTCATCATCCAAGTGCTTCTTCCAGTTGAAGGACGGCGAGCAGTTGTAGGAAAGCATCTGATCTGGGAACTCAGCCTTGACGGATTCGGCGAACTTGCGGGCCAGTTCAAGGTCCGGGGTGCCGGTTTCCATCCAGATGAGGTCCGAGTACGGTGCGTACGCCTTAGCGCGGGCGATGCACGGTTCAATACCGTTGCGAACCTTGTAGAAGCCCTCCGGGGTGCGCACGCCGGTGATGAATTCCTGGTCCCGCTCGTCAACATCGGAGGTGATGAGGGTTGCTGCCTCAGCGTCCGTGCGGGCGATGATGACGGATGGAACGTTGGAGACGTCGGCCGCCAAGCGGGCTGCGTTCAGGGTGCGGATGTGCTGCTGGGTAGGGATGAGCACCTTGCCACCCAAGTGTCCGCACTTCTTTTCGGAAGCGAGCTGATCTTCCCAGTGCACGCCGGAAGCGCCGGAGGAGATCATGGACTTCATGAGCTCGTACGCGTTGAGCGGGCCACCGAAGCCGGCTTCGGCGTCAGCCACAATCGGGACCATCCAGTCTTCAACGGTCTGGATGCCTTCAGAGAATTCGATCTGGTCCGCACGCATGAGGGCGTTGTTGATGCGGCGCACCACCTGCGGAACCGAGTTGGCCGGGTAGAGGGACTGATCCGGGTAGGTGTGGCCGGAGAGGTTGGCGTCAGCGGCAACCTGCCATCCGGAAAGGTAGATGGCGCGAAGGCCGGCCTTGACCTGCTGGACGGCCTGGTTACCGGTGAGCGCGCCGAGTGCGTTGGTGTAGCCGCCCTGCGGAGCTTCGTGCGTGAGCTGCTTCCACAGCTTTTCCGAACCGCGCTTGGCCAGCGTGTACTCTTCCTGAACGCGGCCCTGAAGCTTGATGACGTCCTGTGCAGAGTAGTCGCGGGTGATGCCGTCCCAGCGTGGGTTGGCTTTCCACTCAAGCTCGAGTGACTCAGCGCGAGCTTCGGGGGTTGGGGTGCTGGATTGCTCGGTCATGATTCCTCCGGGGTGTGGGTACTGCGGCGAATTTCTTTCGTGAATCAATCTTTGATCGGAAATTCACCCTTTGACCCCGAAAATTGTGAGAAAGATTTGCATAAATTCGCGCTCAGGCAATAAGTGCGTCTTGCGTCACACTGGCAATATTCGTATCGTGAGTCCATGACTTCCGCTTCTGAGCACGACGACGTAGCTTCCGTACCGCTGGAATTCGGCAGCTGGGACGTCGCGAAACGCGGGGGACGAACCGGTGCTCACGCGGGTGGGGAGGCCCCCGAAGATGCCGTGGACACGTTCGCCCTGGGCCGCCGCATTCGTCACTTGCGGAAGGGCGCTTCCTTGACGCTCGACGAGCTTGCTGAACGCGTGGGGACGGTCGCGTCTCAGCTGTCCTTGATAGAGAATGGGCGGCGCGAGCCCAAGATCTCAATGTTGTCGAAGATCGCTGCGGCACTGGGCACCACTATGGATGACTTGCTAGCTTCCAAGCCGGCAGACCGTCGCTCGGAGCTCGAAATTGAGCTCGAGCGCTACCAGCGCGGTCCGTTGTACTCATCGCTGGGATTACCTGCGGTCAAGATCTCGACTAGGACGTCCATGGATGTCCTGGAAGCCCTCGTGGGATTGCAACGAGAGCTCGAGCGTCGCCTCGAAGAGCAAGTGGCCACCCCTGAAGAGGCCCGCCGGGCCAACATTGAGCTGCGCAAAGAAATGCGTTCTTGCAACAACTACTACCCGGAGCTTGAAGCGGAAGCCCGCAAAGTTTTGGATGCGGTGGGCGGGGGTACGGGTCCGCTCTCCACCAACCACGTGGCGGATATTGCCGCGCACTTCGGATTCAGCCTGAAATTTGTGCAAAATTTGCCACACTCCACAAGATCCGTCACGGACCTCAAGAATCACACCATCTACCTGACGCAGTCCCGCAACGCCGAACACGATCACCGCTCCGTGGTGCTCCAAGCCCTCGGCCACTACGTCCTAGGCCACCAAACCCCCAAGGACTACTCCGACTTCCTGCGTCAGCGCGTCTACACCAACTACTTCGCCGCAGCGCTCCTGCTTCCGGAACAAGGCGCCGTCGCGCTCTTGAAAGCCGCCAAGCAAGAAAAAGAAATCTCCATCGATGACCTGCGTGACGCGTTCGCGGTGTCCTATGAATCCGCCGCGCACCGCTTCACCAACCTCGCCACCGAGCACTTTGGCATCACCACGCACTTTCAAAAAGTGCACGAATCCGGCATCATCCACAAGGTCTATGAGAACGACGGCGTGAACTTCCCGTCAGACCACACCGGCGCCATCGAGGGCCAGACCGTGTGCCGGTACTGGACTTCGCGCGTGGTCTTTGACGTCGCCGATCGCTTCCGCTCCTACAACCAATTCACGGACACCAAAGTGGGCACGTACTGGTGCACGGCACGCGTGGAAGGGCACTCTTCGGGGTTGTATTCGTTGAGCGTGGGCGTCCCGTTCGAACACGTCAAGTGGTTCCGTGGCCGAGATACCAAAGAGCGCTCGCAGTCCACGTGCCCGGATGAATCGTGCTGCCGTCGTCCGCCGCAAGACCTCGCGCGTGAGTGGGCTGGCCAAGCCTGGCCGGCGACGCGCGCCAACGCGCACTTGCTCGCCGCGATGCCCACGGGAGCGTTCCCCGGTGTAGATCAGACTGAGGTCTACCAGTTCCTCAAGAACCAGGAATTGCGCGGCTAACGAAAGCTTGAGACCGCGGCTGCGTTGAGACTCGCTACAACGGTGAGGCAAGAGCTTAGCCCTGCGGGTACGCCACCGCGGTGCCGACCACACGCAAACGCACGCGGCTCTGCGGCAACGCGGTCTGCACATTCCAGTGGCGAATCTTCAGCGTGACTGGTTCGGGATCGCTCGGGGACGGATCCAAGCGAATGGTCACGTCCACTTCGGCGCCGAAGAAGTCCGTCTCCACCACGGTGCCGCTAATCTGCCCGTCTTCTGCCAACCGCAGCTGTTCGGGACGCAACATAATGGGCATGTCGAAAGCAGGCGCCGTCGTATTGGAATCAGCGGCAGCCGAACCCCAGCGCACCACGTCATCCGGAGCGAGCCGGCCGGGAAGCCGCACGGGAATCTGGCCCAGAACGCAGGTCGCGAGTGAGCCCTGAACCGTAGCGTTCAGGATGACCGCGTCGCCGAGGAAGCGCGCGGTGTCGAGGTCTGCGGGACGCGAATACACGTGCATGGGCTCGCCCACTTGAGCGAGTTTTCCGGCGCGCATGACCGCGAGCTGATCAGAAAATGAGAGCGCCTCGGCTTGATCGTGAGTGACCAAAAGCGTGGTGATCCCAGCCTCGGTGAGGGTGTCTCCCACGGCCTTGCGGGTGTCCTTGCGCAGCCCCGCATCCAGCGCGGAGAACGGCTCGTCGAGCAACATGAGGTCGGGGTTGCGGCTCAATGCTCGCGCCAACGCGACGCGCTGCTGCTGACCGCCGGAGAGTTCCGCGGGCGCACGGCGGGCCAGCGCGGGGTCCAGATGCACCATCTCCAACAGCTCCGCAATCCGCGATTCACGCTCGCCGCGGCTCACGCTTCGCTTGTCAATGGCGTATCCGATGTTCTCGCCCACGCTCAAATGCGGGAACAAGGCGCCATCCTGAGCCACAAATCCGATGTTGCGCAAGTGCGGCGGGACGGACGTTTTTCCGTGCACCAGCGGGCGCCCGTTCATCTCGATGTGCCCCTCGGAAGCAGTCGCGAAACCGGCGATGATGCGCAAAAGCGTGGTTTTACCCGAACCGGAGGGGCCAACAATCGTGGTGCGTGAGCCGCGCGGCAGCTCCAGATCGATGCCGTGCAGGATCTGGGTGCTTCCGAAAGATTTGCGGAGCCCGGTGATGGTCATGAGCGGTTCAGTGGTCACGCGGAGCCTTCTTTGGCGGTCGTGGATGGTTCGGCAAGATCGTGCGGGGTAGCGCCGAGCGTGGCGAGATCGTCCGGTTCTGCGATGGGCCGTGAAGTACGACGACGCCGCTCACCTCCGTCTTCTCGCAAGACTCGGTTGACCAGCAGCCAGGTGGGGAGGATCGCGAGGATCACCAAGAGGGCCGCGAACGGGGCGGCGGCCGCGTACGCGTTCACGCCCGTGTGAGTCCACAGCCGGGTGGCGAGGGTTTCAAAACCGGTGGGGCGCAGCATGAGGGTGGCCGGCAACTCTTTGACAGCAGTCAAGAGGACCGTGAGCGCACCCGAAGCGATGCCCGGAAGCGCCAGCGGGAGGGTAACCCGGCGGAACACTTGAAGTGGAGTGGAACCCAGCGAGTGGGCGGATTCGTTCACGCTTTCGGGGATCATGCCGGTGCTGCCCACAATGGGGCCGAGGGCGAGCGGCAAGAAGAGTGCGGCGTACGCGAGGACCAGAAGCCACATGGTCTGGTATAGGCCCGTGACCACCGTGATACCGAGGTAGACCACCGAGAGGCCAATGACCACGCCGGGAAGTGAGTGCGCCAAGTACACCAAGCGCTCGAGCGCGCGGGCCACTTTGGAGCGGCTTCCGGTGATGTACAGACCCAGCGGGAGTGCCAGCGCGGTGGTCACAACTGCCGCGAGACCAGCGGCAAGTGCTGAACCCAGGAACGCAGTTCCGAGTTCCTCCATGCCACCGGGGCGAGAAACGCCTTGGACGCTCCACGCGATCAACGCAATCAGAATGCCGCCCACGGCAACGGCGGGGATGCTCCAACCCAGGAGTGAAAACAGCGGCGTCCACGCTTTGAGCTTGAGGATTCCGTGACGGCGGCGAGTGCCAGGTCCTAGGCGCGCGTAGCGGGTGGAGGTCTTGCGGAAGCGTCCTTCCACCAAGAAAATCAGGGCGGTCAGCAAGAGCAAGGTGGTGGACAGGGAGATCGCTCCAAGGCGATCGAAGCCCACGTTGAAGCTCGTGAAGATGGCGCGCGTGAAGGTATCGACGCGAAGAATGGAGACGGCGCCGAAATCGCTCAACGTGTAGAGGGCTGCAAGCAATCCACCCGATGCAATGGCGGGGGCCGCTTGCGGGAGGGTGATGCGGCGGAAGACGCGCCAGCGTGAATCGCCGAGCGAACCGCCGGCTTCCTCGGTGGAGGGATCGATATCGCGCAACGCAGCACAGACCGGAAGGTACACGTACGGGTAGGTCACGAGCGTCATGACTAGCGCGGCCGCCCAGAAGCCCTGAAAGGTCTGGCCCGTGGTGATGAGATCCGTGAGGGATTTCCAGCCGAACGCGGCCACATAGCTGGGGATTGCCAGCGGTAACGCGGCCGCGACGCCCAGAGCTTTGCGGCCCCAGACTTTGGTCCGCATCACCAGAACCGCAAGGAATACACCGAGCACCAAGCACGCTGTGGTGACTAATGCAGTGAGAAGAAGCGAGGTGGAGATCAGCCGGCCCACACGCGGCGTGAGCAACTCTTCGAAAAGGTCGACGGCCGGGAACTCTGCTGTCCGAACAATGAGGTACCCCAGTGGGATCAGCGCCACCACCACGGCGACGATCGCGCCGATGGCCAGAACCGGGTGACGGCGCACCCAAGGGGCCTCCGGATGCTGGTGCGACGCACCCTTCAATTGGCGCGGCTGAGGGTCTTGCGAACGCGACAGAGCGGCAGGAGCTAGTGCTGCCTGCCGCTCGGCCTCATTGCGCGATGCTGTGATAGTTACGCCAGTCCTGCTGAAGTGATCATCTTGATGGTGGTCTCTAGGTCTTCAAGTTTATTCAGATCAACGTCAGGAGTTTCAATTTCTTCAAGTTCCGGCATACCTTCGGGGGTTGGTGCACCCTCGATGAGCGGGTACTCGAACGTGGTCTCGGCGAAGTACTTCTGGCCGTCCTCGCTCAAGAAGAAGTCGAGCAGCTGCTGGGCCTCATCATCCTTGGTGTGCTTGATGATTCCGGCGCCGGAGACGTTCACGAGGGAACCGATGTTTCCTTCGGGGAACAAGTAGTTCTTGACGTTCATCTCGGTGTAATCGATGCCCTTTTCATGAGCGATCTCGTACACGTAATAGTGGTTCACGAGGCCGAAAGGAATCTTGCCAGCGTCGATGTCTTTGACGATGTCACCGTTGCCTTCGCGGACCTCCGGGGAGTTTCCGGCGAGATCGCTCAAGTACTGTTCTGCAGCGTCATCGCCTTCAAGAACGCGCAGGGCCGTGATGAAGGACTGGAAAGAAGCGTTCGTGGGAGCAATGCCCACCTTGCCCTTGTACTCGGAGCCGTTGAGCTCTTCCACCGTCTTTGGCAGATCGGCTTCCTTGACCAGATCAGGGTTGTAAGCGAGGACGCGCGCGCGACCCGTGACGCCGACCCACTGATCTTCCGCATCGCGGTACTTTTCAGGCACCAGCTCAAGGGTCTCGGAGGAGAGCTCCTGGAAGAGGTCCTTGTTGGCGACAGCGCCAAGAGCGCCAGCGTCTTGAGCCAAGAAGAGGTCCGCAGGGGAGCGGTCTCCTTCTTCAAGAAGCTGGGCGGCCATCTGCGAGGTGTTGCCGTAGCGCACCTCCACCTCGATGCCGGTCTTGGTGGTGAACTGATCGATGAGTGGCTGGACGAGCTTCTCGTTACGTCCCGAGTATAAGACGATCTTCTGATCGCCAGCGGCGGTTCCTGCAGCGGCGGAGGAACTGGCGGCGGTGGAAGACGTGGACTGAGTGCCCGATCCAGCGCAAGCGGTGGTCATGCCCAAAGCGAGGACTGCCGCGGAGAGAGCGACTGTGCGTGCGATTTTCAAGAGGGGGTATTCCTTTACGAAATAAGAGTGGCGATTGCCATGGAGAGAAAGCAACCGTCACTAATAATGAAGTAGAAGCGGCCCTCAGCACAAGAATTTAGTTACAAAAACCTTCGGTATTTATTTGGATCTCCACTAAGGCAAGGCTTTCCTACGCGTAAAGTAGTGTCATGAAGCAGAATTTTGACGAATCGCTCATGCTCATCGATGGCGATTGCGGTATCTGCCAAGAGGCCGGCAAGATCCTGGCGCGTATCACTCACGGACGACTTCGCATCGAACCGTGGCAGTCCGTCACGCCCTTGCCACCAGGCGTGACAGCCGCACAGCTCAATGACGAAGTAGCTTTCGTAGCAAAAGACGGCCACGTCTCCTGGGGTGCGCGGGCAGTCTCTGAAGCGCTGGGCACTTCGGCGAGCTGCGTCGTCGTACTAGCCGGAAAAGCCCTGCGCGCCTTTCCGATATCTGTTGCGGCCGACGTTACGTACCGCGCCATCGCCCGCAACCGTCACCGCATTTCGAGCGCGTTGGGACTCGTGGCCTGCACCGTCCCGCGCGAAATTCAGTAGCCCGCGCGAAATTTAGTAGTTCGAGGGAGGATCCGACGCCGGGAACGACTCCTCTTCCCACTCATCCACGCGCGCATCGTCGTGATCGTGCTGAACTTGCGCCTTACGTGCGGCCACTTCGCCGTCCGTTTCAGGCGTGGTGGGGTCTTCGGGCGTCGGGGTAGGTTCGGTAGTCATGAGGCGATCCTTCAATAGGGGGTGAGCTTCTTGCTCTCATCCAACTCTCTTAAGCGGACGGCGGCAAGGGGTGGCGCGCGTTAATGTTTCTCACTGTTTCGCCGCCTACACTGTCCTCGGATGGAAGAGATCGAGTGAAAGACACAGCTCGCCTCTAATGCCCGGAACTGCAGGGCACAACGGATACTGTCGAAGGGGTAAGAATTGGTATCTCGGAGGTTCTCGTTGAAGACAGCTCATTCACTCGACCACGCGCTCAGCGCCTTTGTTCTGCGCTGGGGAATTGCTGCAACGTACGCACGATTCTTCGCAGATGTGGCGGGAGAAAGCTTCCAGCCACCCGCAGCGGACTTCACGGCCACGGGCCTGTACGCCCAAGCGCGCACCGGCGAACCCGGAGACGCGAACCTTGATGACCTCGGCGCTAGCCCCAAGGGACAGCCACGCTACATCCTGTCCGGCGCTCACTGGGACGAGCGCGCCGACACCGCCTACAACCTTGACTGGCACGTGCAAAGCGGCTCGGCCGGCTCCGAAGCACCAGAGTGGGTGCGAGTCAACCGCGACGCCGCCGATAACCGCGTCGCCGATCCCAGCACCGTCACTTGGTACAACGGCGCCACGTGGCAGACCTCGGGCCGCCGCATGGACGCCGAGCGCGCACCGCTGGCCCAGTCCCGCACGGGCGTGGCGTTGAGCCCAGTGGATACGCACGAGCCTTGGCGCGACAAGTTCTTGTCCGCCGCCGCTGCCTTCGCGAGCGACGAGCACACCGTCGCCTTCATCCAGTCCTTGATTGACCAGGCGCACCCCGGCGAGGAGCCGGTGGGGGAGCCGACCACGGTTGCGCGCTCTTGTGTGAACGCGTTGATCGCTCCCGACGCGCTGGCAAACGATCAGCTCCTCGCCGCCCACTTCCGGACGGTCGCCACGTATGTCACGGCCAAGGACGCCTCCGAAGCAGCCGTGCAGCAGGGCATCGCCAACATTCGCCGCGTCTACGCGCACCTCACGAGCGGCGTCCCCTTGGGTACCCAGGGTGGCACGGTTCCTTTTGAGTACGACGCCGCAGCTCGGCTCCTGCAACCAGCGGAAGCTCCCGCTTTAGTGCGGGTCTGGGACGCGCCGCGTTTGCAGCCGTACGTCAGCCCCCAAGACGCCGAGACGTTGGACATGGTTCGCCGCGTCATCATCGCGTGGGCGCAAGCCGCCATTGATGAAGCCGAGCGCGGCGTGGACTTCGACGAACGTCGCTTCACGTTCACACGGTTTGGTCTGACGGCGCGCACGCCGGACGGTTTTGGAACGGCCGGGCTCATTGCACTGGCACCGTCCCGCGTGGTGGTTTTCGGCTGGCACTCGGGCACGCCTTCCGGCGTGGAATCCGCCGATTTCCAGCGCTTCTTCGGCTTGAACAACAGCACCACGCGCGCCCCCAAGTGGGTGCCGCTGGGCTTCCTCGAGTGGCTGACCGAACGCCGCGCCGCCCAGCTGCAGTGGTTTGACCGCGGTCAGTGGTCCTCCGCCATCCCACAGGTCGAGGCCGCTATTCGCCCGTTCGGCGCTGCTGGTCCGGGAGGCTTCAATCTTTCTCACGTGGCTCCCGCGCTGTTGTCCTTGCGCGTTGGACAGCAAGAGGCGCCGGCTCTGACCTCCGGTGACTCGGATGAAGTGCGTGCCATGAAGGAAACCCTCGCCGCGTACCTGGCCGGAGATTCGGTGCTCTCCGTGGGCTATCACGCGTACCCTTCGCTGAACGACGACGCGACCCGCGTCCGCGGTGAAGCTCGCGCCCGTGTGTCTTCGTTGCTCCGTCAGCGCGTTCAGAGCGCCGCCGCATTGGCGGCCGTGGATCGCGTCTTGAGCGGGTCCGAAGAACCACGCTTCCAGCCAGCGTTCGTGGATCCCACCGAAGACTTGATCTCAGACGACGCTTCCGTGGATGGACAGACGTCCGCCGACGATCTCGTCGCCGGCGCTCTCTCCGAGACCGCTGTTGCGGATATTCCGGATTCCGCGTGGGACGTTGAAGCCCGTTTGGCCGAGCGTGCTCAAGAGCTGGGTCTGGTGTCCACGTTGCGGAAGACGGAAGTGGAGCGCTTGTGCCGTCAAGCCATGGGTCCGCTGTCTGGCCTCAAAGCCGACGCTCCAGTGGACGTGTTGACGCCGCATTTGAAGCGCGTGGCCTCAGACTTCGGCGCTACCGTCAACGATGATCAGGTGGCTTCGGCTATCAGCGTGCTACGCGAAGCTGCTCAGACCGTGAGCCGCTCCGTGTTGCCTCGTCCGCAGCGCTGGTAAAACCCCGCGGCCGGTAGGTCCCGGCCCTCACCCTTCTATGCGTGGTCGATTCAGCTCAAGCGCGTCCCCATCCACCCTCTATGTGCGGCCAAATTGCTACAACTCTCTGGCCCACACCACCCCGTGCGCGGCCAGTTCGCTACAACTTTTTTGAGTTTCCTTGTCGCAAAGGGTTCTCACATGGGGCGGGTTGTCGTGAAGTGGCCTCACATGGGGGTTGGCGAGCGTGGCGCGTAGCGATTGTTGCAAAAGTAGCGCGATTTTCGGCACGAGTCCGCAACACCAGCTACATGTGGCCAGTCCGACGACGCTGGGCCCGGCCCGAACGTAGCCATAGTTGCGCGGGACTTGGGTACCAAACGCGCCGGTGCCAAAAACCCACGTGTCAGAGTGCGGGCTTCAAAACACAAGTGTTAAGAAAGACCCCGCGCACTGGTGGAAATCACCAATGCGCGGGCTTTTACGGGAAAACTTGTTACTGGCTGACGCCGCCATAGGTGGTGGGACCCTGACCCCAGTCAACCGTGGTGGCACCTGACGTGGGATCTACGCCCACGACGGTTCCCTGATTGGTGACTGCGGTGACAGGAACCTGAGGTACCGGAGCAGCCGCTGGGGCTACTGGAACCACTGGCATGCTGGTGGTGTACTGATCCAGCGGAGCGAAGTCCAAAGGCAGTTCCGGAATGGAATCGGAATCGCCTACGGCTTCGGCAATAGCGTCGAAGGCCTGAATGGTGGGGAAGAGCATGCGCGCGTTCTGTGGAAGCGGCCAGCTGGAAAGCTTTGCTGCCACCATGTTGGCGCGGCGGTTGATGTAGATCATCTGACCGTGAATGCCCAAGCACAGCATGACTTCGTTGCCCTCGTAAGGGAACCAGCACTGATTGCGGTACATGCCACCCGGCATGCGGTTGTCATCCGGGCTCTGCTTGAATGCCTTGCGGGACGTGGAACCGCCCGCAAACGTGTCGGCGATCCAGCCAGCGGAAACCACTTGCTCACCCGTGAGGGATTTGCCGTGCTCCAAGAAGAGCGAGCCAAAGCGCACCATGTCTAGCAAGGATGCGTTGACGCCGCCATCAAACATGCCGGTGCCTTCTTTGTCGATGCCAATCGTGGCGTCATGCTCGGCGCCAATACGGCTCCACAACAATTCCGACATGAGTTCTGGCATCTTCTTACCGGACACGGTCTCGCACAACCAGCCCAGGGCGTCCGTCTCAATTGAGCGGTAGCGGAACGGTCCGCCGTGCTCGCCGTCCTTCTTCAGGCTCGCCAAGAACCCGTACATGGTCTTCGGCAACGAGTGATCGCGGCGCGGAGCCCAACCTATGACCTGCTCCAAGAGCCGCACTTCTGCCTGCGGATCCAAGTACTCCTCGGAGAACTTGATTCCCGATCGCATGTCCAGGATGTGGCGCACGGTGGCACCTTCGTAGCCGCAACCTTCGAGTTCTGGGATGTAGGACTCAATGGTTTTGGACAGGTCGAGCTTGCCCTGCGTGACCAGCGCGCCCACCACCATGCCCACGAGGGACTTGGAAACGGACATCAAGATGTGCGAGGTCTCGGGGTTTGCGGAACCAAAGTACTGCTCGGTGCGCAATTCGCCGTCCACCATGACTGCCCAGCCGTCGGTGTAGGAATCATCCATGACCTGACGCACGGTGGTGGGACCGCCGTACTCCGGGGAGTCGAAGGCTAGCTCGGTGAAATCGGTGAGATTCTCGGGGACCTCGGCGACGGGGCCATCGCCGCGCGAAATCTTGGCCGTAGGCAAGAAATCAGCGACGTGGCTGAACGTCCAATGCAGGTAGGGATCCTGCTGCCAGTTCTCAAGGTCCATACCTTGAGGAATGCCGTTGTGCTGCAAGTTGGGGACCATCCCGAACTTTGACGACGACGCACTTGGCAGTACTGGCAGCTGATTCACACTATCTCCGAGGTCACTTCTTTTGGGTTCTCTGGGAGTCCCAACGGCACGCCCGCAAACTCAGCCCGCATCGCGTTGATGAAGTCCTGAGCGCGGATAGTCAACGCCGTCTTGTTATCCTTGCTGGCCACTTGGAGTCGGCCCTTGGTGACAAGGATTCCCAGATCGGCACCCTTCCAGCGGTAGTCACCGGGTCCGTAGACGCGAAGGAAGAATGCCTCATTTTCGTTTTGCAGTTGGTGCCAGTCCAGCGCTGCACGCCGGAACACCAGGACTCCATTATCGTCGAAATAGTACTGGCCAGTACGAGGCGCGGCGAGAAGCTGTTCAACAATCGGGCTGGTTTCCTTGATGATCATCTGGCTCCACAGGTCTGCGGAGGCCAAACGTTCCCACCGTTCGTTGATCTCATCAACGTCAAGATCGATCTCAACATCCAAGAATTCCAGCAAGTGAAACAGGAACAACGGCACGTCGGCGTAGGCGCCAGCGGTCACGTTGGTGATGGCTGAAGCCCCGGAAATACGCGGGTTTAGCTCGCCTAGGTAGACCTCTTCGGAGTCCGTATCAATGAGCAAGTCCACCTCGAAGAAGCCGCGGTAGCCTTCCTTGCCCAGTCGGTCGCCCAAGCGGCGTACCAGCTCGGATGCCTTGCGGCGCTGTTCGCCCTCAAGCACCGTGGGGAACATCTCGTTGCCACACCAACCGCCACGGTATGGCGTGAGCTCGGCGTAGCCGGCAAGTTCGGTCATGAACGGACCCACCACAGTGCCTGAAGAAGTCAGCACAGCCTCAACCGCTACGGGGCGGTTGTTGATGCGCTTCATGACCTTGATGTCCTGGCCGACGATTTCCTTCTCATGCTTCTTCCAGTCCTCTTCGGACGAGATAAAGAAGGTGGTCTTTCCGGAGTCGCCGTAAGGAGTCTGAACAACCAGTTCCTTGCCCAGACCAGCCTTTTCGGCACGGTTCATCAGCGTCTTGTAGCTTGCAAGCTTTGTCAGGATGTTCGGCACCGAAGGAGCGCCAGCCTGATTGCCGAGCTTGGTGGTGACGATCTTGGAATCCAAGTGTTCGCGCAACGCAGCTGGCGGAAGGATGAGGTCATAGCCGAGGTCGCGGCAGATCTGTTCGGTCTGTTCGTTGAAGAACACCAAAGCGATCTTCGGGCGCGCACCGCGTGGGGTGTGGCGGCGGATGTACTGGCGAGTCTCAGGGGACTTCAGGAGCCAGTTGTTGATGGCCTCGCCGGACTCGAACTCCTCGAAAGGCTTGCGCTTCGGTGTGAACATGCGCGGGTGCGCGCCGTCCCAGGCGTCGTAGTAGCAAATGTAGGAGAAGTTGCGTACCCAACGGTCAAGGCCCAAAAGGTTGAACGGTGTGGCTCCCACGAAGAAGATCGGCGTGGAGTTGGTGCGGAAGAAGTGACGCACTTCTGACATGTTCCGCAGCGGCCGCTCGTCAAACTCTGGTGCGGCGGTGGAATATGCGGCGTCGGTACCCAGGCTCGGTTCCATCTGAGTGTTCCTTCGGTTGTAGGACTATATCCGCCGGGCGGTGACGAATAAATCGTTCATTCGTAGAGACTATTTGTTTAGGGCGCAAAGAGTTAAGAGTTTGCGCGAAAAGTAGCCGGTTATTGGGCTATGTGACACAAATGCCCATACGAGGGGTGAAGGTGAGGTTCTAGCCTCGAGCTAGCGGCTCGCCGTTCTGGTCAATCTTGACGGTCACCACATCGTTGTAGACCCGGCGCTCGGTCTCCATCAGGTTGTAATCCTTGTCCAAGACGGGGAACAAATAGACCGGCGTCATGACCAATTCGGCAGTCTGGCCCGTGCGCTTCACATCGATCTGCAAGTGACCGTAGTGCAAGCCGCCATCCTGCAGCTGCACTACACCGTTGGAATCCGTAGCCCACGTTTCAGGCTCATCTGCAGACGCGCTCCACTCGGAATGCGTGTTGAAGCGGTGGGGCACGTATTCGCCTTCATCGTTCTTGATGAGCTGTTCGCCGCGGAGTCCATCTGCTGCCACGCCCACGTCGTAGGAGTGGAAGCCCTTGCCGTCGCCGTCTTCGTCAACCCACGAACGCTCAAACATTTCGTCGTGACCGGAGATCACCGTGGAGACGCCGTACTTTTCAAACATGGGGGTGTAAGCGCGCATTGCCGTGCCGGACTGGTTGTCTGGGTAGGCATGGTTTGGCGGCGTACCGTGAACGCCGTTGGAGTAGGCGGCGTGGTGGAACTGCACCATCACAATCTGATCCTTAGCACGGGCGTCGGCTAGCTGCTCCTCAGCCCAAGCCCATTGCTCCGAATCCTTGTCCATGTTCGGCTGATCCACCTCTGCGGCCGTGCTGCCCGGGAAGATCTTCAAGTAGGAGGCGACGTACTGATCAAACGTGAACTCGCCCTGGGTGTCCGTCGAGAGGTTCGCGGAGGTCAGGTTGGTGTCATTGCCGGAGAAGACCGGGTACGTGGTGAACTTACCAACGTTCTCATCGGGACGGCCATTGGTGGAATCCAACGTGAGGATGGTCAGAGGGCCGTGGTCGGTGCGGTAGTAAGAACCCTTGTACTGGGGGTTCTCGGGGTCGCCCACTCGGTCAAAGTAGTCATGGAACTTGGCGCGAGAGATGACGGCCGGGGACTTATCGGTGGCCGATCCGTACCCGCCGTTGAGGGCAGCGTAGGTCTCCCAGTTGCCGAGAGCGGTGATGAGCGGAGTGCTGGAAGCCAACGTTCCGTGGAGGCCGGCAACGTAACCGAAGAACTCATCCCACGCCGGCTGGTAACCGGAACCTTGCGTCAGGTCGCCCGTGATCATCATCAAATCTGGGTCGGCAGCGGCAACATGCTTCATGTTTTCCTGCATCGCCGTGTCCTGATTCAGCGGGTACTTCAACGTGAATTCGCCGTAGCGAGTGGTGTTGCCGAACTTGTTGGCCCAGTCGGAACCTGCGCCCGGACGCTCTAGAGATCCGGGAGTGTAGGAGTTGGACGGGTTCAGTTCCCATTCGCGGTGTTCGGTGCGGCCGTAGGGCTCGGTCTCAGAGTCGGAGACGGCAATGACACGGAAATTCTCCCACGCAGTGGCGCTTGGGGCGGTCTTGAAGGAGCCCTTGAACTCCACTCCGTCCTGCACCACCGTGTACTGGTATTCCTTGCCAGCTTTCAGGCCATCAACGGTGACCTTGTGGCGGTAGTTGGAATTGGACTTGAGCCATGAGCCTTTCTCCAAGCCGGAGATGCTCTGGTTGAGTTCCTTCTCCGTGTACTCGGAGCGCTCCAGGTACACCGGCGAGGAGGTCAGTACCACTTTGTTGGACGCGGACTTTCCCTTGCCGCCGCCAATGCCTGGGCCGGTGACCGTCACGGTGCCAGCGGTGTTGAGTTCGGAAATCCACGTGAGATCCATGGTGTTCTGTGCGGAATTCGTCAGGTACGGGTACACGCGGAAGCCCGGCTTCGGTGCTGGCAATTCCGTGGCAGTCTTCACCGCTGCCGGAGCAGCCAGCGCGGCCGGTGCCGTAACGAATGACAGCGGCGTGATCAGAACAGCCGCGGCAAGAACAGTGGAGAGAGTGCGCTTCACGAGAAAATCTTTCGATTGCGATGCCAAAGTGAACACCCATCATTCTTGGCAAGTGAAGCAACATGTGACGCGAAGAAAAGTGAATGCCCGGTGACGTGAGCGTGAATTTTCAGCGTAGGTCTAGCTGCAGTCGCCGCGGTGTCAGGAGCAAAGCGAGGCTTATTCCCACGCAGCTGAAGAAGGCGCTCATCCACCACGTGGAGTCCCAGTGCCCCGTGCTGGTGGCCAACCACGCCATGATGGCGGGCCCAAAGACGGAGCCCATCATGTAGATCTGCTGCATGAGTCCCATGACCGCAGGCGGCGAGCCTCCTGGTGGGGTCAGTTCCACGGACAAGCGCGTTAAGGAGGACGGGATGAGGGCGCCCACGAGTGAAAACGTCACGACAGCGCAGAACTGGATCACGAAGCCACCCGGGATCCCACTCCAGTCCACGGCAAAGGTCAGGACGGACATCGCGGCCATGACGATAAACGTGGGGATCACTAGTTGAATCACGGAGAATCCGCGCTTGATCAGGCTTCCGGCGACCACCGCGCCCACGGCATTTGCGCCGCCAGCGACTGCGGTCAGGACCCCGGAGAGCCACCCGGTGATGCCTGCTTCAAGGTAGATAGTGGGCAAGAATCCAATGATGGAAATCCACTGCACCGTGTAGCAAAGGAACACGAGGCCTGCGACCCACGGCTTCCAGGAGGAGGCGGTGACGCGGATTCTTGCAAGAGCCGGTACGACGACGCCGCTTGAGTCGTGTGCCTCGCGGGGTGGATCTGCAGGGATAAATTTCAGGACGAGGCCAACGGGCAGGAGTGTCACAGCGAGCATGATGCCGTACCAGCCTTGCCAGCTCATGAAGTGCAAAGCGATGGTACTGCCGATGATTCCCGCGAACGTGGCCTGGCCCTGAAAACTCGCCCAGAACCCAATGGCCGTGTTCATGGAACTCAGCGGCGAGACCCGTCGAATGAGTGCGGGTGCCACGATTGATGCGGCCAAAAAACCGCAACCTTCCACGAACCTGGCCGCTAGAAGCCAGAGGAAAGTGGAGGACAACATACTCATGATGGTGCCCACCACAATGAGTGCAAGCCCAATGAGAACGCTGCGCCGAAGCCCATTGATTTCGGCGAACAAGGACACCAAGACCCCGCCCAGCATGCCGGAAATCTGCACCGTACCCAGAAGCAGCCCGGCATCCACCAGCGAGATGCCAAGTTGCTCTTGAATGATGGGGAGCGCGGCGGGCAGCTTCCAGATGTGCATGGCCGCCACCACGCCAGTGAAAACCACCACCACCCACGCCGCTCGCGAACGCTCAGGCGAGCCGGAGGGAACCGGAGTGGGGGACATCGAAACGGGGGCCACAAATCCTACTTAAGCTACGTCGTCGTACTAAAAAATCTAGGAAGTCCTTGAAGACTAACTATGGACGTAGCCAAAGTAGAAGTGTGACGCGCGCTGCTAGCTGAGCGCGCCGCCCTGCCAGAGGGCGTCGAATGGGGCGTGGGATTCCTTGCGGTTCTTGATGCCCTCGGTGACCATGCGCTTCGCGGTGCGGGCGGCTTCAAGCGGAGTGGCGCCCTTCGCGAGTTCGGCCGTCACGGCAGCAGCCAAGGTGCAACCGGCGCCGGAAACCGCGTGCTCGCCGATCTTCGGGGCGCTCAAGACCTCGAGGGTTTCGCCGTCGTAGAAAACGTCAATCGCCTCGTCGCCGGACAAGCGCACGCCGCCCTTTGCGAGCACGGCCGCGCCGCTGATCTCGTGGATAGCCTTCGCGGCGGCCTTGAGGTCTTCAACGTTGTTGATGGTGAGGCCAGAAAGCTGCTCGGCCTCGAAGTGGTTCGGGGTGACGAAGGTGGCCTTGGGTAGCAACTGTGCCCTGAGGGCCTGATCCGTATCCAGGGCGTGGCCGGGTTCCTGACCCTTGCAGATCAACACAGGATCCAACACCACGTTGTCCCACTCTTGGGCATCCAGCGCGGTGGCCACGGTGTCGATCGTGACGGGGGAGCCCATCATGCCGAGCTTGACCGTCTTCAGCTCGCCCGCGTAGCAGGCTTGGATCGCCTCGAGCTGATCCGCAATCACTTGAGCCTCTACCGGCACAAAGCGGTGATTCCACTGGTCCTTCGGGTTGAAGGAGACAATGCACGTGAGCGCCACAATGCCGTAGGTGCCCAGCTCCTGGAACGTCTTCAAATCAGCTTGCGCGCCAGCTCCGCCGGTCGCTTCAGAACCAGCAATGGTCAGCGTGAGGGCTGGAACGGCGGTGTTTTGGGGCGCGGAAGTGTCAACAGAAGCAGGTGAAGTCATGCCCTATATTCTATGCCGTTCGCTTGGGAGGCGACGTCGTGAGAAAATTGACGGTCAAGTGCTAATACAGCGGGCAGTTATTGACGCTCTTGTGCTCCGCGCATCTGGTCATGCGGGGACAAGAAGAACTGTCTGGCGAACCACTTTCGATAAGGAAAATCATGAACACCGGCTCATCATCCGTGCCTTCCGCGCCTAGCGCGAACTCCGCCCAGACCATCCGCCGCGCAGCCTTCGCCGCAGCTGGTAGCCCCTACTTCTCCACCGTCTTGGCCATTATGGCCGTGGTGGTCATCCTCTCCAACATTGGCGCCTCTAAGGGCGTGACCTTCGGCCCGATCGTTACCGACGGCGGCTTCTTCCTCTTCCCGCTCGCCTACATCCTGGGAGACGTGATCTCTGAGGTCTACGGCTTCAAGGTAGCCCGCCGCGCGATCATCACCACGTTCGCGCTCGCAGCGTTCTCCACGCTGTGCTTCTTCATTATGATCATCCTGCCGGCCGCCGAATGGTACGACGGTCAGGCTGCCCTCGAGCGGACCCTCGGCCCGGTCTGGCAGATTGTGGTGGCTTCCCTTGCCGGCTTCATTGTGGGTCAAACCCTGAACTCCTTGGTGTTGGTGCGCATGAAGGAACGCTTCGGCGAAAAGGGCCTCGTTGCCCGTCTCATGAGTTCCACCGGTGTGGGCGAATTCGCTGACACTCTCATCTTCTGCAGCATCGCGGCACCAGTGCTGGGCATCGCTGACTTCGGCACGTTCATCAACTACGTGGTGGTGGGCTTCATCTACAAGACCGCCGTGGAGTTCATCTTTGTTCCTGTCACGTCCTTGGTGATCGGCTGGTTCAAGCGCCGCGAGCCGAGCTACCAGGCGGCTCTTCCGGAAGCTTCCGTAGCCCGTTAAGTCCGCGAACGGACAAATGATGTCATGATGGTGGCGTGATGGAATTTCTGACCGCTACTGGCCTGAGTTCGGCAGCAGGCCTCAACGCGTACATTCCTATGCTCGCGTTGGGCCTGCTGGACCGATTTACTACTTTCGTGAACCTGCCTCCGGCGTGGTCATGGCTCTCCAATGACTGGATGCTGTGGATCCTCGGCGTGCTTCTGGTGGTGGAAGTCATTGCGGACAAGGTGCCCGTGGTGGACTCCATCAACGATGTCCTGCAGACCGTGGTGCGCCCGGCTTCGGGTGGCATTGTGTTCGCTTCTGGCATGGGGGCGGAGACCGTTACCGTCTCTGACCCGGGTTCCTTCTTCGCGAGCGATCAATGGGTCCCTGTGGTGATCGGCGTGGGCATTGCGCTGGCCGTCCACCTGTTCAAGATGGGCTCCCGGCCGGTGCTGAACGCCGCTACCGTGGGCACTGCGGCTCCCGTGGTGAGTGCGGCTGAGGACGGCGCCGCGGTAGGCCTTGCCGCTGCCGCAATTTTTGTTCCAGTCCTCGTGATTGTGCTGATCGCGGCTCTGATCGGCGCTTTCGTTTGGCTGTTTCTCAAAGTACGACGACGCAGCACACCCGAGACTGGGATCCTATAGTTCCAGCCGGGCGACGGTTTCAAAGACCATCCACGCCTGAACTTGTTGCGAGAGTTGCCACGGTTGTTGGCCCACGGTGTTCGTGGAGCTAGCGGCCGTGGCTTCTTTGTTTTCCGCAAGGTGCGTGGTGCCCGGGAAGATGATGATGTCTTGACCGTTCCACGTGGTCTCGACGCGACGGTCCCAGAGGTTCCGGGCGGTAGCGCGAATCAGCGCTTCGGCCGTCACGCGGGTTTCTTCCGGCACGCGGTCATCGTGCGCCACGAGGCCTAAATATCTGCACAGGATGCCGGTGAAAAGACCTCCGTCGCCGTCCCCTTCGGCCTGAAGAGTGGCGCCGTCGGAGAGCGTGAAATGCTCCGCGATACTGCGCACCAGGGCGCTGATGTTTTCCAGATCTTGGGGGCGTCCAAGCTCCAGCATGGCACCCAGAATGGGACCTTGGTTGTAAGTGAAAACGTGGGGAACGAGCTCGACGGAACCGTTCACCATCTTCAAACCATCCATGAGCAGACCGGTTTCCGGATTGCGGAGATTGTTCCACAGCCAGTCCACGAGCGCCGCGGCTCGTTGCGTTTCTCCCGACCGAGCGAAATACACGGCGGCCGGTCCGGTCGCGGCGGTGTTCTTGAAATCGCGGAGGTAATGCCAGTACAGGCCGCCGCCAAGATCGTCCGTTTGCGCCGACTGCAACACGGGCGTTAGGTACGCGGCCACTCGGCGTTCGCGGCGCTCCTTCTTGTTGGCCTGCTGAGCCAGCTGAGCCGAGCGTTGCGCGGCGAGCGCGAGCCACGCCATGTCATCGAAGTACTTGTTGGTGAACTTTAGGCCGTTGCGAAGGCCCATCGTGAAGATGGTGCGGGCGGCGAGTTTTCCGGCGCTCGGCCATCCGCTACGGGTGCTGCGCTGTCCAGTGATGTACTCACGCCAGCCCGCGTCCACGAGGCAGTCCACATAATGCGCTTGCCACCAGTAATGCCACAGTCCTTTTTGGCCCTCCGGTGCTTCCGGCACGTAGGTCCGCCCCAAATGCGTTTCCGGAACCACGCCAAAGAGCCGGTGGCCAAACACCGTCGTGACGCTGCGGGCCGCAAGCGTGGCACGAGCGGAAGCCGCGCGCCAACTAGCGGAAGCGGACAGCGTTTGCCGAGCTGCGTCGTCGTACTGGAAAAGTGGCATTACCGTCCTCTAGAAGTGGTGCGTCTCTGCAAGAGTATCCAGATTTGTACTTGGATTGTTTCACCTTGAGAGATACAATTCAAGTATGAACACGAACGAGGCTCTTCGAGTGCTGGCCGAAGTTACAGTGTCCCAGTGGGGGATGCTGACAACGGCCCAAGCTAACGCGCGTGGGATTTCTCGCGTCCTCCTGTCCCGACTGGCAAAGGCGGGTCATCTCGTGCGTCTATCTCATGGGGTGTATCGAGACGCGGGCGTCCCCATTGATCGCTTTGAAGATCTTCGAGCTGCGTGGCTAAGTACGGAACCAAAGAAGCTCGCTGAAGATCGAATGAAGAATCTTGCACATGGAGTTGTAGTTGGGGGTACATCTGCCGCGCAACTGCACGGAATTGGTGATCTGTGGGCCGAGCGTCATGAATTCGTTGCTCGAGATCGAAAGCAATCCCAAAGGACCGAAATTCGGTATCGTCGACGTCTCCTTGAAGATCAGGATGTCACTCTCGTTGAAGGAATCCCGGTCATGAGAATTGAAAGAACGCTGGCGGACCTTTTGGAAGAAACGCGCGAGCTGAGTCTTGTTGCAGATGCTCTGAGGGATGCCGTCAAGGTTCAGCAGCTAGATGTTGCAAGAATGACCGCGCTCCTTGAACCGCTTGCTGAACGAAACGGTTTTCGCCGACATGACGGCAAATCTCTGCTGGGAAGACTTCTGGAAATCGCAGGGCTCGATGTTGATTCGAAAGCGATGAGGATTTCCCAAGACATAGCGCTGACTGAAAAGGTCGTCCAGCATTATCAGGCAATGAAGTCATCCTCCGGGAGGGAGCAATCTGGTTCGGTTCCCATTATCGATTTCAGTCAGGCGTGGTCGCCTTCAGCACACTCGTGGGGAATCTACAACTATCTGACCCCTGTTAGCACTGGCACTCGGACTAGTTAGCCGTCGAAATCATGCCTGAACAGTACGCCTCAGCGGCTGCCGTGGAGTCTGCGATTCGCGATGCGGCATCGCTGGCTTCGAAAGTGGATGGCGCGCCAAACAAAGATCAGCTCATTCTGCGCGAGTATTTCAACCGGTTTCTCAGCCGTATCTTCTCTGACGGTGAAAGTTCCGAATGGGTACTGAAAGGCGGAACCGGAATACTCGCACGAGTCCCTTCCACTCGCTCCACCATGGACATTGACCTATACCGGGAGGGTTTTAGCCTCGACGAAGCGCTTAAGGAACTGAGAGTACTTTCGTCTGTGGACCTCGATGATCACTTCAGATTTGAATATGTCAAACATGATTCGTCCCTCGCCACGGATGCACAGCCCTACGTAGATGGCTGTCGCGTGACCTTCAATATCTATCTCGGCGTAGCACCAAAAGGAAAGCTTCAGGTGGACCTGGTGACAGGATCGGGCATGACCGAAGAAGCCACGGTGATCGAACCTCAAGGCGCACTGTTGCTTCCTCGGCTGAACAGCAGTCCATACCGCATCCACCCTGTGGTGGATCAAATGGCAGACAAAATCTGCGCCACTATGACCGTGTATAACGGCCGCAATTCAAGCCGTGTGAAGGACTTAGTAGACCTTGTAGTTTTTGCAACTACGCAACGCATCGACGGTACCTCGCTGAGTGAGGCGATTGATTCAGAGCGAAGACGTCGGCGAATGGACTCATTCGAGGAGTTCGTGGTTCCTTCGGACTGGGGAGCTGGTTATGCAAAATTCACTAAGTCAGTGAGGCAATTGCACGCTTACGAAAGCTTTGAACGAGCCGTTGACCTGGTATCTCGGTTGATCGACCCTGCGCTACAAGGAATCGCCAACGGCAGCGTTTGGCAACCAAATTCCCTTCGCTGGGTCCCGGAAAATCCCTCTTAGACCGTATTCCTATGGGCCGCTAAGCGACAGCGCTACCCAAGCTGCGTCGTCGTACTGGAAAACCCCCATCAAAGACCTACTCGAGCCCCTGCGGATCCGGGCCACCCGCGTAGTAGGCGGACAGGAGGCGGTCCTTGAGCTCGAAGAACGTGCCGTTCTCGATGGCTTCGCGCGCGGCGTCCACGAGGCCCACCGTGAAGTACTCGTTGTGAATGGAAATCAGGGTGTGGCTCAAGAGCTCGTTCGCCTTGTGCAAGTGGTGGATGTAGGCGCGCGTGAAGTTCTGGCACGTGTAGCAGCCGCAGCCGTCCACGAGCGGGCTGAAGTCGCGCTTGTAGCGCTTGCCCGTGAGATTGAAGCGGCCGTTGGGGCTGTAGAACGCCGAGTTGCGGGCCACGCGCGTGGGGGAGACACAGTCGAAGGTGTCCGCACCGTTTTCGATGGCGGTGAAAACATCGTCCGGTTCTGAGATGCCCAGCAAGTGGCGGGGCTTGTTCTCGGGCAGCTCTTCGGCGCACCAGCGCACAATCGTGCCGAGGTTTTCCTTCTCAAGGGCGCCACCAATGCCGAAACCATCGAAAGGCATCTCGCCCAAATCTTGGCTGGCTTTGCGGCGCAAATCCTCATACTGCGCGCCTTGAATCACGCCGAAGAGGGCTTGGTAGTCCTTGCCTTCGCGCTCATCCGTGAGGCGGAAGTGCTCCTTGACGCAACGGCGGGCCCACAAGCGCGTGCGCTCGAGCGCTTCCTCTTGATAGGCGCGGGAGTTGTGGAGGGTGGTGAGCTCATCGAACGCGAACATGATGTCCGCGCCAATCTGATGCTGCACCTGCATGGACACCTCGGGGGTGAAACGGTGCATCGAGCCGTCCAAGTGGGACTTGAACCAGACGCCGTCATTGTCCACGTTCGCGAGGCGCTCCTTGCCGGGAGCCACCGCGTCATCGCCGCCCGGGCCGGTGCCAGTCATGTCGATGATCTTCTTGAAACCGGACCCCAAGCTCATGACCTGGAATCCGCCAGAATCCGTGTAGGTGGGCCCGTTCCAGTTCATGAACGCGGACAGGCCGCCGGCCTCATCCAGCACGTCAGCGCCGGGCGCCAAATACAAGTGGTAAGCGTTGGACAGCACGGCTTGCGCGCCGAGTTCGCGGACCTGATCCGGGGTCAGCGCCTTCACGGACGCCTTGGTGCCCACAGCAATGAACGCAGGGGTCTTGATGTCGCCGTGAGGAGTTTTGATAACTCCCGTGCGGCCCTCAAAGCGCTCGCCGTTTGCACCGGTGAGCCGCGTGCCAATCTCGAAGCCGAATTCGGACTGCTTCTCGTGGCTCTCTGGATAATCCACGGGCGCAGGGAACGTTTCGGGTTCAGGATTCAGGCGTTTAAGGGCGTTACGAGTTCTAGACACCCCACCATTTTGCCGTACATTCTGACCCCGCGTGCCGGGCTGCGGCTCAGCGGGCTACTCGCACCAACCCATATGGGCGAGCGCTTGCTTGATGAGATTGCCGCGACCGCCGTCCAAATCAGCGAGCACCGCGGAGCTCAAAGCCTCTTGCGGGGTCAGCCATGTGAGTTCAAGCGCATCCTGGCGCGGGGAGCATTCGCCGCGCACCGGAATGACGTACGCGAGGGCCACCGCATGCTGGCGATCATCCGTGAGTCCGGTCTCCGACGGGGACGGGAAGTATTCCGCCACGGCAAAGGGAACGGGGGAGGGTGGAAGCTGCGGCATCGCGAGTGGGCCGAGGTCTTTTTCCATATGGCGAACCAGCGCCGCGCGGATGGTTTCCCGGTACATCACGCGCCCGGAAACGAACGCACGACGGAAGTTTCCGGCGTCGTCCGCCGTATACAATAGACCGACTTCACTCACATATCCCAGCGGGTCTAACCGCACTGGGATCGCCTCCACGTAAACCATCGGTAGGCGGCGTCGTGCCTCGTACAAGTCCTCATCGGACAGCCAGCCGGGATTAGGATCCGGGGTTCGAACGTTCATATGACTATTGTTAGCGCATTTCCCCTCAAATAGGGTGGATTGCGCGGCCCACGAACCACATTCAGCTATTAGCACGTGCCATACGACTGCCTGCCAGACGTGTGTGCTTTCGTGAAACACCCCTTCGACGAAAGAACCGCATGAAATCCTCGAGCAACATTGCTCCGGACATTGAGCGCCTCACACCCACGGCGGTCATGACCATTTCTGTGCTCATTGTGAGCGCCTTCGTGATGATTTTGAACGAGACCATCATGAACGTTGCTTTGCCAACGCTGATGGAACAGTTCTCCGTGAGCGCTGACCGTGCGCAGTGGCTCGCCACCGCGTTCATGCTCACGCTCGCTGTTGTTATCCCCACCACCGGCTACTTGTTGCGCCGCTTCTCGATCCGTCAGGTCTACACGGCCGCGATGATCTTGTTCATCATCGGTACCGGCATGGCCGCGGCTTCCACCTTCTTCGACATGTTGTTGGTCTCCCGGGTGATTCAGGCTTCCGGCACCGCCGTGATGATGCCGCTCATGATGACCACCATCCTGGACCTCGTGCCGGTATCCCGCCGCGGCCAGATCATGGGCAACGTGTCCATCGTGATCTCCGTAGCGCCAGCCATTGGCCCCACGCTCTCCGGCTTGATTCTCCAGTCTTTGTCTTGGCGTTTCATGTTCTTGATCGTGTTGCCGATCGCTATTGTGGCCCTGATTTTGGGCTTCTCTCGCGTGCCGAACGACGGCGGCGGCCAAGCTTCCCACCTTTCGGTTCCATCGATTCTTTTGTCCGTGCCCGGCTTCGGTGGCTTGGTGTACGGCTTGAGCAACCTCGGTGGAGGGCACGACGTCGCAGCTTCCGGAGGTGCCTCACAGTCCACTATTGCGTGGATTGCGATTGCCATTTCTGTAGTCTGCTTGACCGCTTTCGTGCTGTTGCAGTTGCGTTTGCAGCGCGATAACAAGGCGTTGCTGGATATGCGGCCGTTTACGTTCCGCGATTTCACCTTGTCCTTGATCAGCATGGTGCTGGCGATGGTGGCGCTCTTTGGCATCATCATCTTGGCGCCGCTGTACCTGCAGCAGGTGCGTGGCCTGTCCACCTTGCAGACCGGCCTCATGCTGCTCCCGGGCGGCATCCTCATGGGCGTCATGGCGCCGTTTGTTGGACGTTGGTATGACAAGATCGGTGCTCGCTCACTGGTAGTCCCGGGAGCCATCTTGCTCTCGGTGATCCTGTGGCAGTTCACCCGCTTCGACGCTTCCACGCCGATCTGGCTGATTCTGGTGCTCATGTTCACCATGAACCTGTCCTTCGCCCTTCTCTTCACGCCGTTGTTCACCACGGCGCTGAACCCATTGCCGCACTCCTTGCACTCGCACGGCTCCGCCCTGTTGAGCGCACTGCAGCAGCTCGGCGGCGCGGCAGGCACCGCGCTGCTCATCGGTTTGATGGTCTCCGGCACGGCCACCGCAATGGCGGCTGGCGCCGATCCCATTACGGCCGATGTTGAGGGCCTTCAGCACGGCTACTTGGCGGCTGCCATCGTGTCCTTGCTGATTGTGGTCTTGAGCTTCTTTATGCCGGGCAAGAAGAAGCCGGAAGAGCTTCCAGCGCCATAATGCGTTGACGGTAGCTTCGCGACGTAGCTTTTAGTCGCAGACGCAAAGAAGGCGGCGGAACCCTTGATGGTTCCGCCGCCTTCTTTCTATGTCTGGGGTCTTATTCGCCTACCAGGCTGCACGCCAGTACTGCGCTGCACGCGGGTTCTCTTTAGCGCTCACGCCAAGAGTTTTCGCGGCGTTAGCCGCCCAGTGCGGATCATTCAGCGCTGCACGGGCAATGCTGATGCCGTCCGCCTGGCCGGTCATGAGCAAGGACTCAGCCTGCACAGCAGTGGTGATGGAACCTACCGCGGTGATGAAAATGTCCGGGTTGGCCAGTGCTTCCTTCACTTGGGCAGCCAGCTGGGTTTGGTAGCCCGGACCGATAGGCCCAAAGTACTGGCCGATTCCGGCGCTGGAAAGATCGATGGCAGTCACTCCGAGTTCGGTTACTCGGCGTGCGAGTTCGATGGTCTCCTCGATGTTCCACCCACCATCTACCCAGTCGGTGCCGGAGAAGCGGATGCCAAGCGGCTTGTTCTGTGGCCACGCGGCGCGAACAGCCTTGGTGACTTCAAGGGCCAGACGCATGCGGTTTTCCAACGAGCCGCCCCATTCGTCCGTGCGCTTGTTGGTGAGCGGGGACAGGAATTCGTGCAGGAGGTAGCCGTGTGCGGAGTGGATTTGGATGAAGTCGAATCCGGCCTCGTCGGCTCGGCGAGCAGCGGCGGAGAAGTCGTCAATGACCTTCTGGATGTCTTCCACGGTCATCTCGCGCGGGCTGCGCAAACCGTGAATATCTGTTTCAGAAGGGCCAACCGTCTCCCAACCACCCTGATCAAGCGGGATGGAACCTTTGAAGCCGGCGTCGGCGAGTTCAAGCAAATGTCCGTAGGTGGACGCCTTGCCGCCCGCGTGGGCCAGCTGGACGCCGGCAGCGGCGCCGTAGGAGTGGAGGTAATCGGTGACGCGGCGGAAAGCTGCGGTCTGTTCGTCGTTCCAGAGTCCCAAATCCTGATCGGAAATTCGGGCCTCCGGGCTTACGCCGGTGGCTTCGGCAATGATGAGTCCGAATCCGCCATTAGCGCGAGCGCCAAGGTGAACCAGATGCCAATCGGTGGGTACGCCATCCTTTGCCGTGACTGAGTAAGTACACATGGGCGCGAGGACAGCGCGGTTGCGGAGTTCTAGTCCGTCGCCTTCGAGGGTGCGGATAGTGACCGGGGAGAATAGTTTGCTCACACTGGCGGCAACTGATGATCTCGGGACCCTATTCCCGTTCGGGCAAGATTCCTTAGCGATCCCCGCCGTAGATCCGCACGAAGTTCTGAAGAACTAGCCGCGGCCAAAGGTGATCCTGCTGCTTGGCGGCTTCAATGAGTGACTCAGCCTCTTCGGACGGAAAGTACCCCGCGTGAGCGTAAATCCGAATGCGGGTGATCAAACCTTCTTGATCCAACTCGGGGTGAAACTGCGTCGCGTAGAGGTTGTTCTTCACCTTGAACATCTGGACCGGAGCGGCCGGCGATGTCGCCAAATGGATGGCATGAGCGGGCAGTTTGCTAATGGATTCTTTGTGACCCACGTAGGCGCCGAAGGATTCCGGCAGTCCGGCTAGGAGCGGGTCGTTGCGTCCGGTTTCTGTCAGGCTCACCCACGTGCTTCCTACCGGTTCCGGATAGCTGCGATCCACCACGGCGCCTTGATGAACGCCAAGCGTTCCGACGCCGTAGCACTCGCCCAAGAACGGGGCGTCGTGCTCCACTATCCAATCCAGTAGACGGTTCAGGTCAGCTTCAACGCGCAACTGGACTTCGGACTTGTCCGTATCGGATGCATTGAACGGACTGCCGCCCAGAATGAAACCGGCGAAGCGTTCAGGAGCAAACTCCTCGAGCGGTGGCAGAGGAGTGCTTTCCAGCCGCCAGTGTTCCACGCGGTCCGCGGGCAATCCAGAAAGCGCCAGCGTGCTGCGAATCTCATCCGCCGTAGCCTCATCTGAGGTGCGCGTAGAGATCACCAAGAAAGGCTTGGGCATTAGGGGCACGTTTAGAATTCCGTGGGCTTTCCGCGCAGTGCGCGGCGTTCTGCGTGGGCAATCTGGTAGCGACGATTTTCGGTCGCCAGCACCACAACGAACCCGCAGACGCCGGCCGTGATCGCTACGAGGGCGGAATCGTTAGAGCCGAACAGTCGCGGAATCATGATCCAGAACAGGCCCCAGCCAAAGCCGAGCGCCATCACAATGCGCCCGCGTTCCGTCATGGTCAGCGTGGCGGCAAGCCACGTGAGGCCAATGATCAAGAACGTTGCCCACCAGTCGCCGGGCAACAAGAAGTTCACGCGGTGCATGGTCAAGAACGTGCCCAGATTCATGGCGGCGCTCGTCATGGCGAAACCTAGGAACAGGCCAATCGGGGCATCGATGCACATACGCTCATCACGAGTACGAGCGGTGTGCTGGTTCAAGACGTTCAAGCTGTAGATGAGTACGCCCAGCAAAACAACGCTGATCACCAGGGCGATTCCGTCTGAGCCCTGGCTCGCGAAGAAAAGCCAAGCGGCGCCCAGAATCGCCGCTGCGGCCACGGGGTAGCCCAGTCGGCGCTGACGCACAGACGAGCGTTCGTCGATGGTCCATTGGTAGCCTGCGTAGACCAGCAGCCACAAGTAGATGATTCCCCAGACCAAATACGCGAGCACGCCCATGGACATGAAGCTCACGTTGGGTTCGAACGGAGAGAACTCGCGGTCGTGCACTCCAGGTGCTCCGAAGATTCCCAGCTCCATGAACGCCACCACGGCGCTGGCGATGATTGCCAGCGTGACGACGAGTCGTCGGATGAGATCCTGCGAGGTGGGCTCCGGGTTAGGGGCACGCGAAGGCAGGTTGTACGGCGCCACGTACACGGAGGAGGGAACGGTCTCGATCTCCCACACCGGCTGGTGCGGGCGAGCCGTGGGCTGCAGGATCGCGCGGCTGACCGGCTTGGCGGCCGCGGCGCGCTCTTCTTGTTCGAGCTGCGCGGCAATCTTGGGATCCATGAGCGGATTACGACGACGCAGCTTGGGTTGTTCTGCCGCCTTTGTTGCGCTGTCCTTGGCCGATTCTTCCTCGGCTTGAACCTGCATTCCGGGCACGGATTGGTTGTGCTTGAGGACAGCCTCGCGAGCTTCCTCGACGAGGTGCGCAAGCGAGTCATCCTGAGCGCGCGCGTCGGCGGACTCGTTTTTGCGGTTGGCGCCGGATCGGTCCAAGTGCTGGGCTTCGCTAGCAACGAAACTTGGCGTGCTTGGACGTGTCGCGGCAGGCTTGAAGCGATCGACCTTCGGTTCGGCTGGAGCCGCCGGGGTGGTCTGGACCTTTTCGATAGGACCGGTGAGGACTGCGAGCCGAGCTAGACGCTCTTGTTCCGCACGGTCCTTAGCGGCTTGCTCGGATTCCTTGCGCGCTTCTGCCTTTGCGCGGACGGTCTCGATGTCCTTGCGCTGTTTAGCCTTTTCAGCGGCGCGGCGAGCACGCCAGCGTCCTAACCGGGTGGTCAATTCGCTCGCGGTGGGCAACTCAATGTTGTCGAGCCACGAGGACAAGCCATCGCCAGGCATTTCGCCCTCTGCGCTGGCCTCAGTCTTCTCACCGCTGGCCTCGGGCTTCTCGGTGCTGGAGGCTTTCTTTGCCTCGGAAGTCTGTGCAGATGGAGCGCTCGCAGTAGCTGCGGCGTTCTTTGCGGAATCCTTCTTCTCCGCCGTGGCGCCTGTCATCTCAGCATCGTTGCTGGAATCTGTATCGGGCGAAGCGTCACGCAAACGGGCAAGGGCAGGCGAGACGGCGGCGTCGTCCTCAAAACGGTCTTTCATCGCGGTCTAACTCCCCTCCATCGGCGAACAAGCGTTAAGAGCATGGCGAAAATAACACCTATCAGGGTACCCACAACCATGCCAATCACCGCGGAGGCCCAAGCGGGGAGCCCTGTAGTGGTCCCCACGAAGTAGCCAATTGCCATCATGTACGCGGCCCAAAGTGCGGACCCTACTCCAGTGAACAGAATAAATGGGCGTCTAGCAACACCGCCGAGCGCGGCGGCCACCACAGCCGCCGTGCGACCGCCTGAAAGGAATCGAATACCGATCAACCCGGCGTACGTGGTTTCGGTCCCGATTTTGCGGGTCAACCGGAGCGCGTTGCGGTGAATCCATCGCCCCCACGTGAACCTGTCCAACAGGCGCGTCAGTCGCAGCCTAAACGCATAGAACAAGGCCAGATCGCCTAGCCAGCACCCCAAAAAGGCAGCCAAATACGCGGGAATCAAGAGCAAAGAACCCGTCGCCACCAGCGGACCTGCGCCCAACACAAACAGCTCGCTGGGCGTAGGTGGCACGGAGGCGTCGATCGCCACGAGGACCAGCATCAAAGGGTAGTACCAAGCGCCGTACTCGTTCAGAGGTACGTCCATCGCCGATCAGCCCCGAGCTTCGGAGATCGGTGCGGCAGCGAGGGCGAGCCCGGATTCAAAGCGGCGCTCTTGTTTCGTGAACGGGTCCACGAAACTAATGCTTGAGGCCAGCAGTTGAAGTGGACGCGAGTAATCGTCCGGGGCTTCGTCCAACAGCACCGGATAAAACGGATCGTGCAGGATGCCGCACCCCAGCGCTGCGAGATGGACCCGCAACTGGTGAGTTTTGCCCGTGAGAGGATCCAAATCCCACAACACCGCGGTGCCGTAGCGCGAGTCCTGGCTTTGCCCCACGGCGCGCACGCTGATGCGAGTGCGCGCGTTCGCGGCGCCCTCGGTGACGCGGGAGAGCAAGTAGCCCTTCTCCTTGGCCATACGGTTCTTGAACACGGAGGGGAAGGTGCCCATCGTCCATTCGAGCCGGTCTTCGGGGATGACGCTGACCGCTTGATAGGTCTTCTTGATGCGCCGCTTCTCAAAGAGCACTTGGTAGGCGCCGCGGGAGTCCGGGTTGGTGGAGAAGAGGACCACGCCCGCGGTAGCTCGGTCCAGCCGGTGCATGGGAATCAGATCCGGGTTGTTGAGGCGATTTCGCAGTCTGACCAGCGCAGATTCTTGAACGTACCGGCCGCCCGGAGTAGTGGGCAAGAAGTGTGGTTTATCCACGGCCACGAGGTGCTCGTCCTGAAAAATGATGGATTCTTCCACCGGCAAGCGCGGCTCGGTGGGCAAATCCCGGTA
Organism: Neomicrococcus aestuarii; assembly: GCF_014201135.1. Lineage (NCBI taxonomy): Bacteria > Bacillati > Actinomycetota > Actinomycetes > Micrococcales > Micrococcaceae > Neomicrococcus > Neomicrococcus aestuarii. The sequence continues at coordinate 1,308,800 of NZ_JACHDR010000001.1, read as the reverse complement.
GTACCAGAGGAATTCGTGGAGCCCCAGCGGGGTATGCGGCGTGAACGCGGAGCCGTCCAGCGCCACCACTTCACCGTCTTCGAAGCGTTGCACGATTCCGTCGGGGTCCACGTGCCCAAAGCGGAACAGGACGTAGTCCATGACAGTCAGCCACGGTCCTTCGCCTGCACGCGGCAAGCGTAGCCGCGTGGCGTTGACCCCGTTGCGGACGGGGAGGGGTGATTTCAATGCCACGAGTTAGCGAGCCTGCCCTGCGTCGAGAGTGAGTTCCAACAGTACGGAGTTGCCGGGTTGGACGGGCGCTTCTTCTTGGGGGATTTCCCGGAAGCCGAGGGAACTGAGATAGTGCCGGGCGGGTTGGTTGGGTGCCGGGACGCTCGCAAAGACGGTGTCAGTACGACGACGCAGCCAACTCAAGCGTGCCCCTGCCATTTCTCGAGCAAGACCGTTGCGTCGGTGGTCATCATCAACGCGGACACCGGTCAAGTAGTAGCCGGCAGGGTCGGCGATCGAGGACGGAATGTAGTTAGCTTTTGCCCATCCCACCACTGATTCTTCGCGATCTACTGCGACTACCACCAAGGAATCCTCGTCCGCGATGACGCGTTCTAAAAAGCGCGGTGACGGTGGGGCGTAGCCGCCGCGACGGTGCAACGCCTGAATGCCGGGCACGTCTTGGAAGTTCGCAAGGCGCACCAAATAGGCAGACGGCTTGATCTCAAACGCCTTGGTCGCCGAGATGATCTCCACGTCGGCAGGCGCTTCTACAACCGGCGCTTCTACGGCCAGAGTCTCCTCTACGCGCGCAGAGTCCGCCATCTTGGCCGCAAGCTTTGACAAGCGGGACGAACCAATCTCAAGGGCGATCAGCGACGAGCGGTCTAGCGTCGTAATTCCAGAACGCACGCGCCCCTCATCGGTGACGATCCGGAAACGCAAGGCAGCGTCGTCGTCCTCTAACTGAAGAACCCCATCCACTAAACCCTCGCCTTTGCGGCGCTCGTAGTGGAAGCCCAGCACCGGATAGTGCTCAGCGATGCTCTGCAGTGAGAGGCGGCCATGATTCAGATCCAGCTCAAGAGGCTGGCCGTCCGCACCAAGGAGCGGCGCCGGAGGCCAACTTCCCACCACGTTTGCGGCGAGGTTCGTGAACTTTCCTACCGGCACCATTTTGCGGATGAACTTCCGCCGAATGAGGACGTGACCGTTCCTGCGGGCACCGCCGCGGACGGCAGCCACCAGAATCCACTTGGTACCTTCTTCAACGATTCCGCCGTCGATGCTTTCGATGCGGTGGTCCTTGAAATGGATGCTGAGGATGCGCGGTTCAGAACTGGTCACAGGCTTCCTTCCAGCCGATGTTTCACGAGGTTGTGCAAAATCAGCCTATGCCAGGGGAGGGTGGTTGAACGATGGTGATGTTGCCCGGTCCAGGCTTTGTTTCGCCCACCTGACCAGCGTCGAAAGTCGCTCCGATGTCCGCGATCACTGATTCTAGAACCGCGCCCTTCGTGACGTGGTTGTCTCCCAAGAGGATGCAACGGGAGACCTTCGCCCCGCTCTCAATGGTGACACCGGGGCCAATGACACTGTGCTCAACCTCTCCGGAGACGCGTGCCCCTGCGGCGACGAGCGAGTGTCCAATGGTGGCCGTTTGATCAATGAACGCCGGCGGCAGTCCGACGGTATTTGTCATGATGGGCCATTCAGGATCCCCGAGTTGGACGCCGGTGCCATCCAAAAGTTGCATGTGCGCGCCGAAGTAGGCGTCTACCGTGCCAAGATCCCTCCAATAGCCCTTGAGCGGAAACGCGAACGCGCGGCCGCCTTCGACGAGAGCCGGGAGCAGCCGCTCGCCGTAGTCGCCGAGTTGTTGGCCCAGAGAGTCCTCGGACTCGTCTTCCTCTCCGATGTCCTTGCTGGCGCTTGCCGTGACCTCTTGGGCCAGCTTCTCCAGCGTCTCCACCAGAACGGAGGTCTTATAGACGAACACCTCGGTGGCCACCGTCTGACCATTGGGCGACTCTGGCTTGTACTGGAAGTCGGTGACGCGGGAGTCCTTGTCCACGGTGACCACGCTGTACCGGGACGGCTTCTCATCAATGTGGGTGGTCACGATGGTGACATCAGCGTCAGTTTTCTCGTGCTGTTCTAGGACGGGCCGAAGGTCTAGCTGGTACACGTGGTCGCAACTCATGACCACGACGTGCTCCGCGCCAGACTCTTTGAGTTTAGGTATCTGCTGGTAGATCGCGTGGGCGTTACCTTCGGCGAATCCGTCCCGTTTGCTGCCCTCGAAGGGCGGAAGAATCCGCAGTCCTTCATAGGTGCCGTCGAGATCCCACGGGCGCCCGTTGGCCAGATGCTGGTTGAGTTCGAACGGCTTGTACTGCTCCACCACCCAGACGTTGCGGATGCCGGAATTCGCCAGATTAGAGAGCGCGAAGTCGATGAGCCGGTACGTTCCGGCGAAAGGCATCGCGGGCTTGGAACGCGCTTCCGTCAGCGGTGCTAACCGGCTTCCTTGGCCCCCGGCAAGCAGAAGTGCAAGGACTCTCGGATTGGATCGGACGGGCGAATATCTCACAAGCGTTCCCCTTTAAGCTCGTTGACAATGCTGACAATAGAATAAGTCTCGCTCTACAGTCTCCGTGTTTGCTGGGTCTCCACCCACCCGTCCGCGCAGTAGTTGCGGATCACCCAGACGCTCGTGGCTGACGGGGGCGCCGCACCTCAAACACGGTTTCCCGCGCCGCCCATACACCCAGTACGGTTCCCTGCCCATAGTTCCTGTGGTGATGCGTCTTCCCCGCTCGCGGTTCAGGTTCAGCAGCCGGTGCATGACGTCGATGAGCCGAGTGAGCTGCGCATCCGTGAGTTCACTAACCAGCGCATGAGGATTGATGCGCGCCATGAAAAGCGATTCGCACCTGTAAATATTGCCGATTCCGGCGAGTACCGATTGGTCCAGCACCACTAGCGCAATCGAGCGATCCGGCCAAAAACGCATCCGCCGCAGCACCTCTGCCGCACCCCAGCTGGAACCCAAAGGATCGGGGCCGAGGTGAGCTACGGCGTCGTACCGTTCAGAACTTGGCAGCAACCGCAAGAAGCCCAACTCGAAGCCCACCGCTTGCGCGCCCTCCACGGTCAGCACGCAACGCGCCTTGAAAGCGGGAGAGTGCCAGCGCTCGCCGGCGCGGTAGAGATCCCAGTGGCCTTCCATCATCAAGTGCGAATGGATGGTGAGGTCCTCGCAAACAATGAAGAGGTGCTTGCCGCGCGATTCCACGGCCGTGCATTCTTTGCCCGTGAGATCTGCCGTGGCGAATTGCGGAACCCGAAAATCCGAACCTGTCAGGATCTGGTGTTCGAGCGCAGGCCGCAACCGCGCAGCCGTGCGAAAGACGGTATCTCCCTCGGGCACGCTAACTCCTAAACCGCAGGCCGGCCGGGGATGAATAGAATCCGGCGGCCAGCAGGGCGTTCGCGATGGTGGAATCCAAGATGGGCAGGCCGTTGACCTTCTCCATGGCCATTTTGTCCACGCGCGCCGTCTTGAGCGCGCGCACTAGCTCGTGCGCCGCGGCCTGCAGGGAAGCCTCGTGATCGGTGAACGCGAGCAAGGTCTTGCCGCCGCGCTCCACATATAGGGTGAGCTCACCGTTGACCAGTACGACGACGCCGCCCGCCTTCCTGCCCGGGCGATGGCCCGTGGGGCTTGCGGTGCCGTCCGCGGAGGGGACAGTGGGCCAGGACAGTGCCGCGCCGTAAGGATTGGCGGGGTCCGTGGCCGCGAGCGCGACAGCTGTGAGGTCCTTCTGGATATCCGCGTCCTGGACGTGGGAGCGAAGCCGGTCCACGGTGGCGGGTGTGGAGAACTGGGCGGCACCGAGCTTTTCGATGAAGTAGCCGCGCCGCGCGATGCCGGACTCCTCCATGCGCGCCAAGACTTTGTACATCATCCCGAAACCGCCGGGCACTTCTTCGGCCATGACGGAGCCGCGCGTGAGCACGCCGTAGCGGTCCAGCAAGTACTCGGCCGCGGCGTGCAGGGAGATGGTGGGGTCCTGCTCCGGCTGGGGGACCAAGCTCCACCGCCCGGCCGCCGAGGGCGAATGTGCCGTGATGCCGCCGGAGTAATCCTGTTCGAGATTTGGCGGCATGGACGCGTCAGCGCGCAGTCCGCTGTTGGTTTGCCACCCGGCGCCGAGTCCGCGCACGCGCATGCCTCGTACCCGTCCGAGCCTCGCCGAACGTGCGCGCGGGTTGGCCTTTTGTTTGTGCGCCGTATGGCCGCCGCCGAGCAGTCCGCGCACTGGGGCGAGAGTGTCATTGGAAATACGTCCAGCCCACACGAGTTCCCAGAGAGCCACCAAGAGTTGTTGCTCGGTGGGCGGGGTGGCGGTGTTCAGGGGGCCGAGCTGGTGGTGGAGCTGCGTGAAGAATGCCGCGCCGGACAGAGAGAGGGCGTCCATGATGGCGGTGTGAAGTGGCGTTGGCTCGAACTCGGGGTCTCGTTGCAGTGTGAGCGGAGCGTGTTCGCGGACGTGGAAACTCACCCACCCGTCGTTTCCGGCGAGCGATCCGTTGCCTTGCCAGAGCACTTCGCCGCTGGCCAAAAGCTCGTCCAGTAGTGCGGGCTGGTAGTCGCGAACCCGGGCGGGCAGGATGAAGGACTCCCACGCGCTCGCCGGCGCGCGGACGCCGGAGAGCTGATCCAGAACGGTAGCAACGCCGTCGCTACCGCGTAGGTTCTCGCCGACGTATTGCCACGGCGGTAAGAATCGTCCAAAGGTGGCCGGGTCCACCGGTTCCACTTCGGCGCGGAGCGCCGCGAGAGAACGACGCCGAATGCGTCGCAGGACTTCGGAATCGCACCACTCGGTGCTGTTGGAAGGAAAGCTACTGGAAGTGCTGTTGGCATCTTCTGCAGAGAGCTCGGTGTCGCCGAGCACCGTTGCGGTGCCACTGGTCCCGTGGGGCCGGAATTCGCCTTCGGCGAGGCGACCCTCGGCCAAGAGTTTACGCAGAGTTTGATTGACCACTGCGACGCCCAATCCCAAGTGATGGGATGCTTCGGTGGCTGTGAAAGGGCCGTGGGTCCTCGCGTAGCGACCCACCATGTCACCGAGTGGATCGGCGACCGGCTCCACAAACGCTAGCGGGACACCGATGGGTAATGGGACGCCGAGTGCATCGCGCAAGCGGCTGGCATCTTCGATGGCCGCGAAGACGTCCCGTCCTCCAATGCGGACGGCCATTGCGCGGTTGGCGCGCACCAGCTCGGTGGCGAGTTCTTGCGCCTCGTAGACGAATTTCGAGGCAAGGAGAGAATCGTCTGGTGCTGGGCCTTCACCGTCGATTGCAGGTTCACCACTGGTTGCTTGCCAGTCGATGCGTTCGGCGATTTCCGTTGCGGAGAGCGGTCCCAAGAGACGGAGAAGATCCGCGATGCCTTCAATTCCCTTGAGCTTGCGGTCCGGGGTGAGGCGCTGGAGTTCGCGTTCGGTCTGGAGAATGACTCCGGCATCGAGAAGTTCGCGGAGTTCGGCCCTGCCCAGCAGGTCATTGAGGAGTCCCGGGTCCAGAGACAGTGCGGCGGCACGACGTTCGGCGAGCGGCGAATCGCCCTCGTACAAGAACTGCGCCACGTAACCGAACAAGAGCGACTGCGCGAATGGCGAAGGTTGCTGGGTCTGGCTTTCGATGACGCGGATCTTGCGATTCTCGATGTTTGCCACCACATGCCGCAGAGCAGGGAGATCGTAGACATCCTGCAAGCATTCGCGGACGGTCTCGAGGATGATCGGGAAGCTCGGGTACTTCTTGGCAACATCCAAGAGCTGCGCCGAACGCTGTCGTTGTTGCCAGAGCGGCTGACGCTTCGCGGGGTTCTGGCGCGGTAGCAGCAACGCGCGAGCCGCGCATTCACGGAACCGTGAAGCGAACAAGGCGGACCCGCCCACTTCGGCGGTGACGATTTGCTCGAGCTCATCCGAGTCGAAGAAGAATAATTCCGCTCCGGGAGGTTCGTCGTCCATCATGGGAACGCGTAGCACAATGCCGTCATCGGCGGCCATCGCCGAACCGTCAAGACCGTAGCGCTGATGCAGACGCGCGCCCACCGCAAGTGCCCACGGCGCATGAACGGACATGCCAAACGGGGAATGCAGGACTAAACGCCAGTCACCGAGCTCGTCCTGGAAACGTTCGACAATCAAGGTCTTATCGCTGGGAATCGCCGTGGTGGCTTCCACCTGATCCGCAAGGTAGCGCGTCAAATTTCCGGTGGCCCACTCATCCAAGCCCACCTCTGCGAGCCGAGCTGCGGCGTCGTCCTCTGATAACTGCACCAACTCGCGCTGGAACTGGCCCAAGGCCACGCCCAGTTCGTACGGGCGCCCCAACGAATCGCCCTTCCAGAACGGGAGCTTGCCGGGCTGTCCGAAGGCCGGGCTGACCAGGACGCGGTCAAAGGTGATGTCCTCGATCTTCCAGCTCGTTGCGCCGAGCGCGAAGACATCTCCCACCCGCGATTCGTAGACCATCTCTTCATCGAGTTCACCCACGCGGCGTCCGCCGGTGCCCGCGTCCTCGCTGCCGGCGAGGAAGACGCCGAAGAGGCCGCGGTCCGGGATGGTGCCGCCGCTCGTGACGGCGAGGCGTTGCGCGCCGGGGCGGCCTTCGAAGGTGCCGCCGTCGCGATCCCACACGATGCGCGGGCGCAGCTCAGCGAATTCGTCGCTGGGGTATTTGCCGGAGAGCAGATCCAAGGTGGCGTCGAAAGCGCTACGCGGAAGGTTGGCGAAGGGGGCGGAGCCGCGGACGATGTCGAACCACTCTTCAACATCAACCGTGCCCAGTGCGCTCGCAGCAACTGTCTGTTGCGCCAGAATGTCCAACGGGTTGGCGGGAATTTTCAGGGCCTCAATCTTGCCGCCGAGCATGCGCTCCACGGTCACGGTGGTGTTGACGAGGTCCCCGCGGTGCTTGGGAAAGAACACGCCCTTGGACACTTCGCCCACTTGGTGGCCCGCGCGGCCCACGCGTTGCAGGCCCGAAGCCACAGAGGTGGGCGCTTCCACTTGAATCACGAGGTCCACGAGGCCCATGTCGATACCGAGTTCCAGGCTGCTAGTGGCTACAACACAACGGAGACGGCCGGATTTCAGATCATCTTCAATCTGGGCGCGCTGTTCCTTGGAGACCGATCCGTGGTGAGCGCGAGCGAGCTGTTCGATCCCGTTTTCAGGGTCCTGGCTCGCGATAGCGGCGGTGGCTCCGGCTTGCGCCATCATTTCGGCTGGAGCTCTGGTGGGGGCGTTGCGGGTAGCGGTTGCTGAGGTGTTGCTAGCTCCGCCGATCATCTCCGCCGCGGTGGATCCAACCCCGCCCGGCGCAAACGGATTCCATACGTCATCCCCGCTCAGGCGGGACTCGTGGATCTCGTTGAGCCTGCCCGTGAGGCGCTCCGCGAGGCGTCGCGAGTTCGCGAAGACAATGGTGGATCGGTTGGCTTCGATGAGGTCAACGATCTGCTCTTCAACGTGCGGCCAAATGCTGGCTTGCGGTTGCAGTCCAGACGCCGGACCTAGGTCATGCGCGGCTGCGGCCGCTGGCAGATCAGTCATGTCCTCAACAGGAACCGTGACTTTCAGGTCCCACGTTTTGCGGCTAGGCGGCGCCACGATGGTCACTGGCCGGCTGCCACCCAAGAAGCGGGCCACTTCGGTGCGGGGTTCCACGGTGGCGGACAGGCCGATGCGCTGGGCTGGCGCCTTCAACAGCGCGTCGAGTCGCTCGAGGGTCACCGCGAGGTGAGCTCCACGCTTTGTTCCTGCCACGGCGTGCACTTCGTCAATGATGACGGTGTGGACGTTCGCGAGGGTTTCGCGGGCGCGGCTGGTCAGCATCAAGTACAAAGACTCGGGCGTGGTGATCAGGATGTTTGGCGGATTGGTCTGGAGCCGCCGGCGCTCGTTCGTGGGAGTGTCTCCCGAACGCACCCCCACGGTGATATCCGGGACGGCAATGTTGAGGCGGCGGGCGGTCTGCGTGATGCCGATGAGCGGGGCGCGCAGGTTGCGCTCCACGTCCACGCCCAGCGCTTTGAGGGGGGAGATGTAGAGGACTTTGGTGGAGGACTTTTGCTTGGCTTTCGCCTCCGTGAGGGCGCTCGGTTCCGTCAGCTCGAGCGGGAGCTGTGGCGCAGGATTCTCCGCTGCGTCCTTGATGAACGAATCCAGTGTCCACAAGAACGCCGCGAGCGTTTTGCCGGAGCCGGTTGGCGCGATGACCAGCGCGTTCTCGCGGCGAGAAATGGCATCCCACGCGCCCAGCTGCGCAGGGGTGGGGTCCGCGAAGGCACCCTCAAACCACTCTTTTGTGGCGCGTGAGAATTTCCCCATGACCTCCGGGATTGGGGGAGTGGTGTTATCTCGCGTGCTCATGTGATTAGCCTACGACGCCCCGCGGACACATAGAACACATGTTCCAGTGAGCCGCCGGCTTGAGGTGCAGAATCACTCGTGGCGGTGTGCGGAAGTGCGGATTATTCGTGGTGATAAGGGCGACCGCCGGCAATTTCCTGCGCGCGGTAGAGCTGCTCGGCGAGGATGAGGCGGACCAGCTGGTGCGGGAACACCAGCTTGGACAGGCTCCAGACGAAGTTCGCGCGCGAATGCACGCTCGCGTCCACGCCGTACGCTCCGCCAATGATTAAGGTGACAGGCTTGGCGGCGTCGAAGGCGCCGGTAAGAGTGCGTGCCAGCGTGGGGGAGTCAATGTTCTTGCCGCGCTCGTCTAGCAGGATCACAAAGTCCTGGGGGCTGACTTTCGCAAGGATTCGTTCGGATTCCTCGGTTCGTGCGGCGTCGGATTCTCGCGCGGAGTGCGGAAGCAGCTGCCAGGATAGATCGAACGGCTTCTTCATACGCTTTTCATAGCGCGCGATGCCCTCATCCACCCAGGACTCGTGCTTTTTTCCGATGGCCAGGACGCGAAGAGACATGCGTCCATTCTTTCACTGAGCCGGAGATGCCTATTGTTTGGCCGCAGATTGGTGCGGCGCGGCGCAAGCTTACGGTGTATCCGAGTTGATCCTGCTTACAGTGCTCTGATGCACCAAAATTCTTCAGCTCCCTCCACATCGCTGATCCGCCGCGCGAGTGAGCGGGTCGCGACGTGGCTGGGCCCCTACACCGCAATGTGGCTCACGATCATTGTGGGCGGAATTGTGGTGGTGGGACTCACCAAGGTTGCTGCGGAAATTTACGAGAGCATCGGGGAGCACGACGGCGCTGCCGCCTTCGATCAGCCCGTCTTGCAGTGGATGATCGCGCATCGGTCGGAGACGCTTGACCAGCTGGTCACGAATTTCACCAACATTGGTGGACAAGTGGGCATGCCGATTCTGGCCCTCGTGGTGTTTTCGGTGCTCACGTGGAAGACGCGCTCGTGGCGCCCGTTCATCCTGTTAGCCTCGGTGGCGGCCGGCTCCGTGGCCATGACGATCGTCGGCAAGCAAACCTTTGATCGCGCGCGTCCCGCCATTGAGCTCGCGGTTCCGCCGTATGAAACTTCGCCGTCGTTCCCGTCTGGGCACACCCTCAATGCGACCGCCATCATGACGATCATTGCGTATTTGGTGTGCCTTGAAGTCAAATGGAATGTCACCCGGGTGCTGGTGATTCTGGCGTGCGCCCTTTTTGTGGTGGCCATGGGTCTGAGCCGCGTTTTCTTGGGCCATCACTGGCTCACGGATGTGCTGGCCGCGTTCGCGCTGGGGTTCGCGTGGGCGGGCATCGTAATTCTTGCGCACCGAGTCTTCCATTCGATCCGCAAGGTGCGCATTCAGTCGGCGAAGACCACCACGGTTTTGCCGAGCGCGTGACCGCTTTCCAGTTCCGCAACAGCGGAGGCGGCTTTTTCAAAGACGACGACGCCGCTCACGTTGGGTGCCACCGCTCCTGAGCGGATCAGCTCGGCAACCTCCGCAAAAACGTTGGTAGTACGACGACGCGTGACACCGCTCCCGCCAAGTTCTTTGGCTAATTCGGCGGCCGCGACGCTTCGAATCTTGGCCTTGTCAGCGACGAGCGCGGCGCCCAGCCGCAGGGTCTCTCCGCCCACGCAGTCCAGCACTGCATCTACTTCTGTTTCTTCGTTGACGCCGACGTCTTGGAACTGTGCTGAGTCGAGGTGCTGGGCTCCGTAGCTTTCCACGAGTACCTTCTTGGCGTGGCTCGCGACCCCGATGACGCGAACGCCCAGGTGCTTCGCGAGCTGCAGGGCGTGCGACCCCACGCCGCCTCCCGCTCCGAGCACCAAGAGGGTTTGGCCTGGTTCTAACTGCAATTCTTGAAGGGCATCCCACGCGGTGCCGATGGCCACCGGAATGCAAGCAGCTTGTTCGAAGCTCACGCCATCGGGGATCTTTGCGGTCTGGGCAGCGTTGAGCAGGACCTTTTCGGCGAGCGCTCCGGTGCCGGTGGCCGTTGCACCAAACACTTTGTCGCCAGGCACGAGTCCAGAGGCTGGATCAGCGGCAATGACCACGCCGGCTGCTTCTCGGCACATGGCCATCGGAAAGTCCACGGGAATCGATCCGGTTCGCTGGCCGGAACGAACTTTGATGTCCGCGGGGTTGATGCCGACCGCTTTCGTCTTGATGAGAACGCTCTTCTCCCGGGACTCTACGTCCGGGACGTCAAGGAACTCTTGGACCTCTGGGCCACCGTATTGGGTGAATCCGTACATGCGCATGTCTCTACTGTGCCGCAGATGGATCCCGGGCGCAGTAGGGACAACAAAAAGTGGACTTAGGAAAAACTTCCTAAGTCCACTTCATCTTTGACGCAAGGTCAAAATTTTGGCGGTGACGGAGGGATTTGAACCCTCGGTACGGGGTTACCGTACACAACATTTCGAGTGTTGCACCTTCGGCCGCTCGGACACGTCACCAGTACCCAAACACTGTACCGGAGCGCGGAAATCAACCCAAATCGAGACCGCGCGTCGACCGTTAGATCACGTCGTCCGTGAGGTGATTTGGGGTGCCGAAGCGATGCGCAGTGATGGCGATGGCTTGCTCTTGGAGGAAGGGCAGCATCTCGACTCGTCCGGATCGCGTCACCGGATTCGCATAGATAGCCACCTCGGGATCGCCGTTTGTGGCTTCGTAGACGGTCGACTCACTCTCGCCGATCAGCCGAATCCGGATGCTTTCGCTCGAGTTCCGTTGTCCAACGAGCTCCTTCAAGTGCGCAGTCCACTGTCCTGAATCACGCACAATCACGGAGATTCCCAGTTCTTGCGCAAGGTTCTCCACAATTTTTGGCAAGGACGACGACGCAGCTACCGTCACGCGGTTACCTTGAGTCGAGATGACACCGGCTTGGGCGGCGGCCGCCATCACCCGCAAGAGATGCGCATGAGAGCCATCAGAACCGAACCGAATGAGGACTGGATGATCCCGATACCGAAGAATGTTTCGCTCGAACTGCAGATGAGACCGGTCCTTAGCTTGCGAGAACTCGCGGCCAAACCAGTGGGCGTCTGAGGCCAGCGCCTCACGCAACCAGGAATGTTCGGAGGCTGAGAGACCCAGGCGAGTTGCGGCGTCGTACACCTTGCTGCCGGCAGCGCTCAGTGAACCCGCAAGAGGGAGCGCAACGAACGCGTCCTCCCACCAACCAAGACCCACCAAATAATTCGGGCCACCTGCCTTTGAGCCGGGGCCAATCGCTGATTTCTTCCAACCTCCGAAGGGCTGGCGCTGCACGATTGCCCCAGTGATCCCACGGTTGACGTAGAGGTTTCCCGCGTGAACGTTTTCCATCCAGTAGGCGATTTCGTCCCGATTCAACGAATGAAGTCCGGAGGTCAGGCCATAGTCAATCTCATTCACGATCTGTACCGCTTCTTCAAGCGAAGCCGCGGTCATCACGCCCAACACTGGGCCAAAGTACTCGGTCAGGTGATACTCGCTACCGCGTTGAACGCCCGCCCGCACACCCGGCGACCAGAGCTTGCGAGAATCATCGAGCGGATACGGTTTGATCACCCAGTTCTCACCGGGACCAAGCTGCGTCAGTCCGCGCCGAAGCTTGTCTCCCGGCTCTTCGATCAGCGGGCCCATCTGGGTCCGTGGGTCCGTTGGGTAGCCAACGGTCAAGGAATTCACGGCGTCCACGAGTTGGCGATGGAAGCGGCGCGACGTCGCGGCGGAGCTCACGAGCACCACCAAGGACGCGGCCGAGCACTTTTGTCCCGCATGCCCGAACGCGGAATTCACCACGTCTTTGACGGCCAGATCAAGGTCTGCGGACGGCGTGACAATTATGGCGTTCTTGCCCGAAGTTTCGGCCAGCAGCGGCAGGTCCTTGCGGAACGACCGGAACAGCTGGGCAGTCTCGAAGCTTCCTGTGAGGATCACTCGGTCCGTCAGCTTGTGGGTGATCAGGTGTTCGCCCAGTTCGTGCTCGGACACGTGAACCAGTTGAAGAATGTCCGTGGAAATGTCGCCTGCCTCGAGAGCGGCCCAGATCGCCTCGGCAAGGACGGCGCCGCACCGCTGAGCCGGTCCGGCAGGTTTGAGCACCACCGAGGAGCCGGCCGCCAGTGCGGCCAGCGTGGATCCGCCCGGGATAGCCACGGGGAAATTCCAGGGGGGAGTCACTACAGTGACGTGCGCCGGGATGAAGCGGGCTCCGTCCACCTCATCCAGCTCAGCGGCCAGCTGGGCGTAGTAGTTCGCGAAGTCGATGAGCTCGGACACTTCGGGATCACCTTGATCCAGCGTCTTTCCGGTTTCGGACGCCATGACCTCCAGCAACTCGGCTCGTCGAGCGGACAACTCCGCGCCCACACGTCGAAGAACCTCGCCGCGTTGAGCGCCCGAGAGCGAACGCCACTCGGTGTTAGCGCTCGCAGCCGTCTCCATGACGTGATCAAGCTGAGCCTGCGTGGTCAGGGTGTGCGCGGCGATGGTCGCAGCTCCAAGCGCCGAGTTCTTCGCGCGTTCGAGGATCCTTCGTCCCCACGCCAGATTTCCCGGCAGGTCCGGGTCCGTATCTGGAGTATTTCGGAAACTGATATCGCGGGGGTGAGCTGCGTCGTCGTCCGGGGAATCGGCTGTGAGCGCTTCAGCCGAACGATCCTGCGTGCGGTGCGGGCCGGGCACGCCGAGCGAAGTAGCCATCCCGAGCGATGCCAAGAAGCGGCTTTTCTCGCGTTCGAACAACTCCTCATTCGAATCCAATTCGAAGACCGCGGACATGAAGTTTTCGTGGCTCGCGCCTTCTTCCAAGCGACGGACCAGGTACGCGATGGCAACGTCAAACTCGGCCGGGTGAACCACCGGCGTGTACAACAGCAGTCGGCCGACATCCTTCTTGACCGCCTGTGCCTGTCCGGACGCCATGCCCAGGAGCATTTCAACGTCGATCCCGTCTGTCACGCCGCGGGCCTGTGCGAGGTGCCAGGCGAGCGCAATATCAAACAGGTTGTGCCCGGCCACACCGATGCGGATCGCAGAGGTGCGTTCGGGGTGCAACGCGTAGTCGAGGACCGCCTTGTAAGAAGCGTCGGTTTCAGCCTTCGTGCCCCACGTTGCGAGAGGCCAACCGTGCAGATCTGCGTCCACGCGCTCCATCGGCAGGTTCGCGCCTTTGACCACGCGGACCTTGATGGGCGCGCCACCGGAGGCAACGCGCCGCGAGGCCCACTCCTGCAAGCGCTGCATCGCAGACAGGGCGTCTGGCAAGTAGGCCTGCAAGACGATTCCGGCGGAGAGCTGTGTGAGTTCGGGCTTGTCCAGCAATCTCATGAAGACCGCGAGCGTGAGCTCCAGATCCTTGTATTCCTCCATGTCCAAATTGATGAACTTCGGGGCAGGAGCCGCCAGAGCCGCCTGGACATAGAGCGGGAAAAGCTTGTTGGTGATGTGCTCCACGGCCTCGTCGAAGGCCCAGTGGTTGTGCGGGGCCACGGTCGCGGAGACCTTGATGGACACGTAGTCCACGTCCGGGCGGTGCAAGAGCTTCGCGGTTCCGGCGAGGCGGCGCTCGGCCTCTTGCTCGCCCAGGATCGCTTCTCCCAGGAGGTTGACGTTCAAGCGCACGTCGTCGCTGCGCAAGCGCGCGATGGCCCGTCCCAGTTTGTCCTCGGACGCGTCAATGATGAGGTGCCCCACCATTTCCCGCAGCGCTCGCTGTGCCACCGGCACCACCACCCGTGGGGCAACGCGAGACACAGAGGCGCCCAGTGAGAGGGCCGCTTTCAGGTATCCCGGCAAGAACTGCGGCGCCATCGCGGCGAGCGTTCTCAGTTTGGCGGCAGCCACGTGTGGATCTTCGGGGCGGATCACCCCGTCAACGAATCCCACCGTGAAGTCCAGTCCGGAGCTGTCCTGCAGAACGTTGGCGAGCTGCTGAGCTGCCGGATCCAAAGGATATTCGGCGGCTTCGCGGATCCAGCGGCGTACGGTTTCTATCGCCTGATCAGCAAACGCCTCAAGGGGCGCAGACACGCGAGGGAAGTCGGTCGAGCTCGGGGATACGGTAGCTCGATCCGTGGGACGTGGGGTGTGCTCTTGTGAAGCGAACGTTTCAGTCACCCCACCAGTATGGTCCCGATCACACTCGCTTGTTCGCAAAGAAGTTGCGCAGCACCTCAGCGCACTCGCTCTCGCGCACGCCTCCGATGACTTCTACCCAATGATTCAGCCGCGGCTCGCGCAGCACATCCAACACGGATCCGGCCGCACCAGCCTTCTCATCCCACGCACCAAACACCACGCGCGGGATCCGCGAGAGCACAATCGCACCCGCGCACATCGCACACGGTTCCAGCGTCACCACTAAAGTGGCGCTCTCAAGCCGCCATCCGTCGTCGTGCCCCGCAGATTGAAGCGCCGCAACGGCCGCGCGAATCGCAAGAACTTCCGCGTGCGCCGTGGGATCTCCCGTGAGTTCGCGCTCATTTCTGCCCACGCTGAGCACCTCACCGGACGCGTCCAGAATCACGGCGCCGATGGGCACATCCTCGTGTTCTTGCGCGAGAGCGGCCTGCTGCAGGGCCACGCCCATCCACTCTTCGAAAGCGGCACGGCGCGGAACGGGGAATTCGGTCACGAAATCACTGTAGTCGCGGTGGTAATTTGTACCCATGCGCGTACAGGTTGTTGACCATCCCCTTGTCTCCCACAAAGTCTCCGTTTTGCGAGACAAGAACACGCCCTCACCGGTGTTCCGTCAGCTCACGGAAGAGCTCGTAACGCTACTGGCGTACGAGGCTACGCGCGAAGTGCGCACGGTAGAAGCTGAGCTCGAAACCCCCGTTTCCAAGACGGTCGGTACGTACTTTGCTAAGCCCACCCCGCTCGTTGTCCCGATCCTGCGCGCGGGCCTCGGCATGCTCGAAGGCATGACCCGACTGGTTCCCACCGCTGAAGTGGGCTTCTTGGGCATGGCTCGCAACGAAGAAACCTTGGACATCATCACGTACGCCGAGCGTTTGCCGGGCGATCTGACCGGCCGTCAGGTATTCGTCTTGGACCCGATGCTCGCCACCGGCGGCACGCTCTCGCAGGCCATCAAGTTCCTCTTCGAACGCGGCGCCGACTCCGTGACCTGCATCTGCTTGATTGCAGCACCCGAAGGAATCGCCCGCCTCGAGAGCGAACACGGCGACGATGACCGCGTGCACTTGGTCCTCGCCGCTCGCGATGAGCGCCTCAACGAGAAGTCGTACATCGTTCCTGGTCTCGGCGACGCCGGCGACCGCTTGTACGGTCTAGCTCACTAATTACTGCTGTCCGCTGCGGACGACGGCGCCCGGTCAGGTTTGGGCGGCGTCGCTAGCGGCAAGCGGACCAAAAATTCCGTACGGCCCGGGCGGCTGGAGGCCACGATGGTTCCGCCGTGCGCTTCAACAATGGCCTTCACGATAGGCAAGCCCAGTCCTGTGGTGCCATCCGTGCCCGAACGCGCCTTATCCGCGCGTGCGAATCGCGTGAAGATCCGCGGCAGAAAATCTGGTGAGATACCCGGCCCATTGTCCTGAACGGTGAGCTCGGCGAAGCGTCGATCCGAAGACTGCCGCAGGCTTGTGGTCACTTCCGACCCCTCCGGTGTGTGCTTACGCGCATTGGAGAGCAGGTTGGAGAGCACTTGCGTGAGTTGCTGGCGGTCACCGCGTACGACGACGCTGGATTGCGGAAGTTCCACCCGCCAGCGGTGAGCTGTGGCCGCGATTTGGGCGTCCTGAACGCTTTCGGCCACCAGAATGTTCACGTCCACGGCCTCATCTTGCGGCTTGTGCCCTTGATCGAGGCGGGCCAGCAAGAGGAGATTCTCCACGAGAGCGCTCATGCGGTCCGATTGGCTCAACACGCGCTCCAGCGACTTTTCACCGTCCGGGCTGAGGTGTTCGGTAGCGCGAATGAACTCCGAGTACCCGCGCACAGCCGCAAGGGGAGTCCGCAGCTCGTGGGACGCATCTGCCGCGAAGTTGCGCATCTGCTCTTCCGAGCGCTGGCGCACGGTGAGCGCTTGATCCACGTTATCCAGCAGGTTGTTCAGCGCCCAACCCACGTTGCCCACCTCTGTGCCAGGCTGCGCATCGCGCGCGTCAACGCGTTCGGCAATGGCCGCGTGCTGCTTTTCTGAGGACAATTTGGTCACGGAGTCGGCCACGCTCGTTGCCACGGTGGAGACGCGTTCGAGTGGGCGCAGGGAGCGTCGAATAATGAGCGAACCAATGAAGCCGGCGACAACCAGACCGGAGCCGGAAACCACCAGCATGGTGGTATCCAGTGTCCGGAGCGTCTTTTCGGCCGCAGCGGTCGGCAGACCCACAATGAGATAGCCGCCGTGCGGATCCTCGGTGGCGAGGACGCGGTATTCACCCACGGACAAGTGAGATTCCGTCGGCTCGTTGGTCGCTGATAGGGAAAGCAATGACTCGACATCGTCGGTGGTCAACGAGGAACGCTCGCCGCTTCGCACGTCTAAGACGCCCGAAGACTTCACCAAACCGGTGCTGCTCACCCGGACAGTGAGCGTTCCGGAAGCCTGGCCAGGAGCGTACAGTGGATCGTCGTCATCCGTTTGGGAACGGTCCGGACCCTCCCGAAAATTCACGGCGCGACTCGACGTGTCCTGCAGTTCGGCATCTAATTGAGCCAGCGTCGTCGTACGCAAAATAGTGTGCGTGAAAAACCCGATCACCAGGCACACCAACGCGAGCATCACCAAAAGTGCGGCCACCAAACGGGACCGAAGCGCGGTTCTTTTCACCCTAGTAACCGACTACGCGGCAGGCTTGAGGACATAACCGGCGCCACGCACCGTGTGAATCATGGCCTCGTGCCCGGCATCGATCTTCTTGCGCAGGTAGGAGATGTAGAGCTCCACGATGTTCGCTTGGCCGCCGAAATCGTAGTTCCAGACAGCGTTCAAGATCTGCGTCTTCGAGAGCACACGGCGAGGGTTCTCCATGAGGTAGCGAAGGAGATCGAACTCGGTGGCGGTGAGGACAACCTCTTCGCCAGCGCGGTGCACTTCGCGCGAATCGGTGTTCATGATCAGATCGCCCACCACCATTTCGGCGGAGTCCGCGGTGGCGGCACCGCTACGGGAAACCAAGCGGTGGAGGCGAATGAGGACTTCTTCAAGGCTGAACGGTTTGGTGACGTAGTCATCGCCGCCCTTGGCGAGACCTTCAATGCGGTCATCCACGGTGTCCTTGGCGGTCAGGAACATCGCCGGCACGTCCGGGAGGAACAGCCGCACCTTTTCAAGAACTTCGGGGCCGTCGTAGCCGGGGAGCATCCAGTCCAAGATGAGGACATCCGGCATCTCGGCGCGAGCGGCCTGGACTGCGGAGGGGCCGTCGTGAGCGGTCTTGACGTCCCAATGAAGCATGCGCAGGCCCATGGTCACGAGCTCCGCGAGCGTTGGCTCATCGTCAACCACCAGCGCTTTGATGGGGGAGCCGTCGGGGTGCTGGAGCCGAGGCAAATCTGCGGGTGAGAATCGTGATGTGGTCATGTATTCACCCTTTCAAGGTGGCTTCTGAAACGTCTTTGCCGAACCTGTGTTCTTTCTGTGAACCCTACTCCGATGAATGCGAAACGTGGTGCCGTGTGCATGGGTGTCTGCGTCAATCGTCAATTGGGCGAATCCCGGTACTGTCAACTGAAATTTCCATCAAATACGGGGTACTGCATGGTTATGCAATGTCTCGTGGAAGCGTTTTCATAATTTATTCCGCGAGATCTTCAGGATTTTTCCCGGAATCGCGCGGATCGTTGAACAATCTTCGATGACAATTGAATACCAGGCGTAATGTGTGTTTCGCATCACAATTCATGCATTTCGTCTCAAAGTATGGACAAATGACGGCATTGTTACTTGCGCGTTCTCTTTATTACGTGAAAACTCATCATTGTGAACTTCGGTGTAGCGCAGGCTACAAGGATTTTTGCCCCGGAGTCGGGGTGAAAGCCTCCGAAGGGGTTCTTCAATGAACGTTCTCTCGAGAACCACGCCCACGCACGAACTGTGATGAGAAATCACGCACTGAGCAAGAGGTAGAGAAAATGTCCGTTTCATCCGGCTACGTCCACATTTCCGTTCGCAATGCCCAGAACCGCGCACTCGCGGCTCAGCGACATGCATCGCAGGCGGCTGGCTATTCTGAGCCCGGGTATAGAAACGTACGAAGCTTCGCGCGAACTACCGATGAGCAGATGCCCACGCCCGTTGTGGCAGGCAACGGGCAGCCGGGTCCACAGGCCGTCGGAGAAACCGCAGCACGCGGATTCGTCTTGTATGTAGGCCTGAACGAGTCCGGCGCTGCCGAGAACGGCACCACGCTCGCGGAGATCGCCACTCAGGTTCGCTCCTACCTGATGTCTGTTGCTCCCAACGCGCAGACCCACGCGGCTGTTGCCTTGGCTCCGTCCAACGCGCAGGGCGCCCACTTGGACGTTGTCCGCCAGGCTCTCGGTGATCCTACGATCAACCGCCGCCCGCGCATCGTCGAGAACCTCATTCGCAACCAGAACAACTTCAAGCACTCCACGGGCGTGCTGATTGACTTGTCCCGCCGCGAAGTCCACCTTGACGGCGACACCTTGAACCTCACGTTCAAGGAATTCGAGCTGTTGAACTACTTGGTGGAGAACGGCCAGCGCACGGTGGGCCGCGAAGAGCTGCTTGAGAACTTGTGGAAGAACGCCGAAGAAGTGCCAAACGAGCGCACCATCGACGTTCACATCCGACGCTTGCGCTCCAAGCTGGGTCGCCTCGCCAACACGGTCCGCACGGTCCGCGGCCAGGGCTACCGCTTCTACGAGCACCCAGAGGTTGTTGTCTGGGCTGCTCCTGAATACGCCATCTAATTCCCGCCACCCACGGAAAAGTTGTACCGAAGGATCACTAGGCTGGTCTCATGAGTTCTTCTCCTGAGCGCCGCCTGGTGATCCTTCGTCATGCCAAGTCCGATTACCCTTTGGGTGTCAGTGACCACGACCGTCCCCTCGCTGGGCGCGGCAATCGCGAAGCTCCCGCTGCGGGCCGCTGGCTGGTGGAGAACGGTTTTGTGCCTGATTACCTGCTAGTCTCCTCAGCGCTGCGTACGCGATCGACGTGCGCGTGGGCGACCAGCGAACTTGGCGACGAAGCCCCCACCCCGTACATCGACGACCGGCTGTACGAGGCCGGCGCTACTGAGATGCTCTCCATCATCAACGAGACCCCGGATACGGTGCGCACGCTCATGGTGATTGGGCACATGCCCACCGTTCAAGATCTGTCCATGCGCTTGGCGTCCGTGGAATCCGACGAAGAATCCGTCATGGAGATGGCAACCCGGTACCCGACCTTGGGGCTGACGGCTTTCGAGATCAACAAGCCGTGGGCTGAGTTGGATGGGCGGGACGCGAAGCTCGTATCTTTCGTGGTGCCCCGCTAAATTTTTTGATTACGACGACGCCAGCGCGGTTCGCGAGATGAGCTGCGGTGGGGCGTTAGTTGCGCTGAGTATCCACCTGCACTGCGTGAACGAGTGCGCGAATTCCTTGAGTGAGGGCGCGCAGATCCTCGAGTGTCAGCAAGCGCAAGGGGCTGCTGTTGAGCTCTGGCCTGGTCGCCATAAGTTTTTGAACGGTCTCCCGTCCCAGTGCCGATGCGTTGACGCGGCGGACGCGCTGGTCGTAGGGATCGAGGCTTCGTTCCACCATCTTCTGGGTTTCGAGACGATCCACAATCCCAGACATGGTTGCTAGCGAGACGCCGACCGTTCTGGCGAGCGCTTGCATGGTGCTTCCGTTGGGTTCTGTCACCAAGATGGTGAGCACCTTGAGCTGCTGCATGGTCAGGCTCAAAGACAGCATGGGCTCGATGTGTTCCGGGACGAAGGATGACTCCAAGGCGGCTTGAAGTCCAAGCAGCTCGGCGAGGAGTGACTCGCGCTCGGATTCGTCAGGGTTTTTCACGGTTCCACAGTACCTTTCCATGACGTGGTCGGAGTTCATGGGCGGTTGATGAGTTCAGAATCTTACTTAGCCTAGTGCTAAGCTTTGCGTGGCGCTAACCAATTTCTGGGCTATCGCCAGCTCGAGTTTCTCTACTATTCGGTGGTGCTTCTGTGTTTCGACTCGCAAGCTTTAGCTTGAACAACAGGCTGTTGGTCGCCCTCATGACCCTCTTGATCGCCGGATTTGGCGTTCTCTCGATGACTCAACTCAAGCAAGAGTTGATCCCTTCAATTTCCATGCCGCAGACCACGGTGGTCACCATGATCCCGGGCGCCAGCCCGGAAGTGATGGACGAACAGGTCAGCGTGCCCGTATCTCGTGCCATTGCTGACCTGGAGGACGTCGAGCAGGTGGTGGCAACCTCATCCTCCAGCATGTCCATGGTCTCGATTTCCTACACCTATGGCGCTGACACGGATGAGTTCACGGCCTCCGTGGAGCAAGCGCTGAGCGCGATTTCAGACTCGCTCCCCTCGGACGCTGAACCGGAGCTGGTCTCCGGCAGCACGGCGGACATTCCAGCCATTTACCTGACCGCGTCCTCCTCTGACCAGGACATTACCGAACTTTCCCGCACACTCACCGAGTCCGTGGTTCCACGACTCGAAGGTATTTCCGGCGTCCGCTCGGCAGCTGTCTCCGGCACCGCCGTAGAGCGCGTGGTGATCACCCCCAACCAGAGCAAGCTCGCAGCGAATGGCCTGACCGCGCAGTCGTTGAGCCAAGCGCTCGAAGCTAACGGCATCACCATGCCACTGGGTAGCATCACTGAGGACGGAACGTCCCTGTCCGTCCAAGGTGGCACCCCGATTTCCTCTCTCGAGGCCATCAAGGAACTGCCACTGGCAAGCCAAACTGAACCAGGCGTCGTCGTACGCCTTGGAGACATCGCCTCCGTCACTATGGAAACGGAACCGCAGACCTCCATCACCCGCATGAACGGGGAAGAAGCCTTGTCTCTCTCCATCACCGCTCAGCAGGACGCGGACATCGTGGCCATTTCCTATGCAGCGAGCGATGTCATTGAGGAGCTTAAGAGCGAATTCCCGGACCTCACGCTCACCGTGGTCTTTGACCAAGCCCCCTTCATTGAGGACTCCATCAAGCACCTCGCTATTGAAGGCCTGCTGGGACTGCTTTTTGCGATCGTCGTCATCCTGGTGTTCTTGCTGTCCTTGCGCTCAACGCTCGTGACCGCCATCTCGATCCCGCTGTCCGTCCTGGTGACCTTCATTGGTCTGAACCTTGGCGGTCATTCGCTCAACATGCTCACGCTCGGCGCGCTCACCATCGCGATTGGTCGCGTAGTGGATGACTCGATCGTGGTCATTGAAAACATCAAGCGTCACTTGTCCTACGGCGAAGAAAAGGTGCACGCGATCCTCACCGCCGTGCGTGAAGTGGCCGGCGCTATTACCTCCTCCACGCTGACCACGGTTGCCGTGTTCTTGCCGATTGCTTTAGTGGGCGGCATGGTGGGGGAGCTGTTCGCACCCTTCGCGCTGACCGTGGCCATCGCGATGCTTTCGTCGTTGCTGGTGGCGCTGACTATTGTTCCCGTCCTGTCCTATTGGTTCCTGCGCTCGACTCAGAACGTTTCGGACGTTGAAGCAGTCCGGGCGGCCGCGGAGGAGAAGGAACACAAGAGCTGGATTCAGCGTGGCTACAAGCCCATCCTCAGCGGCACGCAGAAGCACCCAATCATCACCATTGTGTCTTCCGTGCTGTTGCTGGTGATCACCGTTTCCATGGTGCCGCTCTTGAAAGTGGACTTCATTGGCAGCACCGGTCAAAACATGATCATGGCCACTCAAACCTTCCCCGCAGGCTCTGATCTTGAGACCGTTTCCGATGGCGCCAAGGATGTTGAGGATGCTCTGCTTGAGGTGGAGGGCGTCCAAGATGTCATGCTCATGGCCGGTTCAAGCGGCGGCGGGCAAGGTGACTTCTCCGCGATGCTCGGCGGCGGAGGAGGAACGGCGACCTACATTGTGAACACGAACCCGGACGCGGATCAGACCGCGTTAAAGGAGACAGTTCAGGCGAAGCTTGCTGAGCTCGACGGCCCAGGAGACGTGAGCCTCACGGATTCGGCGGCGATGAGCGGCTTCGGCGGTTCAGTGGATGTTGTGGTCACCGGTACGAATGAAGCTGACCTCACTAAGGCCTCGGAAACTGTTTACGAGGCTCTCAAGGACACCGCAAACACCACGGATGTCGCTAGCGACCTCGCGCCGGCACAGCCCATCACGCAGATCACGGTAGACCGCGAAGTAGCGCTCGAGAACGGTTTCACCGAGGTTCAGTTGCTCGGCATGGTGGGTGCGGTTCTTTCGCCGCAAAGCATCGGCAACGTCACCATCAATAGCGAGGAATACCGCATCTTCGTCGATGGCGCTGAGGCACCGTCCACCGTGGCAGAGCTCAAGAAGTTGCCGATTCCTACGGCTTCCGGAACCGTGCCGCTTTCTGATCTGGCAACCGTTGAGAAGGTCACTGTCGCTACATCCGTCACTCGCGAGGACGGCGATCTGGTCTCCACAATCTCTCTGACCCCGTCTGAGGGAGAGCTTGGCGCAGTGACTACCGCGGTCGAAGAGAAATTGAATGGTCTCGACCTTCCAGAAGGTACGAGCGCCTCCGTGGGTGGTCTCGCGCAGACCCAGCAGGAGTCCTTCTCTCAGCTGGGTATCGCAATGCTCGTGGCGATCGCGATCGTGTTCCTCTTGTTGGTGGGAACTTTCCGATCCCTCATGCAGCCGTTGATCCTGTTGGTTTCGATTCCATTCGCTGCTACGGGTGCTATCGCGTTGCTCTTGATCACCGGAAAGCCCTTGGGCATCTCGGCGCTGATCGGCATGTTGATGTTGATTGGCATTGTGGTCACGAATGCCATTGTGTTGATTGACCTCGTCAATCAGTATCGAAAGCAGGGTCAGAGCGTGCGGGACGCCGTTTATAACGGTGCGCGCCAGCGCGTTCGACCCATCCTCATGACCGCCCTAGCGACCATCTTCGCGCTCATTCCGATGGCCCTGGGCGTCACGGGATCCAGTGGCTTCATCAGTCAGGATCTTGCGATCGTGGTGATCGGCGGCCTGATTTCCTCAACGCTGCTCACGCTGATTCTGGTGCCGGTGCTGTACTTGATGTTCGAAGGCGGCAAGGAACGGCGCAACGCCAAGCACGTGCAAAGTACTGAGTACTCAGTTCAGGTGGCGTAGCCTCGCTGCCGCTGGATACAACGCGGGCGCCCTCAAGATCACTGTGGTGGTTTTTGAGGGCGCCCGTCTGCGTGAGTACTTGAGATTACGACGACGCCAGCGCGCCTTTCGCTATGAGCCCTAGCTGTCCGTGGGGGTCAATATCGAAGCCCCAAACAATTTGCCGATAGATGATGCCTTCGGCGCAGGCAACGATGGCGTCCGATGCCAGTCCTGGGTCCTCGGCTCCGAAGCGTTCGAAACACGCTTTGACCGCCGCTCGGAAGCTGGCGCCGCCCACAGCGAAGCCTTCCCGAATCTCCGCACGGTGATTTCCCGAGAGGAAGATCGCCAAGCGGGCGGCCGTGTATTCGCGGCGATTCGTGGTGAGTTCTATGACCAGCGCGGAAACTTTGTCAACGAGCTCTTCAGGGGTTTCTGGAGCGAAGACCTCGGGCACGCTGCGTTGTTCAGGGGCGGAGATGTGCTCAATGAGCCCCGAGATCAGGGCGCTTTTTGTTCTGAAATAGTTCGAGGTGGAGCCGGCCGGGAGTTCGGCCTCGGCGTCGACGCTTGCGTGGGTAAGTGCTTGGAATCCCTTGGTCGCCACCACAGTGACCGCTGCTTTGAGGGCTCTCTCTCGAGTACGCATAGGTACTAATTTATCAGTGGACGCAATGAATCGAGTGTCACCGGTATTGAAGGATGACTTCATTCGAAGCGTCCCGTCCGTTCTTATGTGCGCGCCGCGTCCATCTCCTGACGTACGCCCCGAATCCCTTATTTATGAGCGCGCCGACTCTCTCCTTCCCTATGTGCGGCCAGATTGCTACAACTTTTTGCAGTTTTTCTGTCGCAAAGGGTTCTCACATCGGCGGCCGGTTGCAGAGAAGTGGCCTCGCAGGGAGGTTAAAGGGCATGAATCGTAGCCAGGGTTGCATCGCAAGCGGCTGGGCCAGGGGAAGGAGCGGAACAACCGTTACGTCTGGCCAGTACGACGACGCTGGGCCCGGAACGTTCGTAGCTACAGTTGCGTGGGGGCAAAGGGTAGAAACAAAAAATCCGCCCCGGATAATTCCGGAGCGGATTTTGATTGGTGCGCCCAAAGGTGTATGGATTCACGACATAGGTCACACTTGATACGTCGCTGTTGAGTCGCGACATACGTCACACTTGTGGGGGTGTCGAAACATCGCGTCATCGTGCTCAAGATTGTTGCCAAGCAACTCACCGTCACCGATGCAGCTCGCGAGTATGGGCTCTCACGACGCCAGATCTACCGGCTCCTAGCCCGCTACAAACAAGAGGGCCTCGAGGCTGTCGAGCCACGATCAAGAAAACCCCGATCTAACCCGGCAGCCACCCCAGAAATAGTCCGTGCTCGAATACTGTCATTGCGGCAAAAGCTCACCGGTGAGGGCCTCGACGCAGGTCCTGTAACCATCGCCTGGCATCTCGAGCAAGAAGGCTACCGGCCGCCCTCAACCTCCACGATCCGCCGAATCCTACACAAGGCCGGACTCATCATCCCGGAGCCTCAAAAACGCCCGCGCTCTTCCTACATTCGCTGTGAAGCCGCCCAGCCCAACGAGACCTGGCAATCCGATTTCACACATTGGCGCCTCGCCGACGGCACTGACGTCGAGATCCTGAACTGGCTCGATGACCACTCCCGTTACCTGCTCTCCTGCACGGCCCACCAACCCGTCACCGGAAACGACGTTGTCACGACATTCCTAGCCACGACCGAACAACACGGCATCCCGGCCTCGACCCTCACCGATAACGGACGCGTCTACACTGCCCGCTTCGGCGGTGGACGCAACGCCTTCGAATACCTCCTACCGCTGCTAGGAGTCCGCCAGAAAAACGGTTCACCCGGGCACCCGCAAACACAGGGCAAGATCGAACGCTTCCATCAAACACTCAAACGTTGGCTCAGCGTCCGCCCCGTCGCGCACACCCTGGCCGAGCTCCAAAACCAACTCGACCAATTCACAGAGCATTACAACGAACACCGCCCCCACCGCAGCACTAACCGCGTTAACCCCGGAGCCGCTTACCGCGCGAAACCACCAGCACTGCCATCAACACCACGCGAAGGGCACTACCGACTCCGCTACGACCACGTCGCCCCCAACGGCAAAATGAGCCTGCGTCACGCCGGCGTCATGCACCACCTCGGCATCGGCGTCACCCACCGCGGCAAACGAATCCTCGCCCTCATCGACGAAACCAGCGTGACCATCATCCATCTCGACACCGGCGAGATCATCGCGACCAACACCATCAATCCCCAACACAACTACTGGCACAACGAAATGAAAAAGCCCGGCCGATGGCCGGGCTCTTAACGACATAAGTCGCGACTCAGGTGTAACCTATGTCGCGACTCATGACATTGGTGCCCCTGGCTGGATGACGTTCGAAACTCGTCACGGGCCCTGAAATCGTTGATTTCACGGGCGAGTTCGGAGATACCGATGGTACGCAAGGTAGGTGCACGGACGCCTATTTCGGACCCTCGAGGCCGAGTCATTGAGTCGGTTGGGAAGGTTCAAACCTCTGTCACCCCCGAAGTTGTTGTTCGAATGGTTGGGTTATACGGGGCCGGACTGAGCGCGCGCCAAGTTGGACTTGAGGTGGGCTTGCATCGAGAAGCGGTGATGCGCCATCTTCGAAACTCGGGTGCGCGGATCCGGCGGCAAGGATTGGACGCGGACGCTGTCGATCAAGCTCGGGAACTTTACCTGTCAGGGAAAACTCTTGCTCAGGTAGGGATAGTTCTTGGAGTCGCCCCGGGCACTATCGGCCGGTACCTCCGCAGTCATGGCGTACCATTGCGCCCTCCGTTGATCCCAACTGAAGTTTCCGTTGTCCAGGGGCAACAATGACCTCGAATAAAGCAAGCACTACGCAGGCCGACTTGCGTGAGGGGCGAGCATCGTGGTCACGATCAACCAAGAAGACGAGCATGCCGAGAGGTCCTCACGCACGCAGGTCACGAACCTGCGTGTATTTGTGGGTCGGCGCGAGTACTTATAGCTCCGCAACTTGGCTGCGTGCAAACAACTCACGAACGATGTAATCTCCGGCATGTTATCCCTCGCTGAGGTACGCGAGAAGGGACCAGAAGGAACTTGGCAACCTGGTACTAACCTAGTTGGTCTTCATATCCCTAGGAGTCACACGATTGCCATGGATTACTAGAGTTACTACGTGACGGGGCTGTCCTCCGGAAATGGGAACCTCTTGAACCCAAACCGATTCCTCAAGGGAGGGCGTTCCGTGTACTTGGTCGGTCAAGTCGAGGACCATCTCTAGAGAAACGGCAGGGCCGGTCACGGAATAGGCAGCGGCCTGCCCTCCGTATGCCTTGAGAAGAGCAGCAGGTGAGACATTGGTAAGTTCGCGCTTCACCTCAATCGTGAACTTGTGATTCTGGGCGACTGTGATGTCAGCTCGACCAGCCGCGACATCGTGTTGTTCCATCTCGACGAACCTCCGAAGAGGAGTTGCCTTGAGCCAGGTCGCGACATCGATTTGGAGAAAGCTTTCAGTGAATGGTTTCCCATTTTCGGGCTCGAAAAGATAGTGAACGATTGGGCCGCCATTCATTCGGCCGATGTTGGCGCGGTCAGCAGCGAACTTCAAGATACAGGTCAGCATCTCGGTGAATTCGTCTAGGGCAGTGCCGCCAAGGCCGGGGCACTCCTTTAGCGAGACCATGACACGCTCAAGTAGCTGATCAACTATCGGATCGGACTCTCGAGCCTTGAGGCGTGCTCGCGTCTTGGCCCCTTCGTTCAGCGTGCGAAGAAGATTTGGAGCGCTCTCGCTAGCTGCGACGAGTTCATCGGCGATCGCTGGGTCAAGGTTATCGTTTAGTTCTGCGGCTAAATCGGGCGCAGCCGCCCAGGCTTTTCCCACCACATCACCACTGGGAGCTTCCTTAGACGCCGTGATCGCGGCGAGGAGACGGCGTGCGACTTCGAGTTCGTCGACGGGTAGATCCTCGTCCTCGACCAGCCCATGCAAATGGTTCAGGAGACCATCGCGTCGAAGGAACGCTGCCTCTACTACAGGCTCCAATACAATCCGAAGCCCATCGCCGCCCATTACAGTGATGGATCGGGATGCCCGGTAGGCCGCGAGGACTCTCGTCAAGGTGACGATAGGCGTGTTCCATGAAGGCTCGCGCAACGGATCCATGGCAGCACGTAGGGTTCTAGCGAGTGCGAACCACTCAACTTCTGCTTGGCGACGGGGTGCGGCCCAGCTGCCGAGGTCGCTGCGCGTCGTCATCGCTACTCGGTGGGTGATCGCAGCTGTCAACGTATCTATAGTTTCTGCCTGTTCGCCGTTTGAACTCTCGCCAGTCACAAAGGTGACGGTGAGTTCTAAGACGCACCTGTAGAGAGTGGCGTCTTCTCGGGCTTCTTCCATACTTTCGACGGTTGTGAACTGGTTCCGAGCAGACCTAAGTCCAGCAAGTACGTCTTCAACTGTGCGAGCCTCGAGTGCTGTACGGAGGGTTAACTGAGCGAGTTCGTAGGCTGCATCCGCACGGGTGATGTCATGTTCAAGCAGCACTCGGAGTCTGTCTCCCAGACCCTCATCGTTCCAATAATCGAGAGCAAACCCCATAAGCTTTGGCAGACGTTCCAGAAGATCTTCGGAGTCGCTGGGTTCGACCGTGTTGAGGAATTCCAGAGCTCGGAAGCGAGCAGTAGTGTCGGTGAGCCCGAGCCTGGCCAGGGCTTCGAGATATGCATACGCCTGAAGTCCATTTGTGGCCTTTGCTTCTGTTACGCGACTGTAGAGGGCCAACGCGAGAGGGCGACTCTTCGCTTGGAGAAACAAGGGGCTGTTGAGCGCAACATCTGCGGAGTCAAGGAAAACTAGGTTTGTGAGTGAAGGCAGGACCACGGTGGCTGCTTCGAGGAGTAGGTCCGCGTGGGTATGATCTGCACGCGCGGCAGCTTCTGCGAGGGCAATGAACTCCGGGCCGCACTCAGCCGCGGCTCGGGCGACCGTCTCGGCGTCTTTGAGGTCTGCGGGGTCGACAGAAGCGAGCAGGTCGTCTCCGAATGCCTCGAGCTCTCCGGGGATACTGGCGTCAGGGACTCCGGTCTTGCTTAAGGCTTCGAGCAGGCCAGGCACTGGCAACCTCCTCGCTGGGTTGGTCAAGGCAGTGCTGGAGGCATCTGACAATAAGTCGAGTGGTCGCAGTGGTCAGTTTGAAGGCGGTCACCAGAGCGGCCCTCCATCAAGGCTGGCGTAGATTTGGTCGGCGGCGAGGTGGCCCTGAACTGCGGACGGATCGTCGGAAGCGACGAGGACCTGGAGGGTTGGGAGCTCGCTCTTGAGGGAATCGAGCTCGGTGAGGAGAGTTGTTTCGGCATCGGCCGTGAGCTCGTCGCCGGGAGAGTCGAGGAGAATAAGTCCTGGGTGGCTTCCTACTCCGGAGCGGTGACCGATGCGCAAGAGCGCGGCAATGACGGCCACGCGTAGTCGGACACGTTCGCCGCCGCTGAGATTCTTGAAGGAGTCTTCGACGCCGGCGGTGACAACGCTCATTCCCCCGTTGCGATTGAGCTTCACTGAGTCGAGATTGTCGATTCCGAGCTTGCGTCCGATAGCGAGAATTTCGGAGTCGAGTTCGATGAAGAGTTCGCTAGCTTCCTCGGTCGTGACGTCCTTGAGGATGTCAAGGGTGGCCTCGAGGACACGGATAGTTTCGGAAGACTCGGTAGTGCTTTTCCCCTCAGGGAAGCTTTCCAGGCGACCAGCCAATCGGGATTGTTCGAGTTGAATTCGAAATCGGTCGTTGAACTCGTCGGCCTGACTGGCGGTAGTGAGTTCGGCAGCGAGGGCGGTGACACGATCATGTACCTTCTTTGCGGCTGCGGAGGCAAAGACGGAGCTTTCCTGGGCCGCCTCCTCTGCGGCTGCGAGCGCTTCGAGTGAGTTGGCCGCGTCTTCGTTGTCGTCAGTGCTGTCGTCTTCATGGTGAGCACCGGTGGGGATTTCCTTGGTGCAGACGGCGCACTCGTGGTCGCTGAGTTCGCGTTGAGTGCGTTTGGCCTCGAACTTCTGCTCGCATCGAGGACAGTGAGCTGGGTTGAGTCCCTGGAATAGGAGTTCTGCAAGTTCGGTCTCACGGCTGCGGCTAGCGCGGAGTACCTCTTCTTGTCGCGCCGCTTTAGCTTCGTCGAAGGTGCGGCCAGCGTCTCGGCTTTCTGCGTTAGCGGTGTCAAGATCGCGCTCTGCTTCTCTGAGCTCATTGGCAACGACAGCAAAGGGGCGGCCTGATGCTGACGGGAGGGCATTGAATTTGGTGTCGAGCGCATCGAGTTCAGCTTGGATGGAGGCGCGGTTGCTGGTACGCGCGGCGGCATCTTCGGTAGCTCTTCGGACGATATTCGCTTCGTCCTGGCGTTGTACCCGAACAAGTGTGTTGAGGCGGATGTAGGTGCCCATGAGAGGCACGTTGCAGTACATCTGAAGGATACGGGCAGGGAGGCCTGCGAAGACGGTGTCGCCAAATAGGAGATCGGAGTTCCGCGGAAGGTGTATTCCGCCGTAGTATGCGGGCCAAGTGTTGGTTCGTGGTGCTCCTTGATCACTGCCATTGTGTTTCTGGAAGTGTGTGATGGGGTCGAAACCGAGGAGCGACATCATGGTTTCATCCTGGAAGTTGGCAAACTGCGACTCTGACATGCCTGAGCCAACGATGTTGACGGCAGCGGGGTTTCCTTCTCCTGCAAGATAGGCGCGCAAAGTTGCCGCATCCGTGGCGCGGATAACGTCAGCGACGAAGCCGGATTCGCTTTTGGTCAAGACGACTGCCATTGAGATGCCATTGATGGCGTACTCAAGAGAGATCCGGTCGAACCAGGGTTTAACGTCGCTACGAAGGTCTCTGGGTTTGCCACGCAAGGCCCAGGTGACCAATTCCAGCACGGAAGACTTGCCGCGGAGGTTCTCGCTCGTGATGAGCGCGGTGACGCCGTATGGGAATTCAAATGTCTCATCGAACGGGCCATCCCACTGGGTATTCGTTCGGGTTCCGCTGAATTGGAGTCGGCTGATGTCAATTGAGCGGCTGACGGGCGGCACCGGGACGAGCGAGACGCCTTGCCCGGTGAGAACTTCATCGACTTTTGTGATGGGGAGGTCGGACTTCTCCGCAATCAAGGCCCTCAGTTCGTCTTGGGTAGGGACGCTCATGGCTGCTGTCCTTCTAGGTTGGCTCTGATATCTGCTATCCGGCGGCGAGCTCGGCCGGTGATGCTGGGGATGCGAACGCCGTGTGGGGTCTTGATGTACTCATCAATGAGGTATTGGCGATCTTTGAGGGTGGTGGCACCTTGTCCGTCGGCCAGGAGTACTACGAGTGTTGCTCGGGTGGAGTACCAGGCGAGTTCGGGGTATTCCTGGCGGATTTGGGCAGCCAGAGCCTCTCCGGCTTGGGTGAGGTAGTAGTCAGTGCGCGTTATGTTGCCCGGGCGGCCTTTTTTCCGGCGGATAACAAGGTCGGCCTGGCGGAGGATCGAGAGGGCGTCTTCCAGGTCCTCGTACGCGCCGAACAAATAACGGAGCATCGGGTAGCGGCGGAGTTCAGGCTCTTCGCTGTCAAGGATTTCGCCCGCTATTTGGAGGAGTGTGGGGTCCTTATCGCCGTCTTCGTAGTCGTTGAGGAGTTCGTTGGCGAGGTAGTCGGGGTTTCGGACCCAGAAATCGAGTTTCTGGAGTCGGACCTGGGTTCGCACGACTCCGACTGCGGTTGCGAGCGGCGGGTCCGAGGCAGCGAGAGCAGCTCCGTCGATGGGTTCCGCTGCCTTGTCGATGAGCATCAGGATGCGAACTGCGTCCTGCATTCGCGTCGTAGATCTCGTCATCTATTACTCTCTGTTACACACGACGCCGTCGTCGTCAATAGCCTCTACCCAATCAAACCAGACGCCTGCTGCGTAGCGGCCACCGACACGCTAGCAGCGGCATTCGGGCGTGCTGCGGGTTTGGTTGACTCAGGTTTTTGGGCCCGAGTATGACTCTGCCTAGCGTGGCGACCGCAAACTCGATTGGGTTATTGTTCTCCGGCCTCGTAGACACCGCTTTCGGTGATACTTCCGCCCCGATCCAGGCCACGAGTACCTCATCGACGCTGGGCATCTCGACTTGGTCGTCCCTGACTCTGTGGAGCCTGCTGGCGAGGAGCCCTCTAAAAATCCGTTTGCACATCACAAACGCGTAGCGCCGGTCCGGCGGACTGGCGGACCGGCAGGCCAGTTAGTTGCTGACGGGTGCCACTTCCCATGCTGCCGCAGCTCGCTTACTGTGACTGCGGGCGCGTGCTTCTTGGAAGCGGACACGAGCCAGGAGGACGAGGCTGACTGGTCCCATGAGGAGCAACTTGAGGCCGTTCCACAGCAGCAGGAAGAACACCAAGTAGAGCCATTCGCTCCAGCCGTGATCGATGAGGGTGGTGCAGTAGGCGGCGGCGAAGAGGTAGATACCGCCGAGGAGCATCGCGGGGATACCCCATTTCAGGCCGCGTCGGGTGCGGATTTTGTCGAGGAGGATGTTTGTCGGCATCCACCGGCGCAGGAATCTACGGGTGCGGATGCTGGCGTTCCACAGTCGGGTCAGGAGCATGATCTGGGTCTCACTTTCGCACACGGAATATCAGGTGGCCGGCTGGTCCTGTGTGGGTGAGTGCCCGATCCTCTGGGCGGTCTGCGTTGCTGAACCTTTCAGTTCGTCTCGGCGTGTGGTTTGTCCTGCCTACCTCGATTCTACGCGAATAGCGGGGTTCCCGGTAGGGCTGGTCGACCGGGCAACCGGTGTCGAGCTTTGCGGTGTCGTACCTGTCTGCTGGTGGCACCCCCGGTCTGGGGTTGCTGCCGTCTCACAAGGAGGCAACCACCTGGTGTGGTGCAGAAAGAGGTATGGAATGCGATCTCAATCACCCCCGACGCTCCGAGGCCCGGGCGATCTGCCCGAGCGGCCACGAGCACGGTTTAGGCAGCGGCTACGACAGTTCGGGTCATTGCTCGCAGCGACCGCGGTGCTCGTCACCGGAGGCATCATCGCCGCCGGTCCCGCGTCGGCGGCATCACTCGGTCCTGGGTATGGCGATCTGAATACCACCGGCACGGTCGGTGCGTTTATCGCTGAGTCCGATGGCCGGCAGGTCTACTGCATGGATGCGGGAGCACCCGCGCCGTGGAATATGACGACGGGGCCGACTACAGTCACCGAACTGGTCAGTCACACCGGGCAGCAGCTTTCCTCGACGACGTTGGCGAAGCTGAACTATGTGCTCTCCAAATGGGGCGATTCCACGAACCCCGACATCACTGCGGCTGTGCAGATGTATGTGTGGGCAGAAGCTGACCCCGTCACGTACAACTCGCATGGGATGAGCGGTGATTCTTGGTATATCGGCCGCGTTCCTGTGGCAAACCGTGCCACGGTGCTTGGGAACCTCGCGACCATGCGCGCGGAAGCGAACGCGAATCATGCGGTGAACCCATCGGTTGATGTGGCGGTCACGATGGCCGATCAGTACAACGGCACCCTCACCGTCACTGTGTCACCGACCGTCTTGAATGGGAACGTGGTGCTCACGGATGCGACCTTCACCGACGGCACGACCTCGAAAGCGCTAACCACCGGCACGTACCCGATCGTCGGGAAGCCTACCCCTGGCGTTCCGGAGTATCGGGTGTCCGCGTCTGCGTCGTACAGTGCGGCTGGACTCGGGGCGCGGGTGAACTTGTATGAGACGCCCGGGCAACAGCGGCTGCTCGCGAACGGGACTCCGGCCGCGGTGACCGCTACCGCGCAGTCGCCGTGGATCGCACTGGATTTCCAGCCGGTCATCGGCACTCAGGTCGCCTCCAAATATGTCGCCGAGGGTGACAGCTTCGTCGATCTCCTCACCGTCTCCACGGTCGGTACCGGCCACTGGATCGTCATCGACGGGCACCCGGTGGAACTGACCGCAAACGGCACCCTCTATGGGCCGTTCGATGAGCAGCCGGTCGAAGCCGAGACCGCACCAGACGGCGCACCCGTGGTGGGCACCGAGACGCTGCTACTGAATCAGGGGCCGGGCGAATATGCATCGTCAGGGTCCTTGACTGCAGGTGAGTCAGGTTTCTACACCTGGGTGTGGGGCATCGACCAGGCTGCGCAGGGCGAGAACGGGAAGTACATTCGCGGGTCGTTCACCGACTGGTTTGGGCGGGTCGCCGAAACCCATGTGTCCCCGTTCCAACCTGAAGCCGTCTCACAGACCGATGCCAGGCTCGCGCTGCCTGGGGATGCGGTGACGGACACGATCACCGTGTCGTCGACCAACGGAGTCTGGCTGCGCATCGACGGGGAACCCATCCCCGTGATTTTCGACGGCATCGCGTATCAGGTGCCGGGAACCCTGCCGCCGCTTGAGCAGGCCGGAGTGCCCAGCGACGCAACACCGATCGGACACGTGCAGGTCACCGCGACCGGCCCAGGGACATACACGTCGCCTCCGGTGGCGCACCCGAATGCGGGATTTGTGACCTGGGTGTGGGAGATGCGCCTGGCCAGCCAGCCCGATGAGTACCGGGATTACATCGCGGAGGATTGGGCGGATAACTACGGTATTCCGCTGGAATCGACCAGTGTGCGGTGGCCGGTCAGTGTGACGTCGGAGGTGCGGGAGTACAACGTGCACCCGAACGGGCGCGCATTCGACACGATCCAAGTGGCCGGGTTTCCCGACAACCATGGCGACTTCACCGGTGACGGTTACTGGGGCGGCGACCTCGATCTCATCACCCACACCGTCTATGGCCCCTTCGCCACCGACACAGTGCTCACCGATGATCTGATCCTCGACGAGGCTCCGACGTTGACGGCACTGACGACTCCGGCACGAAACGGCATCTACAAGCTCGGCTACACGGACGCGGACCAGATCCGCCCCACGCAGCCTGGCTACTACGTGATCGTCTCGGACTTCGCAGGAGATGACCGGGTGCAGCCGTTCCGGTCCTCACCGGCGGACATCCTCGAACGCTTCTACGTACCCCAGCCTCCCGCACCAAGTGTGGAGGTATCGGTGACGACAAAGGCGACACCGGAAGCGTTCGTTAGCGAACCGATCAGCGACACTGCCATCGTTGCTGGGGATCTACCCGAAGGCGCGTACCTCGTGTTCCGCGCTTACGGCCCCTACCCGGAGCAACCCGCCATAGATGAGGAGCTGGAGCCGTTCTTCATCTCCGAGGAGATCCCCGTCGAGGGGCCTGGCGAGTACGAGTCCGGCACCACGACAGTGGATGCGGCAGGGCTGGTGTTCTGGGTCGAAACCCTGCACGGCCCGGACGGTGAGGTACTCGCGGAAGGGTTCATCGGTGCTCCTGGGGAAACCACCCTCGTTCACGAGCGTCCGACCGATCTCCGAGTGACCACGCGCGCGGTGCCCGAGGCGACACTCGGTGATCCGGCGCATGATGTCGCCATCGTGGAAGGGACCGTCCCGGAAGGCACGGTCCTCGCGTTCCAGGCCTACCTGCAAACCGGCAGTAAGGCAGAGTGTGAGGCGGACACTCTGGTGTTCGACACGCACGATCAGCTGATCACCGTCACTGGTCCCGGCGAATATACCTCTGCGGAGTTGGTGTTCGACCGGGCAGGGACGTACTTCTGGGTCGAGACGCTCTACAGCCCAGACGGTGAGCAGCTGCATCGCGGCGAGTGCGGTGCGGAGGGTGAGACCACGAAGGTGGTCGAGAAGCCCGTCACACCGCCCGGACCACCGTCGCTGGCCGTCACCGGGGCCGGATGGACCTGGGCCGGGATCATCACCGCATTGGTGCTTCTCGCGACCGGTGCAACGCTCTGGTTCGGCCGCCGTCTCGCCCTGTATCGGGAACGCACCGGATATGTCCGCGATGAAGATCTCGTAGCGGATCTCGACGACCTGACGAAGGGATAACTCGCACCCGAAAGGAGATACGGTGGGGCTGCGTCATTGGGTGACGTAGCCCCACCGTCGTCTGTTCACCTGCCGTTGCGGTGTGCGTGCCAGGCGACCGTGTAAACCACGGGACGCAGCTGGCGAAGGCGAGGTGACGAGGCGCGGCTTACGAGTCAGCCGAGGGTGCGTCCGTCCTGCTCGCGGATGATGGACGTACCAGCTGCCTGGTCGGAATTTCCTAGTCCGTAGATGCGTGCGCGGGTGCGTTCATAGTCGATGCGTTGCGCATCATCGACTGGGACTGCCCCGAGAGGACTGGCGGCGATGATGCCCCACCGGTCTCGATATGCGACCACCGCTTCGACCCCGCGCCCCCGCGCCACTGGGTCGGCGACGTCGAGAACGTCGACCCACGGCGCGGAGTGTTCGAGAACCTCTTGGGTGAGTGCATCGAGCCGGTTCTGCATGAGATGTTCCCGTTCTTCAAGGGCCTGCCGCATCACGGGGTCGGTGATGCCAGTGGCCCGTGGGACAAGGCCGACGATCAGCCCGGGAGCCTGCCGCGGTGCGGGCGGGTAGCTCGCGGTGACTTTCTGGATCC
This sequence comes from Neomicrococcus aestuarii, assembly GCF_014201135.1. Lineage (NCBI taxonomy): Bacteria > Bacillati > Actinomycetota > Actinomycetes > Micrococcales > Micrococcaceae > Neomicrococcus > Neomicrococcus aestuarii. The sequence goes on along the minus strand of NZ_JACHDR010000001.1, from coordinate 1,272,471 downwards.
GATATCGGAGCAGGGAACCGAGATCATCCACGTCAGTGAGGTTGCCTGCGCGGACCACTCGTGGGAGGAGGGCTTCGATGTTGTGCCCGTCGGCCTCGAGGCGGCGCAGTTCGGTGGTAAGAATCCCGAACGAGTCTGTCTCGACCAGGTCATCAATGACCTCGGATTCCAGACCAGAGGTTTCAAGGAGGGTGACCCAGCGGGATTGTTGGGCTTCCCCAGCGATGGTTTCGTATTCGGCGGCGAGCTGCGCGAGTGAACCCCATGCCTCTTGCTCAGTCGTGATGGTGTCGTGCGCGGACTGTTCGGCACCGACATGTTGGAGGATGCCGTAGAGGATGCTCCGTGCGCTCATCTCCAGATCGTCTCGGTGCTGATGCTCCTCAAGGTGATGCTGATCGGTGGCGACGTAGACGCGGTTGGACTCCCGGCCACGGGTCATCGCGACGTAGAGCGATTCACGGGTTACCTCTGGTGAATGCACGATCGCGTGCGCGGTGTCGACGGTGGAGCCTTGAGCACGGTGGGCAGTGATCGCATACCCGAGCTCAACGTGCTCGGCGACATACGTGGCCGGGAGTGTGATCGTGGTCCGCCATTTCGAGTGCGCCCGCCTCACGGCGAGGGAGCCGTCGTTGCCCGCACGGACAACCTCCCACCGGTCGCCGTTCTTCACCCACCCCCTGCCGAGCGGCAAACGCCTGTCGTTTCGGCGAGTGATGATTAGATCACCACGAGAAGCTTCGTTCCCGTCATGCAACTTCACCCCTTCCAGCGCGACTTCGCCTGCGAGAATACGGTCGGTGCGGGCACGCGTATTCAACTCGGATACCGTGTCGAGGGTCTCCGCGATCAGCACCGACGTTTTCCCCGCAACTTGGTCAGCGAGCCAGGCTTGGTACGCGGCGTCGAGGATGTCCTCATAGGTTCCCGGGGTGACGCGGTCACGCTCGAGGTAGGTGTCGATGACATCAGTGTTTCCGAGACGCAGCTGGAGGGAGGCGTGCTTCTCCCAGTCGTTGCGGAAGCGGCGCACATCCAACAGCTCCGGCGCATCGCCACGATCCCGGACGAGCATCCCGAATGCCCCACCCGCGTCGACCGCGGCCAGCTGAGCCCAATCACCCACCAGCAGTACCTTCGCGCCCACGTCGGCGGCGTGGGCGGTGAGCGTGTCCAACGCGAGGGTCCCCGCGAGGGAGGCTTCATCGATGATCACCAGCTGACCAGTGGTGAGGTTCCAGGTGCCGCGGCGGTGCTCGTGCAACCATTTTGCGGTGTTCTCGGTACTGATGCCGAGGTCCTGGGCGAGTACATCCGCTGCGGCCGCGGACGGAGCCAAGCCGACCACCGACCCGGCACCGTGGTCCTTCTCCCACGCCCTGCGGAGAGCACTCATAGTGGTCGTTTTCCCGGTTCCTGCTGGGCCTACGAGGACGTCGAGCACCCGGCCAGAGACCCCGATCTTCGCAATCGCGCGTTCCTGATCCGCAGACAACACAGGGCCACTACCGCTCTTTGAACGTGCTGCCTGCTCTATCAGGGATAGTGAAACGGTAGGCGCGGAGCGCGTATTCGAGGCGGCGAGGAGCCGGTACTCAGCGGCCAGGACCTGCTCGGAGGAGTACACCGTCGAGGCTTTCGGATGGAACACGCTCGTGCCGTCGCCTCGCTGAAAAACGGGCGGGCTCGACGCAAGCTCTGGCGGCGTCAACCGCAATGATGCTTGCTCGGCCGCATCCACAATGAGCCCGGTGATAGCGTCCCGGTCCGCAGTTGAGGCGTACCGCAGCCCCATCGTCTGCCGCACGGCCTCGGCATGCAGATTCCAGCGCTTCCACGTCGCCCGACGATCACCCACCCGCTCCACCACAGCTTCAGCGACCAGACGGAGGTCATCCAGCGGAATATCGTCGGCCCGTAGCAACGGTTCTCGTACGCTGCCTGCAACCAATGCGGATGCCCACGTCGGCGCGTCCTCGCCCAAAACTCGGGTGGCCCGGTCACGCCAATCCTGGGTCAGCGCACGCAGCGAGTGCGTTTCCTTCGGCGGCCTCGTAGCGAGAGTGGCTTGCTGTCGGAACTGCCACAACAACTTTGCCGACGGCTGACGGCCATGCTTGGCGAGGTATTCCGCGACCAGCCGGTCCTTGACGAGTTCGATGTCTCGGGTGCGGGATGAGAACTCATCCATCAGGTTCTGTGGGACCCCAGCGATCTCCCACGCCGTCGACCTGCCCGCGCCACGCTCACGCGCCTCCCATTCAACGCCAAGTAGTACAGCGAGGTGATCGGTAAGGACGGCGTTGTAGTGCTCCGATAATCCAGTTATCGCCCCGTGAAGAGCTCGAGAGTCCAGTGTGCGCCACTTCCCGTCCCGCACCGTCTGGACACGGTTCGCGACCACTACATGCGTGTGCAGTTGTGGATCGGAGGCGCGGGAATCGTAGTGATCGTAGGCGGTAGCGATCACTCCACGAATCTCGGCCTGTGCGACCGCACCCCGCGGCCCGGCCGCACCAACGCGAGTCGCTGCGACCTCTCGTTCGAGCAGCCCGAGCACGTCTTGGATTGCTGCGTGGTGAGCGCGGGCGATGAGGGTCTGTGTTCCTCCGTCGGCGACTGCCCACAATGTTGAAACTGATTTGGGAACGGAGAAGGTGAGATCGAACCCGGCAACCGGAGCACCTGTCGGCTTCGCCGCTTCCTCAGCCTCGATCAGCACCATTTGAGCTGCGACTTCGTCTGGAGAGAGATTCACCGTAAGGCGATTGAGACGACGCTCGACACGCTCCGTTGCAGTGGCGAACTTCCGGTAGGGACGTCCAAGCTGTTCACCGGTGTTCGGGTCCTGACCGAACCCCATCAACCGACGCAACTGAGTCTCATGCACTTCGCTGCCTGGTTGGACTCCGCCAGGTAGGCCTCCGATGCCGGATCCGATCCATTTGCCCGGTGGTGTTCCGGATTCGAGGTAATACCTCGTTAGGGACGAAGCAGCATCGCGATCACCGTCACCGGTTACGACGGAGTTCAGTAGGTACCGGTACCCAGCACCGGCCGCCATAACTCTGATTGACACCGTCACACACGGAAGGTATGCCGACACATCGACGAGTTCCAGCTGATATTGGTTCGTTCACCTGCGGCCAAAGTGTTTTTTGAATCGCCCACGTATGCAGGAATTGGGTTGTGTCACGTTGATCAAGCCTTGTGGCGACGAAGCACGACGGACGCCCCAACTGGAAGCACGCGATATCGTACGGTACGCTTGACCTTATGCATTTATATTTCCTGTGACGGCTAAGTAGGCCCACCGCGCTCGTTGAGTAGCTCCGAGTAGGCGGCGGCCACTTTTTCTGACCCTTCGGGGTCGCCGTCATTTGCGTGCCCGTTTGCTTTCAAGCTCGTGGTGCGTCGTTTCGAAGGATTCGAATGCTTACCCATACCTATGTACATCCGGCGCGCCATCGCGCGCAACTCACCCTCGCTGATGTGTCTCTCATGCGTGGAGCCACACCTGTCCTCAATCACGTCGATCTCACCGTTACGGCCCAATCACGTATCGCAATTGTTGGCGAAAACGGACGTGGAAAGTCGACTCTCCTTTATGTGCTCGCTGGTGTGCTTTCACCCGATAGCGGAAGTGTCCAGCGCACAGGCACTCTTGGCCTCGCAGAACAGGAAATGACCGCCACTGACAGTCGGACGGTGGGGCAAGCCGTTGCGGAGGCGATGGCAGTGCCTCGCGCTGCCGTCTTGGCGCTTGATGCCGCCGCTAGTGCTCTTGCCGATGACAGAGAAGGAGCTGCAGAGGAATATGCGGCTGCGTTGGAGTTTGCCGGAGCGATCCAGGCTTGGGACGCCGAACGCCGCGTGCAGATCGCCCTCGAAGCGCTCGACGCAGAAACAGACATGACCAGACTGCTTGCTGACCTCTCTGTGGGGCAACGGTATCGGGTGAGGTTGGCGTGTCTCCTTGGCAGTGAGGACGACTTCCTGTTGCTCGACGAGCCCACCAACCATCTCGACCGAAGTGGACTGGAATTCTTGACCGCGCAGCTCCGAGCACGCAGTGGTGGCGTGATTATCGTCAGCCACGATCGAGCCTTGCTGTCTGACATCGCTGAGACCATCATCGATCTCGACCCAGCACCCGATAATCGTCCACGCATCTACGGCAGCGGGTATGCCGGCTATCAGGAGGGGCGTCTGAGCGAAAGAGAACGTTGGGAACAGGATTACGAGCGTCAGCAGGCGGAGCATACACGGCTGCAAGAAAGTCTCAGCGCCGCGCAAAACAGACTCATCTCTGGGTGGCGACCTGAGAAGGGAACCAACAAGCACGGCCGAGCCACGCGAGCAGGTGGACACGTTCAGAACGTGCATCGTCGACGGGAAGCGCTCGAAGCACACCCGGTGACAGTGCCTGAGCCACCGCAGCTGTTCCGATTCCCCGACCTTCCAACTCGAACCGGAGCTGCTCTCCTTAGCGTCGATAACGTTAGTGTGGCCGGTCGGTTGGCAACGTCGGTGTCGTTTACGCTGTCGCACCGTGGCCGACTCGTTGTCACTGGCCCGAACGGGGCAGGAAAATCGACGCTGCTTCGTGTGGTCAGCGGCGAGCTTGTGCAGGACACGGGAACCATTCAGAGGCCGGGCAGCACCCGCATAGGGTTTCTGCATCAAGAATCCGCACTACCTTTGGACCGGCGGGCGAGCGAAGTCTATGCCGCGCATATCGGTGCACTCGTCTCTGCAGGAGTGCTGTTGCAATCGGAAGTGGTCAGCCTCTCGCAGCTTGGCCTCTTGCGGCCCCGCGAAACCGGCAAGCGTGTGGGCGAACTGTCGATGGGTCAACAGCGCCGTCTCGACCTCGCGCTCGTGCTCTCGAAACGCCCTCATCTGCTGCTCCTGGACGAACCCACCAACCACCTCTCCTTCACTCTTGTCGACGAACTCACCATTGCGCTCGGGGCAACTCAAGCCGCTGTTGTGTTGTCAAGTCATGACCGGCAACTCCTACGCGATGTCGCCAGCTGGCCACAACTTCAGCTGACCGCCAGGGCCGAAGGCGACGTGCTGGCATGATCGCAAAGAATCCTATTCGTATACGCGCCCTTCGCCCGTTGGCTTCCCGGGACTATCGTCTGTTGTTCGGCGCAGTTGGAATTCAGGTCTTCGGCACCGGTATGTGGACGATCGTTATGGTTTTTCAAGTGCTTGCACTTGACGACAGTCCGCTTGCGCTCTCGGCAGTGGCAACAGGGATGAGTCTTGGTCTGTTTGCCTTCGCGATCTTGGGGGGCGTGGTCGCCGACAGGTTCTCCAAGCGGCACATCATTATCATCGTGCAGGGGTGCACCGCCGCTGTGATGACGGCGGCGGCAGTTTTGTCGTTCAGCGGGGCTATCGAGTTGTGGCATGTCGGCGCTGCATCTTTTGCGATGGGTGCTGGGAGCGCATTCTTCTATCCGGCCTACAGTGCATATTTGCCCCAGGTGCTTCCGCCAGAAGAACTACTTGCCGCGAATGGGCTCGAAGGTGCTCTTCGTCCGTCGATGGGGCAGGGTCTCGGGCCTGCACTGGGAGGAATGGTCGTCGGTCTGTTCTTCCCTGCCGTCGGGGCAGCCGTTGTCGCGGCATCGTATGTGGTCGCTTTCGTCATCACTTTGTTCCTGAGTCGACGTCAGGAAGTGACCAAGCCCGTGCTACCGGTGGAACGTCCCAGCGTCTGGGGAGACCTCCGGGCGGGAGTGAAGTATGTGATGGACACGCGCTGGCTCCTCTGGACGCTGATCTTCGGGTGCTCGCTCGCACTCATCATTCAAGGCCCCATCGAAGTACTCCTACCTTTCCTCACCCGTGCGCGGTTCGAGGACGCCGAAGCCACTTTCGGTTTCCTTCTAGCCGCATACGGCATCGGCGGGGCGATCGGCTCGTTGGTGGTCTCGTCTCTGAGACTCCCTCGTCGCTATCTAACATTCATGATCGTATGTTGGGGCGGTGGCACACTTCCGCTCGTGGTGATCGGCATTGCCGATAATTTGATTCTGATGCTGACAGCGTTGTTCATTGTGGGAGCGCTTACTGGAGCGGGCGTAGTCATCTGGGGAACGCTATTACAACGATTGGTGCCGCTCGACATGATCGGCCGAGTCGCCAGTCTCGACTTCTTCGTGTCAATCGCGTTCATGCCCATCTCGATCGCCATCGCAGGGCCACTTTCACTGCTAGTACCTATCCCGGTGATCTTCGTGATCGCGGGGACCATCCCACCATCCTTGGCTCTAATCGCGATGCTGGCTGGACGCATGCGTGAAAGCGAGAAGAAGTACCTCCTGGACGTTCCTTAGACGACATGATTTCAAAGTCGGCGCAGGCCGTCTTTTTCGAACCACCATCGACTCGAAACAAGACGGCCTGCACTGCCATCACATTGAACGCACGAATTTTATGAGGTTGTTCTTCGTGCACGCAGAATCGAATGTGCTGATGAGTGGGGCCGGTGGTGTGCAACACGTGGACGTTGTAGACTCCGCTACTTTCAGCTCCAACGCTTGCGCGGCTACGCAGCACCGAGATTTGCTGTGACAGAAGGTCAGACAGCCGGTATGGTGGCTGGTATGTCAAGTCCTTCAGGTGCGACTGCTGTCGCAGTAACGAAGACGCTCCGCTAGCGGCGGAGCGTTCCTTCTTTTAACGTTTCCGACGCTTCGTGATCTACCCGGAGCGGCGTTTTGTGCTGCCCGGGGTTCATTCTCGAACAACGGAGCCTTTAGTGTCTTTTCATACTTTTTCTTCGCGCCGAAGTGACTCATCGGTGCGCGCTTGGCTGACCTTGGTCTGCCTTGCGATGCTGCAGTTTTTTATCGCTATCGATGTGACTGTTGTTAATGTCGCATTGCCCTCGATCGGAGCGGAGTTCGGCGCTAGCGAGCGTCAGCTCACCTGGGTCGTGGTCGCGTACACAATCGCTGGTGGTGGCCTTCTGATGCTCGGCGGTCGTCTTGGTGACATGTTTGGGCGGCGGCGCATCCTCCTTGCTGGGACTGCAATTTTCGGTGCAGCCTCACTGCTCGCGGGAACAGCATGGTCATTTCCTATCCTTGTTGCGGCGAGACTTCTTCAAGGCGTTGGCGAAGCGCTCGCTCTGCCCGCGGCAATGGCCATTATTGTCATGCTGTTCCCCGAGGGGACTCCGCGTTCACGCGCGCTGGGCGTATGGGCTGCTGTCGCCAGCTGTGGCTTGGTGCTCGGGTTCGTACTTTCCGGAATCATCACAGAGTTCTTGGGATGGCGATCGATCTTCTTGGTAGCTATTCCATTTGTCGCCATTGTTCTCGTCGCTACAAGTTTCCTCGTTCCGCCCGGACGCTCACTTGAACGCGTTCCGCTCGACCTGCGCGGTGCGGTCTTGCTCACGGTTACACCCCTCCTTTTTGTTTTCGGCATCGTCGAAGCGGGGTCAAGCCGCTATCCGATGATCTGGATCCTCGCGATTCTGGCGTCGTTCATATGCGGCACACTTTTCGTCGTGTTCGAACGAAAAGCCGCGAACCCTATGGTTCCGATTAGCTTCTTCCGACACCGTGCGAGAACACTGGCAAACGCGTCAACTGCGCTGTTGAGCGCTGCATTGTCGACATCATTCTTGCTCTTCACGTTCTACCTTCAGGATCGTCTGGGCCTGAGCCCGCTCGCCACAGGGCTCATGCTCGTCCCATTGGCTGTGTCACTGGTAGTTGCGGTGACATACGTGCCGCGCTTGCTTGGCCGTTGGGGTGCTCGCGTGTGCATCCTTGCTGGCCTTGTATTCACAGCACTGGCCATGGCATCAATTGCCCTAGTCGTCCATTTGCACGCACCGGCACCCGCAATGATCCCTGCCATGATCCTGATCGCAGCAGGCATGGGCTTCGGTCTCGTCGGGCTTCAATATGTCTCTGTTACTGGTGTCACTGAACAGGATGCAGGCATCGCTTCCGGAGTGCAAAGAGCTGCTGACCAGCTAGGCGGTTCAACCGGGATAGCAATCTATCTCGGGATCGGGTTTGCGCCAGCATTTTCTGGGAATACTCCGTACTTTGTCGCCAGCATCTTGGCGATCATCGGACTCGTTGCCGCGGGCCTCCTAGCCTCCCGAATCCGGATAGCTGTATCAAGCGACGCAGAAGTGACCGCGTCATGACACAGATCATCCACGCAAAATGGAGAATCGTGCGGATACTTCCGAACTTCGACTGACCACCTAGCTATGTCGAACATGACGACTGAGAAGTTCTGCTTTGAACCACTCGTGGCTCAAAGCAGAACGCTTCATTGTGCCGTGCCGCGTCCGAGTATCGGGCACGCTGCTTCTCCATGCTCAGGCGCGATGTGCGGTGCTGCCTACTGGAAGGTCCATCAGCCGACCAATCAGCTGAAGGTCGTCTTCACCGAAGCGAGGGTCAATGACAATCGTTTCTGAGGGGATCATGCCCGATCCGGGCATGATCCCACTGGCGGTGCGTGAACAGACTGCGTATGTCGATTCGGGGCCAGTGGTGGTGGACTCCGTGAAGGTTGTGTTCACGATCTCGGGATGGGCGCGAGTGTCCTCACCCTTGGGAGAGGTGCTATTAGAATCGGGGAGCATTCTTACGATTCCGGCAGGTATCGAATGTCGAGGATTCCCTGACGGACATGCACGAACGGTGACGTTCTATTTCCATCCTGAGTATCTGGTCGATCAAATGCGATGGCTATCGGCTACGCATCCCCTTGTGCACAATCTGCACCGCGCGCTTAAATGCGAACCACAACTCCAGCAGTTGCAACTGGCCGCCTCAGCGATGCGTGACCTTGCCCCAACGCTTGGACGCTTGGCGCGCCTGGGTAATAGTGACGGCGGGGATTTCGCACTGCTGTCGATGGCAACGAGTGTGTTCCATGCGGTGGGGCATCTGAACGGTATCCCATCGGATTTCAGCGAGGTGTCGATGGCTACGGGGGTAACCCCGCGTCGGGAGGTGACGCTGGCTATCGCACTGATGCGTGCCGATCTGGGGCGTCCATGGCGGATTGACGTGTTGGCCCGCGAGGTCGCGTTGTCAGGCTCGCAACTGGCCCGACTATTTCGTGCCCAGGTTGGGATATCACCGGCGGCATATCTTCGTCAGCTGAGAACAGACCAAATGGCCGAGCTTCTTGCCACCACGAGACTCGGTGTGGGAGAGATCGCTTCAGCCGTCGGGTGGAGCGACCCTGCTGTTGCATCGCGAGCCTTCAAGCAAAGATACGGGGTGGCCCCTCGCGCCTATGCGCGCTTCAAGCACAACGAAAGTCACGAACTATATTCGATACCCGCGCGGCTCCCTTGAACTACGCGCAACCTTGAGCCTCAGTCAAGAAACGTCTGCGTCACCGTGGCAGACCCGCAACTCCCGACGCCCTCCGTGGTCGGCCAACAGTCAAGTGCGGTCGTGGGATACGCGCCGGAGATCGTACAGCCGAAATGCTTCGCTCAGCGTCATGGCTGCCGCTGCCAAGGCCGGGCCAACGTCGCTATCAAGATCGCCGCGGAGCCGCACGACCGAACCGCCCCCAGCATCGCGTACCGTCTCGTTACGGTCGACTCGCATAATGCCGAAGTGGTACTGCGCGTGAGCCGCCGCGCTGCCTGATCGCCAGACGGATTGCGTGGCACCGATGAGGAGATCATCGTCGACGCCGTGCATATGCTCAGCCACCCAGTCGATCGCCTTGGTCTGATTGAACCTGATCTTTGTGACATCTTCCGTCATGCTGAGTGACTTCGCCACCGACTGCAGGCTGGCCTGCCGCTCACGCAGCTGGTCCAAGAGGTCGGCGCGAGCTTCCTGGGGTTTACCGTCCGGGATCTTCATATCGCGAAAAGATGTCACCTGAACGCGAAGATCATCGGCACGGAGCTTGAGCGCACGCTCGCGACGCTCTTGCCGCGCTGACGGTGCGAGCATCCACACCGCGTTCACGGCCGCGACAAACGCAGTTCGCGCGACGGTCATATAGGCGGTCGGATACATCGTGCTCGTTGCCCGCATGGCGTCGATTGCGAAATCTAGGTGCTCGGAAGAGATGCACATCGAGTACCAGATGGGGTTCTCGACACTTAGCCCCTCCATGGAGTCGGCCGCGAGCGAGCTTCCATGCTCAGGCGACGTCGGGTTCTCGGCGCGTTTCCGCCAGGCGTCGACGGCCAACGAGATTCGATCTAGCCGACGTAGCCACTCGTTGTCCTCGGCAAGTTGAGGGTTTGTCCTGGACCGCCGCTTCGTCATGGTCGTAACCTATCCGTCTCGCGTTCCCAGGGCTTCGCGAACCGACATTTTAGCGCGCGGGTCATTGACGAATGGAGTGAATGTGCCATTGTAAGAGTCGTTTCTATCTGATGGATGCGGACTGTTCGATCCGCTCGGCTGCGTCACTGCACACTCGGTTAACTGTCTGAGCGAACTGGAGCATCGTTGCATGGAGCAAAGGTGTCGGTGTGCCAGGGATCGGTGTGGTCGCGAGGTGTCGCAACATCATGAAAGAGAAGTGGCTCAGGTCGCTCAGAAACTTCCAAGTAGCAAACTCCACGCTGTTATCGCCGTAGTGGACCTTTACCGGCGCGCTGGTAGTCAGCTTCCTCGTCGACTCGGAAACGTCGAGCCCCAACTCGCCCGCGAGGCGTTCGAAGTGTGTCCGTGTTGCTGTCCTCTCAGCAGTGATGTGCGCCGAAAGTGCCTCACCCATCTCCACAGGCACAGCGCCGACGGTAGGTGCAGCAGTAGCCAGAAGCAGGTGGTTCTCTGTGAAATAGAGCGAGTCGGTGAATAGCGCACGGAACGCTCGGGTGAGGCGTTCCTTGCGATCCTCGGGAGCCTGAAGCCAAGCGATCGTCGTCGCATCCTCGATGGCAGCGCGCATCAGCGGGTACAGCACCGTCGCGTCCAGGTGGAAACGCCCTGGTTCAGTCTTGAAGATATCCCGATGTAGTGCACGCAGCATCCGTGCAGCGTTCCTCGCTCGCTCCTGGACATACCTCGATACGGCGAGCGAGTCCTCGCCGACGGTTGCGCTGGCATTATCTCGGTGTAGTCGTGAACCGTCAGGGAACCCTGCATCCGCAAGCTTCTCGAAGCACTCGGCACGTTCCGTCCAACGGTCGCACGCCTGCCAGAGCTTTGCGACAGTCTCCTCTGGGTCCATTTCAACCTGCATTGTCCACTCCCGGGCTACGTCGCGTCTGATCCGTGGTGAGCCGAGGTCCCGGACCTGCGCCCCGTTTTCCGGGAATCGCGGGAGTGAGGAACCCTTCGCGGCGTGCAGAGGCGATCCAGTCTCTGACGGTCGCCTCTGGACGATCGAAGCGTGCTGCGAGACGTTTGAGGAGACCGACTCCAGCAGGTGCTTCTTCGAGATATGCGTGTGCAATCTCGGTGAGGGTGCTGTCCGGAAGTGGCGGGCGTCCTCGTTTGGTCTGCTTGGCGGCACGCGCGCCTGACTCGAGGGCGTTGACTTCTTCGGAAGTAAGTTCGTCGGGTCCACGATCCCGTCCCATGAGAACCTGGAGGCCATCGGTGCGCCATGCCTCGTGGGCCAGGGATTGCTGCGCCATTGCGACGATTCTTCCAAGTGGGATCCGTCGCAAGACATCGCTGGTGATGAGCTGCTCAGGTTCGCTGCGTTCTTTCTGCTGGTCGTTGCCATCCTCGCCGACGAAGTCGCCCCAGTCATCAAAGTATCCCCAAGAGGTTCGGAAGAGTTCTAGCTCAGCAATCTCCAGCCCCCGGCCGCGATTGATCAGAATGCCATAAACAGTGACGGGTAAGTCTCGACTGTTGTAGATGAAGTCAGAGACGTATCCTTTGCCGCGCGCACGTTCCTTGATGTAAAGCTCGAGGCGCTCGGTTTGCCAAGTCGATTCGTCATCGGGATCGAGTGCATCATTTCGATCCCAACCGGGGTCGAACATTGCGCCTTTGTAGAGGTCATTTAGCTGGCGCATGCGACTGCGGTCGTAAGACAGGTCTCGGACCTGCGGATGGTCGGAGCGGATGCGCAATTCGTCTTCGGGAACGTTGGGATCCACGTAGTCGTCGGATGTGAACTCAGGTTTCGGTGCCATGTCAATCAGCATATGACAGCAGGTTCGCATACAAGATGGTAAAATCTACCGACTTGTGCCGCAGGGATACTCGGCAGGTTTCCGGCCCAACATTTTAAGCTGTCAGCATTGGGAGGATGTGGCCGGACCACCTCCGCCAATTTCGCCAGGTAGCGAATGGTGGTGGCCGGGTCGGCGATTTCACGTTGATTGCCGATCGTGTGTGGGAGATCTGAGGCACTGGGAATCAGCGAAACTCGATCGGCTCGTCGGATGGCACGAAGCGGTGAAATCGGCGCTCTCGGCTCGAGGCGACACGTGGCTTGTGTCGCCTCGTCGTTCTGCGGTTGGCCCCGTACCTGCTGGGTGAGCCTGTCATGCCGACACAGCGGCGGACATGCCCCGAACAGCAGGGAGCTCCACCATGCCCGACCCCACGCCGCCACCGGCTATGCCCGCCGGGCACTTACCCGCACCCAGCTACGCCGACGACCAGGTCACGCTCTACGAGGGCGATACCGTCCAGCTCCTCCCGCTCCTCACGGCGGCGAGTATCGATGCCCTGGTCACCGACCCGCCCTACGGGCTCAGCTTCAACGGGCACTCCTGGGACGACGCCAGTGGGTTCCGCGACTCCCTCTCTCACCTCGATACCAGCGCAATGACTGGGCCAGAGATATTCGAGGCCTGGTGCACCGCTTGGGCGCACGGCGCATTGCACGCGCTGAAGCCGGGCGCACACATTGCAGTGTTCGGTGGTGCACGCACATGGCACAGGATGGTGCGCGGCATCGAGGACGCCGGGTTTGAGATCCGGGATCAGATTGCCTGGCTGCACACCACTGGGATGCCGAAGTCGATGGACCTTTCGCACGCACTCGACAAACACCACGGTGCGCACCGTCCCGACCGTACGGTGCAGACCACCGAGCATGATGGTGTGCTCGGTGCGACGCGCACGGTGCTCTCGAAGGGCACACCCGTGACGGAAGACGCACAGCTCTGGGAGGGGTGGGGCACGGCGTTGCGTCCGGCGTTCGAGCCGATCATCATCGCCCGCAAGCCACCCGAGCAGAACACAGTCCGGAACGTGCTCGCGCATGGTGTCGGCGGGATCAACATTGACGGAGCCCGGTTTGCCGATGACCGGTGGCCGACGAATGTCGCTTTCGATGCGTCCCAGGCGGACTCTTTAGATGTGTTGACGGGGACGTGGCAGGGCGAGTCGCTGTCACGGAAATTCCCCATCTTCCGTTTTGAACACAAGCCTTCACAGGCCGAACGTCCCCGCGCGTTCGGGGTGTCGCATTCGACAGTGAAACCGCTCGGACTCATGCGCTGGCTGATCACCCTGCTCACCCCGCCGGGCGGCACCGTGTTGGAACCGTTCGCCGGATCCGGGACCACCATCGAGGCCGCAGTCAGCGCTGGGTTTCGAGTGGTGGCGGTGGAGAAGGATCCGGCATACTTGCCGTTGATTCAATCTCGGTTGGGCCGCTGAACATCAATTCGGCCACATCGGTCCTCGCCAGATCACTGGAGGGCGGCAAACCCGATTCTTGCAGCTAGCTACGCGGAGACGGACGGATTGCTCACGAGACGACCGCGGTCATGGCGGACTCTCCGGCATTCTCGTCAGTCCGGTGATGTCCAGGGACGTTGTTCTGCCCCCGCGCGCAATGACCCCGTGCCTATTCAAGAAGTATCTGTCCAGACCGCTCGCCATTGAAGGCGTGTAGAGTTTGGGGTATGTCGAGTCCCGAATCAGACAGGTCAGGGGTTGTCGGTCACGCCGCCAGCCCCTTGAACCACTAGTTACAACGCCCACGATCTCTGTGGGCGTATGTCTGGCGTACCCGGGGCGCTGGCCGTGGTGACAAGAAGAACCATCTCTTGATCTCACACCTCGGAGTACTCGATGCCTTTTGCTTTATACATGCTTGCCCTGGCGGTCTTCGTCATGGGCACTTCAGAATTTATGCTCGCGGGGTTACTCCCTGCGATCGCGACCGAACTTGACGTCTCGGTCGGCACTGCAGGCCTGCTGACCTCTGCATTCGCGGTCGGTATGGTCATCGGCGCACCAGTGATGGCGGCGTTCGCTCGCCGTTGGCCACCGCGGCTCACATTGATCGTCTGCCTTATCGTTTTCGCGGGAAGCCACGTCATCGGAGCGATGACACCCGTGTTCTCTCTCCTGCTCATCACCAGGGTGCTCAGCGCTCTCGCAAACGCAGGATTCCTCGCCGTAGCACTGAGCACGGCCACAACCCTCGTACCAGCGAATCAGAAGGGGCGTGCACTGTCGATCCTGCTCTCCGGCACGACGATCGCAACCGTAGTGGGCGTCCCCGCCGGGGCACTGCTCGGCACAGCGCTGGGTTGGCGAACGACGTTCTGGGCGATCGCCATCCTCTGTATTCCCGCGGCCGTTGGAGTCATTCGTGGAGTCGCGAACAACGTTGGTCGGAGCGCGACTAGCGCGACCTCACCAAGGCTCCGTGTCGAGCTCAGCCAGTTGGCGACGCCGCGGCTCATCTTGGCCATGGCACTCGGGGCGCTGATCAACGGAGGGACCTTTGCAGCATTCACCTTCCTGGCACCCGTCGTGACCAAGACCGCGGGCTTGACTGATGGGTGGGTGTCCATCGTGCTGGTGATGTTCGGCATCGGATCGTTCCTTGGCGTCACGATCGCAGGACGCCTATCAGATCAACGACCTGGCCTCGTGCTCGCAGTCGGCGGAC